>JACMNE010000159.1 GCA_014378715.1 Microbacteriaceae bacterium
CCGCACGGGGAACGGGCGGTGCGCCTCGGCCTCCTCGGCCGCCACCCTGGCGAGGCGCTCCTCCTCGATGCGCTTCGCCTCGGCGACGGGGTCGGCCGGGATGCCGGCGTCGACCATGCCTGTGGCGATCCACGACGCGGCGATGTGGATCACCTGGCAGACGAGGTTGAAGAAGATCAGCAGCCCGATGATGATCGCGAAGGACGCGAGCAGCGGGTTGGTGCTCGCCCCGCCGAGCAGAGTGTTCCCGAGCGCCTTGAGCAGCCCGAGGCCGACCCCGCCGATGAGGGCGCCGCCGACGAGGCGGCGGAAGGGGATGCGGACGCCGGAGAGCACCCGGTAGAGCGCCGCGAGCACCACCGTGTCGAGGGCGAGCACGAGCGCGAGCCCGATGATCGTGCCGAGCACCTGGGCGGCGATCGAGTTCGAGCCGACACCGATGAGGTCGAGGGCGCCGCCGATAAGCACGGTGCTGGCGGTGGAGAGCACGGTCGACACGATGATCGCCACGCCGAAAGCGGCGGCGAGCCCGAGGTCCTTCACCTTGAGGAGCGCGAAGTTCGTGGTGATGGGCGGCAGGTCGAAGACCCGCCGCACCGCGTCGCGCGCCGAGGCGAGGAAGCCCAGGGCGGTGAAGAGCAGGCCGGCCAGGGCGACGGCGCCGGTCCAGTTGAGCACGCTGGCCTGGATCAGCGTCGACGGGTCGATCGCCCCCGATCCGTCACCCGAGTCGATGAGTCCTGGCACAGCGTTGGCGATCGTGGTGATGATCGAGTTCCGCAGCCCGACGTCCTGCTGCACCACCAGCCCGATGATCGAGAACCCGACCCAGAGACCCGCGAAGACGGCGAATATCGCCTGGTAGGCGAGCCCGGACGCCATCAGCGGTCCGCCGCGCGCGGAGTAGCCCAGGAACACCCGCACGGGCTTCAGCGTCATCACACGGGCGACGATCGCCCCGAGACGAGCCCCGAGCCCCGTTCCGGGATCAGCGGATGCCGCGGGGCTGGCGGGGGCGGGGCGGTCGGGGCCGGACATTCGCCCAGCGTAACAATGCGCGGTTAGGCTTGCGCGACTTACGAAAATGGAAAGCGGTGGCGGCGGATGGACCTGAAGGGCACCGGAGTGGGGCGCGGCATCGCGATCGGACCGATCTTGCGGATGCCCGATCCCCTGCCCGATCCCGAGCCGGGCTCCCACGCGGGCGATGCGGCCGCCGAGCTCGCCCTCGTCCGTACCGCTCTCGCACAGGTCTCGACCGATCTGGACGCACGCGCGGTCGCGGCCGGCGGTGAGGCGCAAGCCGTGCTCGAGGCCGCCGCGCTGATGGCAGCCGACCCCTCGCTCGCCGAGGACATCGAGCGGCGCATCGCAACGGGGACCTCCGGGGAACGCGCGGTATTCGAGGCGTTCGGTGCCTTCGAGGAGATGCTCACGGCCCTCGGTGGCTACATGGCCGAACGCGCCGGAGACCTCGCCGATGTGAGCCGCCGGGTCATTGCCTCCCTCCGCGGGGTGCCGGCGCCCGGGGTGCCCTCGAGCGCGATCCCGTTCATCCTCGTCGCCCGCGACCTCGCGCCGGCCGACACCGCCACGCTCGACCTCGACCGGGTGCTCGGCCTGATCACCCGCGACGGCGGCCCGACCAGCCACACGGCGATCCTCGCCAGGAGCAGGTCGATCCCGGCGGTCGTCGGCGTGCCCGGTGTCCTCGACCTCGCCGACGGGACGGTGGTGATAGCGGATGCTGCGGCCGGTACGGTCATCCCTGACCCGTCCGACACGGCGCTCGTTGCCGCTCGCACGGTCATCGCAGAGCGCGCCGCCCGCGCCGTCGCGCCGGTCACCGACGGTGTGCTTGCCGACGGCACCCCAGTGCCCCTGCTCGCCAACCTCGGCTCGCCGGCCGACGCCGCCGCGGCCGTGGCCCTCGGGGCAGAGGGTGTCGGCCTGTTCCGCACCGAGTTCCTCTTCCTCGACCTGAACACCGCGCCGACCGTCGCCGAGCAGCAGGCGCGGTACTCCGAGCTGCTGGCCCACTTCCCCGGCAGGAAGGTCGTCGTGCGCGCCCTCGACGCCGGAGCCGACAAGCCGCTGCGCTTCCTGAATGCCGCCGAGGAGGAGAACCCGGCGCTGGGGCTGCGAGGCCTGCGGTCGCTCCGCGCGAGCGAGCAGATCCTGCGCGACCAGCTCACCGCCCTCGCGAACGCGCAACGGGACTCCGACGCGGAGTTGTGGGTGATGGCCCCGATGGTCGCTGACGCGGAGGAGACCGAGTACTTCGTCGCCCTCGGCCGCGAGCTGGGGCTCACCACGGTCGGCGTGATGGCCGAGATCCCGTCGATCGCCCTCGTCGCCGGGCAGGTGCTGGAGTCCGCCGACTTCGTCAGTATCGGAACCAACGACCTCACCCAGTACACGATGGCTGCCGACCGGATGCTCGGCTCGGTGGCCTCCTATCAGGACCCCTGGCATCCTGCCGTGCTGCGCCTGGTGAAGCTGCTCGGCGATGCGGGGGCCGCCTCGGGCAAGCCCGTCGGCGCCTGCGGCGAGGCCGCCGCCGATCCGGCACTGGCCGTGGTGCTGGTGGGACTGGGCGTCACGAGCCTCTCGATGACCCCGGCCGCGCTCGCCGACGTGCGCGCGGAGCTCGCCACAGTGACCCTGAACGAGGCCCGCGAGCGCGCGACCCGCGCGCTCGCGGCCCGCTCCGCCGCCGGGGCGCGCGCAGCCGCGTCCTAGCGATATCGCGCCGTGACACCACGGCGCCCTGGCGATACCGCTCTAGCGGTACTCCGGGTTCGCCTCGAAGCCGGACCGCTCGCCCGCCGACCACTCCTCGGGCAGGTTGCCCATCGCGGGAATGCCTCCCGCGTCCTTCAGGATGCGCGCGAGGTGCATCAGGTTCCAGCTCATGAAGGTCAGGTTGCGGTTCGTGAAGTCGTTCTCGGGGCCGCCGGAGCCCTCGTCGAGGTAGCTGGGTCCCGGTCCGATCTCGCCGATCCACCCCGCATCCGCTTGGGGAGGGATCGTGTACCCGACGTGCTGCAGGCTGTAGAGCACGTTGGAGGCGATGTGCTTGACGCCGTCCTCATTGCCGTCGACGAGGGCGCCGCCGACCTTGCCGTAGAACACGTACTGCCCGGACTGGGTGAGCTCGCCGCTGTGCGCGTAGAGCCGCTCGATGATGCGGCGGGACACGGAGGACTGCTCGCCGAGCCAGATCGGTCCGGCGAGCACCAGGATGTCGGCGGCCAGGACCCGTGCCCACAGCTCCGGCCAGGCGTCGCTCGGCCAGCCGTGCTCGGTCATGTCGGGGTAGACGCCGGAGGCGATGTCGTGGTCGATGGCGCGGATGGTGCTGGTGGTCGTCCCGGCGTTCTCCATAACGCGGCGGCTGCGGTCGGTGAGCCCGTCGGTGTTGCTCACCTCCGGGCTCCTGGTGAGGGTGCAGTTGATGAAGAGGGCGGTGAGGCCGAGTCCGAGGGAAGTCGTCATGCTCCGACGGTAGGCGCGTTCGCCCGATCACACGAGGGGTTGCCGGCCACAACGAGAAATGGCACGACCCGTGGGGGCCGTGCCATTCGTGTCGAGCGGATGTCGCCGGTCAGGCCCCGCGCATGATGGCCTGCTTGACCTCGGCGATGGCCTGGGTCACCTGGATGCCCCGCGGGCAGGCCTCGGTGCAGTTGAAGGTGGTGCGGCAGCGCCACACCCCCTCCTTGTCGTTCAGGATGTCGAGTCGCACCTGCGATCCCTCGTCGCGAGAGTCGAAGATGAAGCGGTGCGCGTTGACGATGGCGGCCGGGCCGAAGTACTGCCCGTCGGTCCAGAAGATCGGGCAGCTTGACGTGCACGCGGCGCAGAGGATGCACTTGGTGGTGTCGTCGAAGCGGGCACGCTCGGCCGGGCTCTGCTTGCGCTCCTTGTCCGGCTTGCTCGAGGAGATCAGGAAGGGCTGCACCGCGGCGAAGGACTCGAAGAACGGGTCCATGTTGACGATCAGGTCCTTCTCGAGCGGCAGACCCTTGATCGCCTCGACGTAGATGGGCTTCGAGATGTCGAGGTCCTTGATCAGCGTCTTGCAGGCGAGGCGATTACGGCCGTTGATGCGCATAGCATCCGAACCGCAGACGCCGTGCGCGCAGGAACGGCGAAAGGTCAGCGAGCCGTCCTGCTCCCACTTGATCTTGTGCAGGGCGTCGAGGATGCGGTCGGTCGGGTACATCTCGACATCGAAGTCCTCCCAGCGCGGCTCGGAGTCCACCTCGGGGTCGAAGCGGCGGATGATCAGCGTCACCGTGAAGGTGGGGATCTCCTCGGCCGCGGCCGGCACGTTGGCGATTGTCGGAGTACTCATCAGTACTTCCTCTCCATCGGGGGGTAGTTGGTGATGACGACCGGCTTGGTGGACAGCCGGATGTGCTCGCCGGCGTCAGCCGACTCCGGATCGCCGGTCAGGTACGCCATGGTGTGCACGAGATAGTTGGCGTCGTCGCGCGTGGGATAGTCCTCCCGGAAGTGGCCACCGCGGCTTTCCTTGCGCGACCGGGCCGAGTAGACGAGCACCTCGGCGAGGTCGAGCAGGAAGCCGAGCTCGACGGCCTCGAGCAGGTCGGTGTTGAACCGCTTGCCTTTGTCCTGCACGGCGATGTTCTTGTAGCGGGCGCGGAGCGTCTCGATCAGCTCGGTGACCTCGGACAGCGTCTCCTCGGTGCGGTACACCTGGGCGTTGCGGTCCATCGACTCCTGCAGTTCGCGGCGGATGACGGCGATGCGCTCCGTGCCGTCGCCCTGGCGCACCCCGGCGAGGAGCGCGAGCACTCCCGCTGCCGGGTTCGCGGGGAGCGGCACCCAGTCGGCGGTCTTGACGTACTCGACGGCGTTCTTGCCGGCACGCTTGCCGAAGACGTTGATGTCGAGGAGCGAGTTGGTGCCGAGACGGTTGGACCCGTGCACGCTCACGCAGGCGCACTCGCCGGCGGCGTACAGGCCGGGGACGACGGTGGTGTTGTCGCTGAGCACCTCGGCGGCGACATTGGTCGGGATCCCGCCCATGGCGTAGTGCGCGGTCGGCAGCACGGGGACGGGCTCGTAGTACGGCTCGACACCGAGGTAGGTGCGGGCGAACTCCGTGATGTCCGGGAGCTTCGCGTCGATGACGGCCGGCTCGAGGTGCGTGATATCGAGGTACACGTAGTCCTTGTTCGGGCCGCCTCCGCGTCCCTCGCGGATCTCGGTGGCCATGCAGCGAGCGACGATGTCGCGTGGCGCGAGGTCCTTGATCGTGGGAGCGTAGCGCTCCATGAAGCGCTCGCCCTCGCTGTTGCGCAGGATCGCACCCTCGCCGCGGGCTGCCTCGGAGAGGAGGATGCCGAGTCCGGCGAGGCCGGTCGGGTGGAATTGGAAGAACTCCATGTCCTCGAGCGGCAGTCCCTTGCGCCAGATGATGCCGACGCCGTCACCGGTGAGGGTGTGCGCGTTCGACGTCGTCTTGAAGATCTTTCCGTACCCGCCGGTGGCGAAGATGATCGCCTTGCCCTGGAACACGTGGATGTCGCCGGTGGCGAGCTCGTAGGCGACGACCCCCGACGGCTTCTCGGTGGTGGTGCCAGGGGTGGCGCCGGGAACCGTTGTCATGACCAGGTCGAGCACGTAGAACTCGTTGAAGAAGTTGATGCCGTGCTTGACGCAGTTCTGATAGAGCGTCTGGAGGATCATGTGGCCGGTGCGGTCCGCCGCGTAGCAGGCCCGGCGTACGGGCGCCTTGCCATGCTCGGAGGTGTGCCCGCCGAACCGGCGCTGGTCGATCTTGCCGTCGGGCGTGCGGTTGAAGGGCAGGCCCATGTTCTCGAGGTCGATGACCGCGTCGATCGCCTCCTTGGCGAGGATCTCCGCCGCATCCTGGTCGACGAGGTAGTCACCGCCCTTGACGGTGTCGAACGTGTGCCACTCCCAGTTGTCCTCCTCGACGTTCGCGAGGGCGGCGGCCATGCCGCCCTGAGCCGCTCCGGTGTGGGAGCGGGTCGGGTAGAGCTTGGAGATGACGGCCGTGTTGGCGTTCGGGCCTGCCTCGATGGCTGCGCGCATGCCGGCGCCGCCCGCGCCGACGATGACGATCTCGTGCTGGTGGTAGTGGACGCCGTCGACGATGGTTCCGTCGGCGAAGTCGGTGGTCGGGGAGTCAGTCGTGCCGTGCTGTGCCATCTACTGGCCCGCCGCACAGAACGACGGGAGGAGATCGGCTGCGGTGCCTGCGGGGCAGGGGTCGAACGTGAAGATCACAAGGGTTCCCAAGATAAGGAGGACAGCGGTGGACACGGCGAGCGCGCCCGTGAAGGTCTTGCGGAGGAGTGCATTGGTCGCGTAGTCGTTCACGATCGTGCGCATGCCGTTGGCGCCGTGGATCAGCGCGAGCCAGAGCAGCGCGGTGTCCCAGACGACCCAGAAGGGGTCGGCCCACTTGCCCGCGACGAATGCGAAGTCGATGGCCTGCACCCCGTCGCCGGAGACGAGGTTGACGAAGAGGTGGCCGAAGATGAGGGCGACGAGCACAACCCCGCTCGCCCGCATGTAGATCCAGCCCCACTTCTCGAGGTTGACGCTCCTCTTACTGCCGTTGGACCGGGAGGACCGCGGCGCGTCGATGGTCACTGACGCCATGATCAACCTCCGAACACGTGCATCAGGTGGCGGGGCACGAACCCGGCCAGGAGGACGACCCAGAGCAGAATCACGACCACGAACATCAGCTTGTGGTACTTGGGTCCGACGCTCCAGAAGTCGATCAGGATGATCCGCAGCCCGTTGAGGGCGTGGAATCCGATCGCGACCACGAGCGCCAGCTCGCCGAGGCCCATGATGGGCGTCTTGTAGGTGTTGATGACGGCGTTGTACGCCTCCGGGCTCACGCGCACGAGTGCGGTGTCGAGGATGTGCACAAGGAGGAAGAAGAAGATCGAGACGCCCGTGATGCGGTGCAGCACCCAGGACCACATCCCGATGTTTCCTCGGTACAGCGTGCCGGTCGGGACCTTGGGGGCCCTGATCCGGGGGAGCGGGTTCTTCGGGCCGGGTGCGGCCAGGGTTCCCGCGGATTTCTCTGACACGAGACAACCCTCCTGCGGATAATGCCCCGACGCCGGGGCGAGCATGTGTTCGACTGCAGAACGGTTTTCAGTCTATTGCCGGGAGCCTGCACGTGCGTGCAAGGGGTGCCTAAGTAGCTCGATGTCGAGACAGTTCTCAGGTGGGTATGCGACTGCCCGCACGCCGGCTGATGGCCTTCCGTGCGGTGGCAGGGCGGGTGCTGGATGCGATGACGGATTCGTAGTGCGCGACGAGCTCCGCGCACACCGATGCCCACGAGCGGCCGAGCACCGCGCGCCGGCCCGCCTCGCCGAACCTGGCCCTGGCTCGGGGGTCGCGCACGAGCTGCCAGGCCGCGGCTCTCAGCTCGTCGTCGTCGCGCACCAGGAACCCGTCGACGCCGTTGTCGACGAGATCGATCGGCCCGCCCGAGCGAGGGGCGATCACCGGCAGCCCGCTCGCGTGCGCCTCCTGGATCGTCTGCCCGAAGGTCTCCTGCGCCCCGGTGTGCACGAAGAGGTCCAGGCTCGCGTAGGCGAGCGCGAGGTCGCGGCCGGAGAGCGGGCCGAGGAAGGTGACCGGCATCCCCCGCAGCGCGCGACGAACCGATGCCTCCGACGGGCCGTCCCCGACGATCACCAAGCGGATGTCGCGGATCCCCCTCAGTGCGTCGAGGCGCTCCACCTGCTTCTCGACCGCCAGCCGGCCCACGTAGCCGATGATCGTCTCGCCGCCCGGTGCGATCCGCGCCCGGTGCGTGGCCGACTCCAAGCGGTTCCGCGGGTGGTAAGCCTCGAGGTCGACGCCGCGGCCCCAGCGGGCCAGCCGGGGCACCTTCGCGCGCCGCAGGTCGGCCATCGCCGAGGTGGAGGGCACCAGGGTGAGGTCGGCGCCCTCGTGCACCCACCGCACCAGGCGCCAGGCGGCGCGGGTCGCGGGGCCGAGTCCGTGCCGATGGGCGTAGCCCGCGACATCCGTTTGATAGATCGCGACGCACGGGATGTCGAGGTTGCGGGCGGCGGCGATCGCCCCGGCGCCGAGCAGGAATGGCGAGGCGGCATGGACCACGTCGGGGGCGAAGTCGGCGAGGAGTCCGCGCAGGGCGGGGCTCGGCAGGCCGACGGGGAAGCGGCGGTACGCGACGGCGGGCACTTCGACGATCGGGAAGCCGGCGTAACTGGCAGGGGCGCCGGCTGCCGGGGTGACGACGATCGCCTCGTGCCCGGCGGCGGCCAGGTTCTCGAGCACGTGGCACACACTCGTCGTCACCCCGTTGAGGGTGGGCAGGAAACTCTCGGTGACAATGGCGATTCGCACGGGCTGCTCTCCGATCACGGTGTTCGAAGATCTCGGTGATCGAACGGTAGGCGCGCCGGGTGGACCGGCGGTTAATGGCCGCTGAAGTCTGTGCGCCGCCGATTGGTTAGGGTGAGCACCATGACAGAGCGCAGCGACTCCCTCGACCGCTTCTACAGCATCATCCCGGCCGGCGGAATCGGCTCCCGGCTCTGGCCGCTGTCGCGCGCCGACGCCCCCAAGTTCCTGCACGACCTGACCGGCTCCGGCAGTACCCTGCTGCGCGCGACCTGGGACCGCCTCGCGCCGATCGCCGGCAAGGATCGCGTGATGGTCGTCACCGGTCGCGCCCACCGGGCCGCCGTCGAGGCGCAGTTACCCGACCTCACCGATCCGAACGTCGTGCTCGAGAGCGAGCCGCGGGAGTCCTCGGCCGCCATCGGGCTGGCCGCGGCGATCCTCGAGCTGCGCGAGCCGGGGGTCATCGTCGGGTCCTTCGCCGCCGATCACGTGATCAACGACCAGCGCGGCTTTCGCCGTGCCGTGGTCGATGCGGTCGCGGCAGCGGATGCCGGCTACATCGCGACCATCGGGATCACCCCGACCGAGCCAGCCGTCGGCTTCGGCTACATCCACTGCGACGGCCTGCTCGACATCTCCCTGGCCCCAGGGGCCATGCGCGCCGACCGCTTCGTCGAGAAGCCCGACCTCGAGACCGCGACCGGCTACGTCGACGACGGAAACTACCTGTGGAACGGCGGTATGTTCATCGCCAGGGCCGACGTGCTGCTCCAGCAGCTTGGCGAGTCGGAGCCGGAGCTGCTCGCCGGACTGCGCGAGCTCGCCGCCGCCTGGGACACGCCGGCCCGTGGCGCCGTCGTTGACCGCGTCTGGCCGGGACTGAAGAAGATCGCGATCGACTATACGGTCGCCGAGCCTGCCGCCCGAGCCGGCCGCCTCGCCGTGATCCCGGGCCACTTCGACTGGGACGACGTCGGCGACTTCGCCGCGATCGCCAAGCTGCACTCCGGCGGACGCAAGTCCGACCTCGCCATCCTGGGCGAGAACGCCCGGGTGCTCGCCGACGCCTCGAGCGGGGTGGTGATCAGCCAGACCGGCCGCCTCATCTCCCTGATCGGCGTCACCGACATCGTGGTGGTCGACACCCCGGACGCTCTGCTGGTGACCACGAGCGCGAATGCGCAGCGGGTCAAGGCCGTGGTGGACGCGCTGAAACTCTCGGGCAGCAACGACGTGCTGTAGTACCGTTCGACTCATGTCGAAAACCCCGCTCGTCGCCTCCCTCGCCGTGCTCGCCGCCGCCGGACTGCTGCTCTCGGGCTGCGCGACCCCGCCGGCGCCGACAGCCAGCGCCAGCGCCTCCGACTTCTGCGGAGTCATGGTGACGAACTCGGGCGGGCTCGAGGACCGGTCGTTCAACCAGTCGAGCTGGGCCGGTCTGCAGGCCGCGCAGTCGTCGCTCGGCATCGACGCGCAGGTGCTCGTCTCGACCACCGAGACCGACCTCGCCCCCAACGTGCAGGCCGCGGTCGACACCGGCTGCGGGTTCATCCTCACGGTCGGCTACGAGCTCGCCCCCGCGACGAGCGAGCAGGCGGAGCTCAACCCCGACGTGGACTTCGCGATCGTCGACGAGACAGTCGAGGCGCCCAACGTGAAGCCGATCGTCTTCGACACGGCGCAGGCTGCCTACCTCGCCGGCTACCTCGCGGCCGGAGTCAGCAAGACCGGCAAGGTCGCGACCTTCGGCGGCGGCAACCAGCCCCCCGTCACCCTCTTCATGGACGGCTTCGTCGACGGCGTCTCGAAGTACAACGAGGTGCACGGCACGGCCGTCGAGGCCCTCGGCTGGAACAAGACCACCCAGGACGGCGTATTCACCGGCGACTTCGAGGACACCGGCAAGGGGCTGGCCACGACCCAGGGCTTCATCGACCAGGGAGCGGATGTCATCCTCCCGGTCGCCGGCCAGGTCGGCGAGGGTGCGGCGGCCGCGGCGCTCGCCGCCGGCGGCGTCTCGATCATCTGGGTCGACAACGACGGCTACGACACTCTGCCGGCCGAGTACCGCGGCATCCTGCTCACCTCGGTGCTGAAGAACACCGGGGACGCCGTGCAGGAGGTCGCCGGCTCCGCCCAGGATGGTTCCTTCACCAACGCGCCCTTCGTCGGCACCCTCGCCAACGGCGGGGTCGACATCGCCCCGTTCCACGATCTCGCCTCCAGCGTGTCGGCCGCCCTCTCGACCGAGATTGACGCGCTGCGCGCGTCGATCGTCGACGGCTCCCTCGTGGTCACCTCGCCCAGCGCGCCGTAACAGCGCACCGATCGGGCGGTACCCCGCGGTGATCCCCCACTCGGGGGCCGCGGCAAAGGCGACATCCGCTGATTCATTACGAACGGATTTCCGGACGGTCCCGGCTTGGTAACCATTCGGCGACGGCTGACGGGATCGTCCGGTGAAAATCGTCACATTCGGTAACGTGGAGGCCAATTGCGCTCAGCACCCGCTTCGGGCACCATCCAGGAGGACATCTTGACTCTCAGAACTCGTAAGGTCGCATTCAGCGCCCTCGCCATGGCCGGCATCGGCGCTCTTCTCGCCGGGTGCGCCGCAGCGCCCGAGCCCGCGGCCAGCGACGCCGCGACCACCGACTTCCTGCCCTGCATGGTCTCCGACTCGGGCGGCTTCACCGACAAGTCCTTCAACCAGCTCGGCTTCGAGGGCCTGAACGACGCGGCCGACGCCCTGGGCGCTACGCCGATCACGGTCGAGTCCAACGCCGAGACCGACTTCGCACCGAACATCCAGAGCCTCGTCGACCAGGGCTGCAACCTGATCGTCACGGTCGGATTCGCCCTCTCTGCCGCCACCCTCACCGCGGCCGAGGCCAACCCCGACGTGGAGTTCGCGCTCATCGACGACGCGGCCGACGCCAACTTCGACGGCGCCCCCGATTTCGACAACACCAAGCCGATCCTCTTCGACACCTCGCAGGCCGCCTTCCTGGCCGGCTACGCGGCGGCCAGCTACACGAAGACCGGCATTGTCGGCACCTTCGGCGGTATGGAGTTCCCGACCGTCACGATCTTCATGCAGGGCTACGCCGATGGCGTCACCTACTACAACGAGCAGAAGGGGACCGACGTGCAGACGATCGGCCTCACGACGTTTACCGGTGGCTTTGAGGCGAACGACACGGCCAAGAGCACCGCGACCAACCTGATCGACCAGGGCGCTGACGTGCTGCTGCCCGTCGGTGGACCGATCTACCAGAGCGCGGGAGCCGCCATCGTCGACTCCGGCAAGGACATCGCGCTTCTCGGAGCTGACGCCGACGTGTTCGAGACCGACCCGACCTACTCCGCCCTGTACCTCACCTCGGTGCTCAAGGGCATCAAGTCGGCTGTCTCCAACGTGGTCACCGGCGCGGCTAATGGCGACTTCAGCAACGAGGCCTACATCGGGAACCTCGAGAACGACGGGGTCGGCATCGCGCCGTTCCACGACTTCGAGTCCAAGGTGGGCCCCGACCTGCAGAGCGAGCTCGACTCGATCAAGGCCGACATCATCAGCGGCACCATCGTGGTGAACTCCTACCTCACGGCGAGCTGAGCCACACCGCACTGACGGCCGGGAAGGTCAGCCTCGCGGGCCTTCCCGTCCTTCTCCCTTTCCCCCGTGACACAGACCAATCGGTCGCCCGGCTAGATTGGGAAGCATGAAGCTCGAACTCCGCGGAATCACCAAGAGATTCGGCGCTCTGGTCGCCAACGACCACATCGATCTCACCGTCGAACCAGGCGAGATCCACTGCCTCCTCGGCGAGAACGGCGCGGGCAAGTCCACGTTGATGAACGTCCTCTACGGCCTGTATCAAGCGGATGAGGGCGAGATCCTGCTCGACGGCCGGGTGCAGAGATTCGCGGGCCCCGGTGACGCGATGCTCGCCGGGATCGGCATGGTGCACCAGCACTTCATGCTCATCCCGGTATTCACCGTCGCCGAGAACGTGATGCTCGGACACGAGGAGACGAGCTTCGGCGGGCGCCTCAACCTCGACGCCGCCCGGGAGAAGGTGCGGGAGATCTCCGCCAGGTTCGGGTTCGACGTCGACCCCGACGCGCTCATCGACGACCTTCCCGTCGGTGTGCAGCAGCGTGTCGAGATCATCAAGGCCCTGTCCCGTGACGCGAAGGTGCTCGTCTTCGACGAGCCGACCGCCGTGCTCACCCCGCAGGAGACCGACGAGCTGATGGCCATCATGCGCCAGCTCAAGGCCGCAGGCACCTCGATCGTGTTCATCACCCACAAGCTGCGCGAGGTGCGCGAGGTCGCGGACCGCATCACCGTCATCCGTCTCGGCAAGGTCGTCGGTGAGGCGGATCCCGGGGCGACGAACTCCGAGATGGCCTCCCTCATGGTCGGCCGCGCCGTCGAGCTGACCGTGCAGAAGTCGCCCGCGAAGGCGGGGGCCGCCGCCCTCGTGGTGACCGGGCTCACCGTGATCGACCACCGCGGCCAGGCCGTCGTCGACAACGTCAGCTTCGAGGTGCGGGCCGGCGAGGTACTCGCGATCGCCGGGGTGCAGGGAAACGGCCAGACCGAGCTCACCGAAGCGATCCTCGGCCTCCAGGCCAAGGTCACCGGTAGCGTGACCCTGGACGGCAACGAGCTGATCGGGCGAAGCGTGCGCGGCGTGCTCAACGCCGGCGTCGGCTTCGTGCCGGAGGACCGCACCGAGGACGGACTCGTCGCCGAGTTCACGATCGCCGAGAACCTGATGCTCGACCGAGCCGACTCCGCCCCGTTCGTGAAGGCCGGCACCCTGCAGCTGGCGTACCTCGCTGATTTCGCCGAGAAGAAGATCGTCGAGTTCGACATCCGCGCCCAGGGCATCACCACCCCCGTCGGCCGCCTCTCCGGCGGCAACCAGCAGAAGGTCGTGCTCGCCCGCGAGCTGAGCCGCGACCTGCGCCTGTTCGTCGCCGCCCAGCCGACTCGCGGTCTCGACGTGGGCTCGATCGAGTTCGTGCACACCCGCATCGTCGAGACCCGCGACGCCGGCATCCCGGTCATCGTGGTCTCCACCGAGCTCGACGAGGTCGCCGCCCTCGCCGACCGCATCGCCGTGATGTACCGCGGCGGCATCGTGGGCATCGTCCCCGGCACCACACCGCGCGACGTGCTCGGACTCATGATGGCGGGCGAACTGCCCGCGGAAAGCGGTGTCACGGCATGACCGACAGCCAGATCCCCAGCCACGGGCAGACCCCGCCCGAGGCGATCGACAAGCTCCCGGCCGTTCAGCCTCCCGCGACCGAGGAGCCCTCGCGCACGTCGGCGCTGGTGAAGGAGATCGTCTCCGGGAGCGCACTGCTCTCCGTCTGCGCCGTCCTCCTCGCACTCCTCGCCGGCGGGGTGCTGATCGCCGCCACCGACGAGGGTGTGCAGGCCGCGGCCGGCTACTTCTTCTCGCGGCCCTCCGACATGCTCGTGGCCATCTGGCAGTCCGTCTCCGGCGCGTACTCCTCCCTCTTCCAGGGGTCGATCTACAACTTCCGCCGCCCGGACTTCGCGACCGGCATCCGCCCGCTCACCGAGACGCTCACCTTCGCGACCCCGCTGATCGCGGCGGGCCTGGGCGTTGCGCTGAGCTTCCGCGTCGGACTGTTCAACATCGGCGGACGTGGCCAGATGCTCATCGCCGCCGCCGCCGCTGGCTACGTCGGCTTCGCCTTCGACCTGCCGTTCGGGGTGCACCTCGTCGTCGCCGTCATCGCCGGTGTCGCGGGCGGCGCGCTCTGGGGTGGCATCGTCGGCCTGCTCAAGGCGCGCACCGGGGCGCACGAGGTGATCGTCACGATCATGCTCAACTACGTGGCGTTCTACCTCATCTCCTACCTGCTGCGCACCCCGGGGGCGCTCCAGGCGCCCGGCTCGAACAATCCCAAGTCGCCGGGCATGCTCGACACGGCGATCTTCCCGTCGCTGTTCGGACCCGGCTACAACCTCCACGCCGGGTTCATCGTCGTCATCGTCGCCACCCTCTACGTCTGGTATCTGCTCAACCGGTCCAACCTCGGATTCCAGTTCCGGGCCGTCGGCGAGAACCCGCACGCCGCCCGCGTCGCCGGAATCAACGTCAAGAACGTCTACGTCTACGCGATGCTCATCTCGGGCGGTCTCGTCGGCCTCGCCGGCGTCGCGCAGGTGCTCGGCACCGTCACGACCGGTTTCTCGGCCGGCATCGACGCGTCGATCGGCTTCGACGCGATCACGGTCGCGCTGCTCGGGCGCTCCCGGCCCTGGGGTGTGTTCTTCGCCGGGATCCTCTTCGGCGCCCTCAAGGCCGGCGGGTTCGCCATGCAGGCAGGCGAGGGGATCCCCATCGACATCATCCTCGTCGTGCAGTCGCTCATCGTGCTGTTCATCGCGGCACCCCCGCTCGTGCGGGCCATCTTCCGCCTGCCCGCTCCGGGTGCCCCCCCCGGGGCCCTCCCCAACGTGACCCAGGAGGTGGCCGCGAAATGAGTACCGTGACTCCGGCTGTCCAGCCCGTCCAGCCCGTCCAGCCCTCCACCCCCCCCAGCGCCGACTTCGAGGTCGTGAGGAGTTGGA
>JACMNE010000160.1 GCA_014378715.1 Microbacteriaceae bacterium
ACGTCGACGGGACCGCGCCCGCGAGCGTGACGCTCACCGGGCCGGCGATCGCGCTGTGTGTCTCCGGGTCGACGGTGCTGCGTGGGGCCGGGGGCTCGACGGTGGCGCTGTCCCGCGGCGAGTCCCTCTACATCACGCCGGACGAGGGTGTGGTGCAGTTCAGTGGAGCCGACGCAGGAGAGGAGGCCGGTGAGGTGTTCCTCGCGACGACCGGGTAGCGCCCTACTCCCGCGGCGCCGCCCGCCGGAATGAGAAGAACTTGTGGCCGAAGAAGCTCACGACCGTCGTCACGACCACGATGGCCGCCTGTGCCAGGAACGACGGCCACCCCACCACCTCGATGAGCAGCGGCAGCGCCGCCGCGTTGATCGCGAGCATCACCACGTAGACGCTCTCGAACCGCACGAAGTCGAGCACGATCCCGGTGCGTCCGGATACTCCGAACGTGAATCGCCGATGAAGCACGAACGCGAGCAGTGTGGCGACGAGATAGGACAGCCCGAGGCTCAGAAGGTACAGCCCGCCGAACTGCACCTCGAAAAGCAGGAACAGCAGGTACGCGAACACCGTGTTGACGCCGCCGATGATGAGAAAGCGCACGCGCTCGTCGGCGAGGAACCCCAGCAGTCGCGGCAGACGCGGGGATCGCCCCGGCTGCGTGGTCAGAACTGGATCCCGCGGCTCAGGCCCCCGTCGACCAGGAGGTTCGCCCCGGTCGTGCGGCTCGACATCGGGCTGGAGAGGAACACGACACTCGCCGCGATCTCCTGCGGGGTGCCCATCCGGCCGGTCGGGTTGAGGCCCATCGCCATGTCGAACAGCTCGGGGTTGCCCTGCTCGATGCCGGCCCACACCCCGCCGTCCTCGTAGGTGTTGCCGGGCGACACGGTGTTCGCCCTGATCCCGGACGCCGCGAGCTGGAAGGCCAGCCCGGCGATGTACCCGATCAGCGCCGACTTCACGGTGCCGTAGGGGCCGGAGGCGAAGTCGACCTCCCGGCCGGAGACGCTGGAGATCGCCACGATCGACCCGGCCGCGCTCTTCTCGAGGTGGGGCACAGCTGCCTTCACGAGGTGCACGGTGCCCATCAGGTCCACCTCGAACGAGTCGATCCAGTTCTGCTCGGTGTCGGGGATCGCGAGCGCGCTCACGTTGCTCACGATCGCGTCGATTCCTCCGAATCTCTCAGCGGATGATGCGACCCAGGCCGCCATCGCGGCCCCGTCGCGCACATCGACGACCGAGCCGACGACGGTGGCCGGCGCGTCGGCGAAGGACGCCTCGACCGATGCGACCTCCGCGGCGCTGCGCGCGCAGAACGCCACGTTCGCCCCCTCGGCGACGAAGGCCGCGACGATCGCGCGGCCGATGCCGCGGGTGCCGCCGGTGACGAGTGCGGTGGTTCCGGTGAGGTGCAGGTCCATGAGGTGGCCTTTCAGGGCGGGACGGTGGGGCGGGTCGGGCGGGAGGGAAGAGTGGGGCGGCGGCGTCAGTGCGCGGAACGCGCCGACTCGCGCAGGGCGCGATGTATGCCGCCGAAGGCATCCGCTTTCGGGAGGAGGGACTTGCGCACCTTGACGAGCACGCTGTAGTTGGGGTCGACGACGTTGGCGATCGGTGACTCGGAGATCTGGGAGAGCAGCTGGTAGGCGTCCATGGTGTGCAGGCCGAAGAGCTCGCCGAGCCAGCCGATCATCTCGACCTGGGCGATGCGCCAGGAGTCCTCCATGGGGCGGGAGGAACCGACGACCATCCAGTGCTCGTCGGACTCGATGCGCGGCCACAGGGGAGCGCCGCCCTTGATCAGCTCGACGAGGATGCGCGAGTTCATCGCGCCCTCGACCGCCGTGCCGCAGGACTCGCCCTCGCCCTGGCGGTAGTGGCCGTCGCCGATCGAGAACAGCGCACCCTCCACATTGACGCCGAGGTAGGTGGTGGTGCCCACGCGCATCTCCGGGGTGTCCATGTTGCCGCCGAACCGTTCAGGCACCAGGGAGGAGCGCACCTCCCCGCCGGCCGGCGCGACGCCGACGGTGCCGAGCATCGGGGCGAGAGGCAGTGCGACCTCGAAGTCGCCGAACCTGGACTGGAACCCGACCGTTCCAGCCAGTGTATCGACGTCGTAGATCCAGGTGGCCTCCGGCAGCGCCTCCTGCAGCAGGGCGGTGCGGTCCGTGCCGGTGAGGCCGCCGAAGAACGGGATGGCCGCCGATGCGCCCCAGCTGCGGGCCGGCGTGAGGTCGACGATGTGCAGCGCGAGGGTGTCGCCCGGCTCCGCTCCCTCGACGTAGAACGGTCCGGTCTGCGGGTTGAGGTAGCGGAAGTCGAGCTTCTGGCTCGCGACGTCGGTGACCGAGGTGAGCGCGTGGTTGAAGGCGTCCTCCGACCACAGGTCGAGCACCGTGCCCGGTCTTACCCGCATCACGGGCTCGGCTCCCCCGAAGGTGTAGCGGTACTGGTCGCGTTCTGGCCGGAAGCTGACGGTGTCCATCCCCTGATGCTAGCGAGCGGATGTGTCGGGCGACCGTGGACCCCTAGGGTGGTCGCATGACCTGGCTAGTGACCGGCGGCGCCGGCTATATCGGATCCCATGTGGTGCGCGCCCTGGGCGACGCCGGACTGCACTCGATCGTCGTCGACGACCTGTCCACCGGGCGGGAGCAGTTCGTGCCGTCCGGGGTGCCGTTCGTGCGCGGCAGCATCCTCGACGGCGACCTGTTGATGCGCACGATCGACGCGCACGACGTGACCGGTGTCATCCACGTGGCCGGCTACAAGTACGCGGGCGTCTCGGTGAGCCGTCCGCTGCACACCTACGAGCAGAACGTGACGGGCACCGCGATCCTTCTCGCGGCGATGCAAGACCGCGGGGTGGACCGGATCGTGTTCTCCTCCAGCGCCGCCGTCTACGGCACCCCGCTCACCGACCTCGTCACCGAGGACACTCCGAAGGACCCGCAGTCGCCCTACGGTGAGTCCAAGCTCATCGGTGAGTGGCTGCTGCGTGACCAGGCTGTCGCCCAGGGCCTGCGTCACACCTCCCTGCGCTACTTCAACGTCGTCGGCACCGGGGAGGGCGGCGTCTTCGACGTGAGCCCACACAATCTCTTCCCGCTCGTCTTCGAGGCGCTCCTCGACGGCCGCACCCCGCGCATCAACGGCAACGACTACCCGACGCCAGACGGCACGAACGTGCGCGACTACATCCACGTAGCCGACCTCGCGGTCTCCCACGTGGCCGCGGCCAGGCGGCTCGATGCCGGCGAACCGGTCGAGGCCGCCTACAACCTCGGGTCGGGCGACGGGGCGTCAGTGGGTGACATCATGCGGACGATAGCGGATGTCACGGGCATCCGCTTCACGCCCGAGATCGGGCCACGTCGGGAGGGCGACCCCGCCCGCATCGTCGCCGGAGGGGAACTCGCCGCCCGTGACCTCGACTGGAGGATGCGCCACAGCCTGCGCGATATGGTCTCGAGCGCCTGGGAGGCACGCCGAGCCTGAGAAGTTCTCAGCTCACAGGGATCTCCGGCGCGTCGTGAACCCTCGAGGGAAACTTGAGGGTTTACGATCCGCAGCTTGACTCCCGCTAATTACACCGGTGTAATTATGGGGGGCGCGACAGGCGCTCCGAGAAACGCAGCACAGAGGGGAGTCCGTGATATGGCGATTGCCGAGAACACCGCGCCGAGTTCGAGCCCGGTCGGCTCCCCCCGGCGCGGGGTGCCCGACGACTGGTTCGTCGATCCCGTGCAGCTGGGTGTTCCTGGGGTTCGTCGCAGTGTCGACACCCTCGACGACAACCCGTTGGCGTGGCAGACCGACTCCCTGTGCGCTCAGACCGACCCTGAGGCGTTCTTCCCCGAGAAGGGCGGATCCACGCGCGACGCGAAGAAGATCTGCCAGTCGTGCGAGGTCAAGGCGCAGTGCCTCGAGTACGCGTTGCAGAACGACGAGCGCTTCGGCATCTGGGGCGGGCTCTCCGAGCGCGAGCGCCGCAAACTGCGCACCCGTACCACCGCCTGACCCGGTCGGAGGCCGCGTCAGTGGTCCGGACGGCCCGCGTGTCATCACGTGGTGACCTGCCCAGCCGCCTAGTGTCGAAGAAATGCAGCAGCGAGTAACGGCAATCCTCGTCGCCCGCTCGGGGGCGGAGTACCTGCACCGAACCCTCGCGGCGATCGACGCGCAGACCGTGCGCCCCGATTTCTTCATCGGGGTCGACGCCTCGTCCGCCGATGAGAGCGCCGCGCTGCTCGCGTCCTCCGGTGCCGCCCAGCTCGTCACCGCCCCGGCCAAGTCGACCTTCGGCCAGGGTGTCGCCGCCGCCCTCCACGTGGCCCCGTCCCCCGTCGCGGGGTCCGACAACGAGTGGCTCTGGCTGCTCGCCCACGACAACGCCCCGGAGCCCACCGCCCTCGCCCAGCTGTTCGCCGCGGTCGAGATCGCCCCGTCGGTGTCGGTCGCCGGCCCCAAGCTCATGCGCTGGCACCAGGCCGACGTGATCGCCGAGTTCGGTGAGTCGATGACTGATTTCGGTACCTCGGTGCGCCTCGTCGACGGGGAGCTCGACCAGGCCCAGCACGACGTGCAGAACGACGTGCTCGGCGTCGCGGCGGCCGGGATGCTCGTGCGACGCTCCGTCTGGACTGCTCTCGGCGGGTTCGACCCCGGACTGCCGTCCACCGACGCGGCGCTCGACTTCTCGATCAGGGCCAGGCTCGCCGGTCACCGTGTTGTGGTCGTTCCCGGCGCCCGGGTGGCCAGCGCGGGAGGCCCGCAGCACTTCGGACGCACCTCGAC
Source organism: Microbacteriaceae bacterium (assembly GCA_014378715.1). GTDB lineage: Bacteria > Actinomycetota > Actinomycetes > Actinomycetales > Microbacteriaceae > Marisediminicola. The sequence continues at coordinate 4,804 of JACMNE010000160.1, forward strand.
GAGCATCGCCAGGCGCACCCGCATCTCCCGGGCGGCCCAGCTGCACCGGCGTCTGGTCTATGCCCCGGCATTCGCGCTGCCGTTGCACTGGGTGGCGCTTGTGCCACTCGCCATCATCCGCTCGATCGTTCACCTGCTGGCCAAGCGGCCAGGAGCCGTCGCGGGGGAGCTCGTCACCGCGTTCGCGACCGCCTTCTCGGGGATGGCGGTAGGGCGCGCCCGCCGCAACCTCCGCCGCACCAAGACCGTGGGCTGGCGGGCGATCGCCCCGCTGCGGCTCTCCTGGCGCCAGGCCAGGGAGCAGCGCTCGAACCGGTACGTCGGAGGCGAGTCGAGCTCGGAGCCGACGGTCTACGCCGACGAGCCGGTCGGTTTCATCTCGGGGGGCGGCCTCTGGGCCGTCGTCTCGGCTGGGATCGTCGGACTGGTCGCGTTCGGGGCGCTCATCGGCGCGACATCCGCTGTCGGGGGAGGACTGCTGCCGCTCGCGCACCGCGTGTCGGCTCTCTGGGCCAACGTCGGCTACGGCTGGCGCGACATCGGTGCGGGGTTCACGGGGGCGGCCGACCCGTTCGCCGCAGTGCTGGCGTTCGGCGGCACCCTCTTCTTCTGGAATCCGTCGACGGCCGTTGTGGTCTTCTACGTCTTCGCCCTGCCGCTGGCTGCGGTCGGGGCGTTCTTCAGTGCGAGGCACTTCACGGTGAGCACCTGGATCCCCGCGCTCGCCGCCCTGCTCTGGGCGGTCTCGCCCCCTCTGCTCGGGTCGCTCGACACCGGGCACCTCGGTGCGGCGGTCGCGCACGTGCTGCTGCCCTGGTTCGTGCTGCTCCTGGCGCGCGGCGGGCTGTCCTGGGCCTCCGGGGCCGGCGCCGCCCTGCTCTTCGCGGTGATCGGGGCCTCCGCCCCTGTCCTCGTGCCGGCGCTCCTGATCATCTGGATCGCCGCGCTTGCGGCACACCCGACATCCGCTCATCGGCTGCTGGGGGTACCGATCCCGGCTGCCGCGCTCTTCGCGCCGCTGGTGATCGATCAGCTGATCCGGGGAACGCCGCTCGGCCTGCTCGCCGACCCCGGTGTTCCCACCCCGGCCGGCACCGACTCGGCCGCACAGCTCGCGCTGGGATCTGCCGAGGGGGGATCGCTCGGCTGGACCGACGTGCTCATCGGGCTGGCGCTGCCGGGTCCGGCCGCCCCGATCGTCGTCGCCGCCCTGCTGCTGCCGCTCGCCGCGCTCGCCGTGCTCGGCCTGTTCGTGCGCGGACCGCGCCGCGCCATCCCGCCGCTGGGCCTCGCGCTGCTCGGCTATGCGACCGCCGTGCTCGCCTCGCGCGTCGAGGTCGCCTCCATCGGCGCCGCGCCCGTCGGCGTCTGGGCCGGCTCCGGGCTGAGCCTGTTCTGGCTGGGGCTGCTCGGTGCGGCGATCGTCGCGCTCGACGCGATCGGCCGGGTGGGCCGGGGCGGGGCCGTGCTCCTCGGGGTCGCCTCCGTACTCGTCTGTGTGCCGCTGATCGCGGCCACCCTGCTCGGCACCACTGTCGTGCGCCCCGGCCCCGATCGGCTGCTGCCCGCCTTCGTCGACGCCGAGGCGACCTCGCGTGCCGGTGTAGGCACCCTCGTGATCACCCCGGCGGGAGACGAGGCCATCTCTGCGACCCTGCAGCGCGGCCGGGGAACCCTCCTCGACGACCAGTCGACCCTCGACGCGACCGCGACCTCCCTGTCTGAGGCCGATGTCCGGCTCGCCAACCTCGCCGGCAACCTCGCCTCCCGCAGCGGCTACGACTCGGCCGTCGACCTGGACGACCTCGCCATCGGGTTTGTCGTCCTCGCCGAGCCGACCGGCGACGCGTCCGATGCGGTGTTCACCCGCACCAGGGAGGCGCTCGACGGCAACGCGCTGTTCGTGCCCGTTGGTGAGACGACGAACGGGCTGCTCTGGCGCTACTCCGGCAGCGGCGACGCGGTGGGCAGCACCGGACCCTCCAACACGGGAACCCCGCTCGGCCTCATCGTGCTCGGCGGGCAGGGGCTCGTCTTCGCCCTCACCGTGCTGCTCGCGATCCCGACCTCGCTGCCCCGCCGTCGCGCCCCGGTGCGCGGCCGGGAGACCGAGGAACCTGCGACGACCTTCGACGAGGACACCGATGACTGACCCGACCGAACCTACGAACCCCGCGGAGCGCGGCGGGGCGGAGCCGGTCGCGCCGGAGTCTGTCGCGAGCGAATCCGTGGAGAGCGCGGCGGTCGCCAAGCCCGCCAAGCCCGCCAAGCCCGCCAAGCCCGCCAGCAAGCCCGTCCGCCCGGCGTCCGCCCGCGGCGCCCTTGTGGTCGGCGCCCGCGGCATCACCGGGCTCGTCGGCGTCGCGGTCGCGGTGGCCGCGATCCTCGCCGCGACCGTGATCCCCGGCCAGCTCCACGCCGCGGGCGTGCCGTCGCTCGAGGTCAGCCCGGTCGCCGCCGCGCAGCAGCGCGTCTGCCCGGGACCCGTGCTCCGCCTCGGCGACGACGAGGGCGGCCAGGCGACCATCCCCACCTCGATCGGGCGCGCCGCCGCGGTCTTCCAGTCGATCCCGCGCACGAGCGAGTCCTCAGACCTCACCTCCACCGACAATGTCGCCGGGGTCGCCCCACTTCTTCTCACCCTGCCGCCAGAGGACGCGGGCGAGACGACGCCGCCCGCGCTGGCCGGCAGCCAGTCACAGGTCGTCGACGCCGGAGACATCGTCGGTTTCGCAACGGCCGAGTGCAGCGAGGCGAACGGAGACACCTGGCTCGTCGGAGGGGCAACGGATGTCGGCCGGGCCACCCTCATCACCATCAGCAACCCCACCACAGTCATCGCGACCGTCGCCATGACCCTGTACTCGGAGACTGGCGAGATCGCCGCCCCCGGCGCGACCGGCGTCGTTGTGCCCCCCGGCGCCCAACGCATCTTCTCCCTCGCCGGCTTCGCACCGGACATCGTCTCGCCGGTCGTGCGGGTGCAGAGCCGCGGTGGGCAGGTCGTCGCCAATCTGCAGCAGTCCGTGGTGCGCACCCTCGCGCCAGGCGGGGTCGACATCGTCGGTGCGACCGACGGTCCGTCGCGCAGCACCACGATCCCGGGTCTCGTGCTGAGCGGCTCCGACGCCGTCGCCGCGGCGCAGGGCGCTGAGGGCTACGAGGACCTCCAGTCGGTGCTGCGGGTGCTGGTCCCCGGCGACACCGACGCGAACATCACCGTGCGGATCGCCCTCGAGACCGCCCCGGCCGAGGACGGCTTCACCCTCGAGCTCGACGCCGGGCGGGTCACGGAAATCCCCCTGCCCGGGCTCGCCGACGGCGCCTACACGGTGACCGTCGACTCCGACGTGCCGGTTGTCGCCGGGGCGCGCTCGAGCATCGTCGGCGAGACCGGGCGCAGCGAGTTCGCCTGGGTCGGCTCGGCCAGCAGCCTGGGCGACACAGGGCTCGTCAGCGTGGCCGCCGGCCCCGCCCCGGTGCTGCACCTCACGAACCCCACCGACGCCGAGGCGACCGTGACCATTGCCGGCCTGGTCGGCGGCGACCTCACCGTCAGGGTTCCGGCCGGCCGGGGGGTCGCGACCCCCGTGGCGTCCGGGGCCGATCTGGTACTGCACGGCACGGCCGGCCTGCTCGCCACGGTCACCTACCTCGGCGCCGGCGCGTTCGGCGCGTTTCATGTGACCCCGCCCGGCCCCGGCTCCAGCGACATCACCGTCTACCGGTAGGACGCAGCAACGACCACCACTCAGTGCAGGTGGCGGAAGCGATCGGGCGCGAGGTCCCAGGGATCCTTGCCGAGCAGCTCGGCGACCGCCCGGAACACGCAGCTCTCGACGAGCATGCGGCGGTGCAGGTCGTCGGCGCGGTGCAGCTTCGCCATCCGCTCGATGGGAAGGCGGAACAGGATCACGCGGCGCTCGGCCCCGATGGTCAGCCACCGGTCGACGCCGCCGCTGGCCCCGACCTCGCTCGGCAGCCCCGCGATCTCGAAGGTCACATCGCTGAGCTCGTCCGGCCACATGTCCTTGAGGTATTCGGCCGCCTGGATGACCGTGCTCTCGAAGAGATCCGCTCTCGTGCTCAGCAGGGGCAGCCGCGGTCCCGTGACGGCCGAGCGGATGGCGCGACCATGACGGTCGCGGGACGTTCCGCGTGAGGACGCCGTGCCGCCGGAGCGACGGGGGGTGCGTGCCATGGGCCCAGTCTAGGCCGGGCGCTGCGCCCCCCGGGGTGCGTCGCAACCCGCATCCGCTGCCCGGCGAGCCTACGATTGGGTCATATGGACCAGCGGCTCTGCAGCAAGGTGGCCTGCGTCAACGACGCGGTGTCGACCCTCACCTACGACTACGCGGACTCGATGGCCGTTCTGGGCCCGCTCAGCTACACGCAGGAGCCGCACAGCTACGACCTCTGCTCCAAGCACTCCGACCGGCTCTCGGTGCCGCAGGGCTGGCAGGTCGTGCGCCACGTCGTGATGCGTGACCTAGGCTTCTCCGCATGACTGATCGCGTGCCCCCGACCGGACCCATCGACCTCGCCCCCTTCATCAAGGCGTACGACGTGCGGGGACTCGTGGGCACCCAGCTCACCGACGGTGTCGTGCGGGCGCTCGGATCGGCCTTCGCCGACGAGATCGGCACGGTCGGCGGATCGGTCATCGTCGGCCACGACATGCGGGACTCCTCCCCGGGCTTCGCCGGATCCTTCGCGCGGGGTGTACAGGACCGTGGGGTGAGCGTGCTCTCGATCGGGCTGTGCTCGACCGACGAGACGTACTTCGCGTCCGGCCACTTCGACCTGCCAGCCGCCATGTTCACCGCCAGCCACAACCCGGCCACCTACAACGGCATCAAGTTCAGCCGTGCCGGCGCGCAGGGCGTGAGCTTCGACACCGGGCTCAGCGCCATCCGCGACCGCGCCACCCGTTTCCTCTCCGAGGGAGCGGATGTCTCGCAGACGCCAGGCACGGTCACCGAGGTCGACGTGCTCCCGGACTACGCGGGCTACCTTCGCGGACTCGTCGACCTCTCCGGCATCCGCCCGTTGCGGGTCGTCGTGGACGCCGGTAACGGAATGGGCGGCCTCACCGTGCCGGCCGTCCTCGGCACCTCTGCCGGTCTCGCGGCCCTGCCGATCGAGATCATCCCGCTGTACTTCGACCTCGACGGCACCTTTCCGAACCACGAGGCGAACCCGCTCGACCCGAAGAACATCGTCGATCTGCAGGCGGCCGTGCTCGAGCACGGCGCCGACCTCGGGCTCGCCTTCGACGGCGACGCCGACCGCTGCTTCGTTGTGGATGAGAGGGGCGACGCCGTCACACCGTCCGCGATCGCCGCCATCGTCGCGCTGCGGGCCATCGAGCGGGCCACGGCGCTCGACCCCGACGCCGAGATCGTGGTGCTGCACAACCTCATCACGTCGCGGATCGTCGAGGAGACCATCGTCGGTGCCGGCGGTGTCGCCGTGCGGACGAAGGTCGGGCACTCGCTGATCAAGGACGAGATGGCCGCCACCGGAGCCGTGTTCGGTGGGGAGCACTCGGCCCACTACTACTTCCGGGAGTTCTGGGGCGCAGACAACGGCATGCTCGCCGCCATGTACGTGCTCCTCGAGCTCGGCCACCAGGACGCCCCCATGTCGGGCATCTCGCAGCGTTTCACGCCCTACGCGATCAGCGGCGAGATCAACTCGACCGTCACCGACATCCCCGCCGCCTACTCCCGGATCGTCGACCAGTTCGTCGGCGACGCGGAGTTCGACGAGCTCGACGGCCTGACTGTGACCGGCACCACCGAGCGCGACGCCCCATTCTGGTGGTTCAACGTGCGCCCGTCCAACACCGAGCCGCTCCTGCGACTCAACGTGGAGGCGGCGACCGGCACCGAGATGGCGCGGGTGCGCGACCTCGTGCTCGGTCTCATCCGCGACTGAACCGTGGCCCGTTCCACCGGCCACGCCCAGCCATAAGCTGGCAGACTTGTCCGATGACCACCACAACCACCGCTGTGCCGTTCAAGGTCGCTGACCTCTCCCTCGCCGAAGCCGGGCGCCACCAGTTCCGCCTCGCCGAGAACGAGATGCCGGGGCTGATGGCCCTCCGTGAGGAGTTCGGTCCCACGCAGCCCCTGAAGGGTGCGCGGATCGCCGGAAGCCTGCACATGACGGTGCAGACCGGGGTTCTCATCGAGACCCTCGTGGCCCTCGGCGCACAGGTGCGCTGGGCGAGCTGCAACATCTTCTCCACCCAGGACGAGGCCGCCGCGGCCGTCGCGGTCGGCCCGACCGGCACTGCCGAGGCGCCGACCGGGGTGCCCGTGTTCGCCTGGAAGGGCGAGAGCCTCGAGGAGTACTGGTGGTGCACCACCCAGATCTTCGACTGGTCGGCCGAGGCCGCCGCCGTCGGCGCGGACTGGGACGGCCCCAACATGATCCTCGACGACGGCGGTGACGCCACGATCCTCGTGCACAAGGGACGCGAGTTCGAGCTCGCGAAGGCGGTTCCAGCAGCATCCGCTTCAGACAGCCAGGAGTACCGAGTCATCCTCGAGACCCTGCGCACCTCGCTGCAGGCCAGTGCCGACCGCTGGACGAAGATCGGCGACGACATCCTCGGTGTGACCGAGGAGACCACAACCGGGGTGCACCGCCTCTACGAGCTCGCCAAGAGCGGCACGCTGCTGTTCCCCGCGATCAACGTCAACGACTCGGTCACCAAGAGCAAGTTCGACAACAAGTACGGCATCCGGCACTCGCTGCCCGACGGACTCAACCGTGCGACCGACGTGCTGATGGGCGGCAAGGTTGTCTTCGTTGCCGGGTACGGCGACGTGGGCAAGGGCGCGGCCGAGGCCATGCGCGGCCAGGGTGCCCGCGTGATCGTGTCGGAGGTCGACCCGATCTGCGCGCTCCAGGCGGCCATGGACGGCTACCAGGTCACCACGATCGAGAGCGTTCTCGGCGAGGTCGACATCTTCGTCACCGGCACCGGCAACGAGAACGTCATCACGGTCGACCACCTGCTCGGCATGAAGCACCTGGCCATCGTCGCGAACGTCGGCCACTTCGACAACGAGATCGACATGGCCGGCCTCGAGTCGCTCGCCGGCACCGAGAAGGTCGAGATCAAGCCACAGGTGCACGAGTGGCGCCTGCCGTCGGGACGCGCCGTTCTCGTGCTCTCCGAGGGCCGCCTGATGAACCTCGGCAACGCCACCGGGCACCCGTCCTTCGTCATGAGCACCTCGTTCACCAACCAGGTGCTCGCGCAGATCGAGCTATTCGCCCACGGCGAGGACTACACGACCGCCGTGCATGTGCTGCCGAAGCACCTCGACGAGAAGGTCGCCCGCCTGCACCTCGACGCCCTCGGTGTGAAGCTCACGACGCTCTCCGGTGCCCAGGCGGACTACATCGGTGTCAGCGTCGATGGACCGTTCAAGGTCGACCACTACCGGTACTGAGTCACGCCGGGAACGGGCGCGCGGAAATGGCCGCACGCCCGTTCCTGCGTCCGGCCGTCAGTCGAGTCCGGCTGGCCTCGTCTCAGGCACGGTTCGGAAAGCCGTGCGGCAGCGCCGAAAGAACAGGCTCGAGGTGCGACATCCGCTCGCGCTCGAGGTCGAGGGCCCGGCTCTCGCGGTCCCGGCGGATCGCCGTCACCGCCACGAGGAACAGCTCGGCATGCTGCAGCGGCATCGAGTCGACGAAAGGTGCGGCCTCCGCCTGCAGCTCGAGGGCCAGCCGCTCGCGGGTCGCTGGCAGCATCCCGCCGGCCTGGACGAGGAACTGCGCGATGCGGCGCGAGAGGCGGTCGGGCATGCGCGCGACATCTGCCGTGGACGCCCACGATTCGAGCTGGGGAGGGACAATGAAGACGGGGTCGGTGATAGCCCGCACGCGCTCCCTGGTCGAAAAGGTGCCGGCGACGAGGTCGCCGAGGCGCTTCGAGCGGGTGTTGAGCAGGGCGACGAGGATCGCGAGGCCACCGACGGTCATCACGATCTCGAGGAAGCCGAGAAGAGCGCGGATGAACGCGTGCCGGAACCCGATCGCCCCGCCGTCGTCGCGCACGATGCGGGTGCCCATCACGAGCTTGCCGAGCGACTTACCGCTCGTGAGCGTCTCCACGCCGGTCGGCACCACGATCGTCAGGAAGACGATGAGCGAGATGCTGATCGCCTGGAAGGCCGCCGTGTCGATGGCCGCGCCGAAGGTCGTGCTGTCGATGAGGATGACAACACCGAAGATCACGGCGATGGTGACGGCGAAGTCGATCATGGCGCCCGCCCCGCGAACCACAAAGCTCGCCGGGCGCAGGTCGAGGGCGACGGCCTCACCGGTGATGAGCTCGTCGTCGGACGCGTAGTCGTCGCGGTCGTGCTCGGGCTGGGCCATGCCTAGTATTTAAGCAGATGGACCTCGACGCCTACTCTGCCGCCCACCGCGATGAATGGGAGGAGCTTGCCCGCCTCGGACGCCAGCGACACTTCACCGGCGCGGAGGCGGATGAGCTGATCGAGCGCTACCAGTCCGGCACCGCGCACCTCTCCGCGATCAAGACGACGGCGGGACAGTCGGCGCATGGCGACCGGCTGTCGCTCTACCTGAGCCGCGCGCGGCTGCGGTTCACCGGAGCGGGCTCGAACGTGCTCAGCCGGCTGCCCGCGTTCTTCCTTCTGCAGCTGCCCGCTGCGCTCTACCGCGTGCGCTGGGTCACCCTCGTCGTCACGCTCGCGACGGCGCTGATCGGCTTCCTCACCGCCGTGTGGTTCATCCAGAACCCGGAGCTCCTCGCCCTGATCGGACCGGAGTCGATGCGTCGGCAGTATGCCGAGGAGGAGTTCATCGGCTACTACTCCAACGACCCCTCCGGCTCCTTCGCCGGCCAGGTCTGGACGAACAACGCCTTCATCGCCGCGCAGTGCATCGCCTTCGGCATCACAGGCGTCTGGGTGCCCAACGTCATCGTGCAGAACGCGATGGGCATCGGCCAGTCCGCCGCGATCATGAACGAGTTCGGCCGCCTCGACGACTTCTTCCTCTACATCGCCCCGCACGGGCAGCTCGAGCTGTACAGCGTCTTCGTCGCGTCGGCGGCCGGGCTCATGATCTTCTGGGCGTGGGTCGCACCGGGCGCCAGGACCCGCGGCCAGGCCCTCGCCGAGGACGGCCGCGCCCTGTTCACGATTGTTGTCGGCCTGATCCTTGCCCTGCTCGTCTCCGGCATCATCGAGGGCTACGTCACCCGTCAGGACTGGCCGTGGCCCGTGAAGATCGGCATCGGCACCATCGCGCTCACCGCATTCCTGTTCTACCAGTGGGGCGTCGGCGGTCGGGCCGCGCGGGCCGGTCACACCGGTGACCTCGACGAGTTCGAGGCGGGAGCGCGGCGGATCGTCGCCGGGTAGCTAGAGCCGCCTTCTCCAGCGGATGTCGGGAGTCCGCGACATCCGCTCTGCACAGGCGCGGGTTCTCCACCAATCTCGCCCACGGCGCTGGAGTCGCCGGAAGACGCGCCACCCTCGGGACATGGACCTGACCGAACTCACCCAGATGGCCGCAGACGATCTGGGCCTGCTGTTTGCGGGGCATATCGGCCGGGCGGGGATGGACTCGCGTCTTCTGCGTCGGAGCTATGCCGTGGGGGACCTCGTGCGGGTGGCGCGTGGCGTCTACATCGAGGCACGTCGATGGCGTGACCTCGCCGCGGTGGGCCGGCACTGTGTGCTCATTGCCGCGAGTGTCGACCGCGACGGGGACACAGTGCTGTCGCACCATTCCGCCGCCGCACTCTGGGGCATCCCTATCCTTGGCGCATGGCCCACCCGCGTGCAGTCGACGATGCCGCGTTCAGGTGGTGGTCGGTCTGGGGTGGCCGTCGCGCGGCATGACGGAGTGGTCGATGATCCACTGAGGGCACCCAGCGGGTACCTCGTCACCAGCGTCGCGCGCACCGTCATCGACATCGCCCGCACTGCTGGCTTCGCCGCGGGCGTTGTGGCCATGGACCACGCCATCCACGTCGACTCTCGGACGGGCTTCTCACGCGCCACCCGGGAGGAGATCGAGGCCGTGGCCAGGCGGATGATGCCCTTCCGCGGATCGCGGCTGGTCGGCGCGGTCATGGGTTTCGCGAACGGCCTCTCTGACTCGCCCGGCGAGTCACTCAGCCGGGTGCAGATCATGCGCCTCGGATTCCCCGCTCCGGTTCTGCAGCACGTTTTCCGCGATGCGTTCGGGCGGATCATCGTCGACTTCTGGTGGCCCGACTTCAATCTCGCGGGGGAGTTCGATGGCGTGGCCAAGTATCACCGCGTGGAGTACCTCGCTGGGCGCACCGTGGAGACGGTTGTCACCGAAGAGAAGCACCGCGAGGACCGGTTGCGTCGTCTCGGCCCGCGCGTCGCCCGCTGGGACTGGGACGCCGCGCACCAGCGGGCGCCCCTCGCGCTGATCCTGGAGCAGGCGGGCCTGCCGCGCGGCATCCGCTGAATACCGCGAGGGGCTGCGGCCACCCGCGCTGTGCATGATCTCGGGGACCGCCCGTGGCGGCGGCGCTGCCTGCCCGTCTCTGGGTGTGCCCAGCACGGTGATCGACCACGGGCTGGCTCGGGACCCACTGCGGCGGGGGTTCTGCGGAATGCGGTTCGATACGGCGGGGGTTTTCGCAGACGGCGGGGCGAGTGCCAGAAACGGGGTTCGGGCTCGGCGGGTGTTCTGCCGGGTCTCGGTCAGCTACGGCGGGGGTTTTTGCAGTCGGCGGGACGAGTGCCGGGATCGGGTCGTCACAGCGGCGCCGGATTTCGCCTGCGGCGGGGGATGCGCCGAGTGTGCCGTCGTTGCGGCGCCCGCTCCGGTCAGCGGCCCCCGGCGTGCCATGCGCCGCAGTCCGTATGGGGCGCCGCAGCCGATCGAGGCCCGCGCCCGCAGCAGCGCGCCCGCCCCTATAGCCGCCCGGCGCGCTTCAGCGCGATGTAGCGGTCAGCGACGGCCGGCGGCAGGTCCGTCGGTGCGCCGGTCACCACATCCGCTCCCAACTGCCGGATCGCCGCGGACACCCGCGCCGTGTCGAGCAGTGCCCGCTCGGCCGCGGCCGCCCGGTACACGGCGGTGCGGTCGCCCCGGTCCCGCGTCGCCGCGATCACACCGGGGTCGGCGACCGACGCCACGACCACGAGGTGCGTGCGGGTGAGCTGCGGCAGCACCGAGAGCAGCCCGCGCGAGGCGCCCGGCGCGTCAATCGACGTCATCAGCACCACGAGCGCCCGGTGCGAGGTCACGGTGCGCACCAGCGCGGGCACACTCGCCCAGTCCATCTCGATGAGCTCCGGCTGGATCGTCGCCATCGTGTCGACCATCCGGCTCAGCAGTTCGGGCCCCGCCGCGCCCTGCACCCGCCCGCGGATGCGCCGGTCGAACACGATCGTGTCCACGCGGTCGCCCGCCCGGGTGGCGAGCGCGGCGAGCAGCAGCGACGACTCGAACGCCGTGTCGATGCGCGGCTCGTTCGCGATCCTGGCAGCGGATGTCCGCCCGGAGTCGATCACGATCACCACCCGCCGGTCGCGCTCTGGCCGCCAGGTGCGCACCATCAGCTGCTGGCCGGCAGCGGATGAGGGGTCGCTGCGCGCGGTCGCCCGCCAGTCGATCGAGCGCACGTCGTCGCCGCGCACGTACTCCCGGATGCTGTCAAACTCGGTGCCCTGCCCGCGCACCTGCACACTCGTGGCCCCGTCGAGCTCGCGCAGCCGGGCGAGCCGCGACGGCAGGTGCTTGCGCGAGGAGAACGGGGGGAGCACACGCAGCACGCTCGACTCGGTGCGGGTGGCCTGCCTGGCGACGAGGCCGAGCGGGCCGAAGGAGCGAATGGTCACGTGCTCGGCGCGGCGCTCGCCGCGGCGGAACGGGGTCAGGGTGGTGCGCACGGCCCGCCGCTCCCCCACGGGGATCGCGATGCTGGCACGGGTCGGTGCCGCTCCGGCCGAGGGCTGCCACCCGTCGCGCACGGTCCCGCGCAGGGTGCGCCGGCCGGTGTTGGTGATCGTGAGAACGCTCGTGGCGGACTCGCCGAGGCGGATCCGCGCCGGCAGCTCGCGGCCGAGTGTCACCAGGCGCGGCGACCCGGCGAAGGAGATGTCGATGACGGCGACGAGGAGCACGAACACCAGCCATCCGGCCAGCGCGAGTCCGTTCCCGAAGACGAGCACGGGCAGGATCCCGAGCGCGACCAGGCCGACGAACCATCCGGAGACCGCCATCACACTCCGCCCATCAGAGCGCGCCCATCAGAGTGCCCGCATCAGAGTGCCCGCATCAGATCGGGACCTGAACCTGCTGCAGCACCCCGCGCAGGATCGTGTCGGGCGAGACGCCCTCGAGTTCGGCCTCCGGGCGCAGCTGAATGCGGTGGCGCATTACGGGGAGCACCATGGCCTGGATGTGGTCGGGGGTGACGCCGTCAGAGCCGGTGAGCCACGCCCACGCCTTCGCGGCGGCGAGCAGCGCGGTCGATCCGCGTGGGGAGACGCCGAGACGCACGGACGGGCTCGACCTGGTGGCCCTGGCGAGGTCCACGGCATAGCCGATCACGTCGTCGCTGGCGCCGACCTGGGCGACGAGCGCCTGCGCCCGTGCGAGCTGCTCCGCCCCGAGCACGGCGGTGACGCCGGCCGCGGCGAGGTCCCGCGGATTGAACCCGGCGGAGTGGCGGCGGAGCACCTCGACCTCGGTGGCCCGCTCCGGCAGGTCCAGCACGAGCTTGAGCAGGAATCGGTCGAGCTGCGCCTCCGGCAGCGAGTAGGTGCCCTCGTACTCGATGGGGTTCTGAGTGGCCGCGACCATGAACGGCACCGGCAGCAGTCGGGAGACCCCGTCGACCGACACCTGCCGTTCCTCCATGGCCTCGAGCAGCGCCGCCTGCGTCTTCGGGGGTGTGCGGTTGATCTCGTCGGCGAGCATCACGTTCGTGAACACCGGCCCGGCCCGGAACTCGAACGCCCCCTCCTTCGCGTCGTAGACGAGCGACCCCGTCACGTCGCCCGGCATCAGGTCCGGTGTGAACTGCACCCGCTTGGTGTCCAGGCTGAGCGCGTGGCTCAGCGAGCGCACCAGGAGAGTCTTGGCGACCCCCGGCACCCCCTCGAGCAGCACGTGCCCGCCGGCGAGCAGCGCGATGAGCAGCCCGGTGACCGCGCCGTCCTGTCCCACCACGGCCTTGCCGACCTCGGTGCGCACCTGGGTGAAGGCGTTTCTCAGCTCAGTTGTCATGCCTGAAGTCTCCTCGGGATTCTGGTGCTCGGTCACAGGTCATCGTCGTGCGCTCGCAGCGACGCTGGTCTCGAGCTCGGCGAGCCGTGCGCTCAGCCTCACGAGCGCGGCATCCGTCTCGGGGATCTCATCGAGAAGAATCGAGCGGATGTCGTGCTCGACGCCCCCAACCGCCGCGACCACGGCGGCGATCACCTCGTCGACGGAGGCGGCTGACCCGAGACCGCAGCGGGTCGCGAGGCGCCCGATCGTGCCGACGCGGATGGCGTCGATCGCGCGGAGCCGGGCCGAGCTGGACTGGTAGAGGCGCGCGCGGCCCTCCATCGTCTCGCTCGCCCGCACCGTGACGGGCAGGTTCTCGACGATCAGCGGGCCGAAGCGTCGCCCGCGCCAGAGCACGGCGGCGAGCAGGGTGGCGACGAGGAGCGCGATCGCGGGGGTGAGCCAGCCCGGGGTGATGTCCTGGATGTCGGGGGTCGCGGCATCCGCTGCAGAGGGCAGGTACCAGACCAGCCGGGGGGCCTCGCCCAACAGGGTGAGGGCGAAGGCGGCGTTGTCGTGGTCGAGCACCTCGCCGTTGGTGAGCGCGGCGGTCGCCCCGAGCACCCACACCGCGGTGCCGTCGCGGTCGACCCGCACGAGGGAGTACGCGTCGGGCACGCCGTCACTGCGGCTGAGCAGGCAGGTCTCTGCGCCGGACTCGGTGGTGCGGTAGGCGGTTCCGCCGGAGGAGACGGTGGGGCTCGGGGCGGCGGCGGGGCAGGCGGCCTCGAGCGGATCGTCCGACGGGGCGCCCGCCGACCTGATGCCCGGGGCCAGCTCCTGCAGCACGGCGAATCCGGGGTCGATGAGTACCAGTCGGGTGGCGAGGCCCGCGAGGGTGTCGAGCTGACCGGCGTCGAGGATGGCATCGGGGTCGTGCATCACGATCGTGGTGGCGGACGGGTCGATGACAGCCTGCGTCGTCGCGTCGAGGCTGTCGGTCACCTGCACGTCGACGCCCTGCTGGCGCAGCACCTCGGCGACGGCGCGGGTGCCGTCGGTGGCGGCGTTCTCCGGGGATAGCGGCGTCGTCGGGGTGACCCCGCCGATCGCCGCGAGCGCTCCGAGTGCGACGAGGAGCAGCAGCACGACCGCACCGATCCAGAAGAGCGACCGCCGCAGCCCTTGGCGGATCGTCGGGGTGATCGTGGTCATCGCGCGGCGGCCTGCTCGGCAGTCTGCTCAGCGAAGACCGGGCGCGCGGCGCTCACCCGCCCGTCGAGTGCAGCCACGGCGCGGTAGGCCGCCTCCCCGCCCGGGCGGTCGAGGTAGCGCACGTCGTCGAAGTCCGCGGCGGAGGACACGAGCTCGGGCATCAGGGAGGGAAAATGCCCCCCGGCTCGCGCCGCGAACGACCGGGCCGTGGTGCCGGGGGAGGAGTCGAGTACGGCACGCTCCGCGAGGCCGCGGGCGATCGCGCGGAACATCTCCTCGATCGCGAGCGGCCAGTCCTGGGCGGCTGCCGCGGCCTCGGCGGCGGCGCGCATGGCCGACGCGGGGCGGGCATCGTCCTCGAAGATGGCGCCGACAGTGGCACCGCGCCGGTTACGCCGGGGCGGGCCGAAGATCAGGTAGGAGCCGATGATCGCCGCGACCACGAGCAGCACCAGCACCACCCAGACGATCGTGGGCGGCCCGGCGACCCCCGCGTCGAAGAGCGACGTCACCCAGTCCCAGACAGCGGATGCCGCGCGATCGAACCACGACGGACGCGCCTGCTCATACGCCGCCTTGGCCAACTCCTGCCGCAGCCACTCCCTGGCCTGATCGGCGTCGGGTTGGACGGGTACCGCGCCGATCATACCCAGGGCGGAGCGCTGGCGGCCGGCGTTGCGGGTGGGGCCGGCGGGGCGGATGCCGCGGGCCGCACGCTCTCGAACGGGTCGACCGGGGAGGTCCCCGCGTCACGCTGCTCGACGTAGCGGGCCAGGTCGAGGTCGAGACCCTCCTTGCGGATCCGCTGGTCGATGTAGAGCAGCACGGTCGTCGCCGACTGTACGACCAGCGAGATGGCCGACACCACGAGTACGGCGATGAGCAGCACCAGGTAGGAGATCACCACGATCACGATCAGCGCCGTCTGATCGCCCGTGGGGGCGAAGAGCGATCCAGCGATCCCCGTGATCACCTGGATCGGCGTCGACACGAGTGACGACGCGAAGCCCAGGATCACCGATACGAGGAGCATGGTGCCGAGGATCTTCCAGAACGATCCGCGGGTGAGGGTCCAGGAGCGGGCGATGGCGCGGGTGATGGGCAGGCGCTCGAGCATGATCGCGCTGGGCACGAACGCCAGCTTGGTCGTTAGCCAGAATCCCGCGGCGAGCAGGGCGAGGGAGAGCACGATGGCGAGCAGGATGCCGATCACGACCCCGGCCGTGCCGGTGACCGAGAGCACGGCGACGACCACCACGATGAGGCCGATCGCGACGAACCACGCGGCCCCGAAGGCGACCGAGTAGCCGACGAGCGCCCAGATCCGCCCCGTCGCCAGTGCCCACAGGCGTGGGAGGCGCAGGCGTTCGCCCACCGTCTGCCTGGCGATCTCGAGCACGATGAGGCCCTGCATGATCGCGGTGGCCGGCACGGCGAGCGCGGCCGGAACCAGGGCGGCGAGCGCGATGGCGCCGATGCTCCCCGCGATGATGGACTCGGTGTCGGCGGAGGTCGACGCGAAGTCGACGCGGCTGAGGGTCGCCCAGGCGACGAGGCCGGCGACGAGAAGGGTGAGGAAGACGATGGCGCTCTGCAACACGAGGCCGGTGCCGAAGGTCGGGCGCGGGTTGCGGCGGAGGGCCTGGTAGGGGGCGGCGAGGATCACGCCGAATTCGAGCGGGCGGAGGGGGATCAGGCCCGGCTTCGGCGGGGGAGCCCAGGCACCGGCCGCCGGCTGCCCGGGGGACGGCATGGCAGGAGGACCCGACCCGACGGGGGGCTGCCACGCACCGTATTCGGTCACTGTCGGGTCTCCTTGGTCGCGCCGCCCACACCGGACGTTATCTCACGATGGTTTCACACTCGACTACTCTGGAGCGAAAGCTCTGCACACGTCCGCGACTCGGGCGTGTCGAATCCGAAATCGGGGACGATGACTTCGCGCATCCTGGTAGTTGACGACGACACCGCACTGGCGGAGATGATCGGCATCGTTCTGCGCACGGAGGGCTTCGAGCCGGTCTTCTGCGGCGACGGAGCCCAGGCCTTCGGAGTCTTCATGGCATCCAAGCCCGACCTCGTTCTCCTCGACCTGATGCTGCCCGGCAAGGACGGCATCGAGGTGTGCGCCGAGATCCGCGCCGAGTCGGGCGTCCCCGTCATCATGCTCACCGCCAAGTCCGACACGACCGACGTGGTGCGCGGGCTGGAGAGCGGAGCGGACGACTACGTCGTCAAGCCGTTCAACCCCAAGGAGCTCGTCGCCCGCATCCGCACGCGGCTCCGGCCCCCCCCCGCCGGCACCGCGGCGAGCCTTCAGGTCGGCGACCTCACGCTCGATGTGGCCGGACACGAGGTGCGCCGGGGCGAGAACCGCATCAACCTGACCCCGCTGGAGTTCGAGCTGCTCCTCGCACTCGCCCTCAAGCCGCAGCAGGTCTTCACCCGGGAGATGCTGCTCGAGCAGGTGTGGGGTTACCACTACAAGGCCGACACCCGCCTGGTCAACGTGCACGTGCAGCGGCTGCGGGCCAAGGTCGAGGAGGACCCGGACAACCCGCGTATCGTCATGACCGTGCGGGGCGTCGGCTACCGCGCAGGGGCCAGCTAGAGGAACACGGTGCAGGAGTTCGACTGGCGGTCGTGGCTGCCGAGGTTGTTGCGATTCTGGCGACGGTCGCTGCAGTTCCGCACGGTCGCGATCACAGTGCTGCTGTCGAGCTTCGCCGTCGGCGTCATCGGAACGTACATGTCCTTCAGCATCGGCGACAACCTGCTCAACTCCCGCCAGGAACAGGTCAACGCCGAGGCCGCCCGTGCGAACCTGATCGCGCAGACCATCTTCGATGACGCCCCCTCGACCGACGTGACCGTCGAGCTGTCGACCCTCGGGGTGAGCGTGCAGGACGCCGTCGCCTCGTCCACCACGACGCCCGGCGGGACCGGCATCGCGCTCAAGCGCACCCCCAACCAGCAGACCGCGCAGATCCTGCAGCCCACGAGCAGTCGCGACTTTCCCGATGAGGTCGTCAGCGACCAGATGCGCGCCGAGGTCGCGAGCAACCCCGGCCAGGTGCTCCTCCAGTCGGTGCTGCTGCCGAACAACGAGCCGGGGCTGGTCGCCGGGTCGCAGCTCACGGTGCCCAACGCCGGCTTCTACGAGCTCTACCTCGTCTACGACCTCGCCGACGCCCAGCGCACGCTGGGATTCGTGCAGCAGACCCTCCTTCTCGGCGGCATCGCGCTGGTGGCCTTGATCGGCGCCGTCACCTACATCGTGGTTCGCCTCGTTGTCGGCCCGGTGCGTCTGGCGGCCGAGACCAGCGAGAAGCTCGCCGGCGGTGAACTCGAGGTGCGCATCCCGGAGAAGGGGGAGGACGTCATCGCGACCCTCGCCCGCTCCTTCAACGGCATGGCCGACAGCCTCCAGCACCAGATCACCCAGCTCGCCGAGCTCTCGCGGGTGCAGCAGCGCTTCGTCGCCGACGTCTCCCATGAGCTGCGCACCCCCCTGACCACGATCCGGCTCGCTGGCGATCTGCTCTTCGACGAGCGGGAGAGCTTCCCGCCGACCACCAAGCGCACCGCGGAGCTCCTGCACACCCAGGTCGAGCGGTTCGAGGTGCTCCTCGCCGACCTGCTCGAGATCAGCCGCTACGATGCCGGCGCCGTCGACCTCGACGTCGAGCCGACCAACCTCGTGCGCCTCGTCGAGGAGGCGGTGGACTCGATGGGCACCCTCGCGGCCGAGCGGGGCAGCGACCTGCGGGTCGTGGCCCCCGGGGGGTATTTCGAAGCGGATGTCGACGCTCGCCGCATCCGCCGGGTGCTCGCCAACCTGCTCGGCAACTCCGTGGAGCACGGCGAGGGGCGCCCCATCGTCGTCACGGTCGACAGTAACGCGACCGCGGTGGCGATCGCGGTGCGCGACTACGGCATCGGCATGGCGCCGGACGACGCCCTCAAGGTCTTCGACCGCTTCTGGCGGGCCGACCCGGCGCGCAAGCGCACGATCGGGGGCACCGGCCTCGGGCTCGCGATCGCCCTCGAGGACACGGGGCTGCACAACGGCTGGCTCGAGGTCTGGTCGGTCGCCGGCGAGGGGACCTGCTTCCGGCTGACCCTGCCGCGCGACCGGGGGATCCCCATCTCGGCGTCCCCGCTCGACCTTCCGCCGGTGGACCCGGTGGACGACCTGGAGGAGATCGATGGCTGAGCGGATGTCGCGGCACACGCCACGTCGACCATGGGCGGCGGCCATCACGGCGGTCGCCGCACTGGCAATCGCCCTGACCGGCTGCGTGGGCATCCCCACCTCCGGCCAGGTGACGGTGGGGCAGGCCCTCACCCAGCAGGACGCCGGCGACTTCGAGTTCTTCCCGCTCGGCCCGGCCGCGGGTGCCGACCAGGAGGGCATCCTCGAGGGGTTCGTCGCCGCCTTCACCGGCTCGGCCGGCGACTACGGAGTGGCCCGCCAGTTCCTCAGCAGCGGGTTCTCCGACCAATGGAACCCGCGCAGCAACGTGACGCTGCGCACGAACGCCCAGCGCTATGTGACGGTCGACGAGACGAGCATGGAGTACTCCGTCAACGCGGCGGCGACGGTCGACTCGGTGGGGCAGTTCCGGCAGGCGAACGCGCCGGCGCCGCTCACCATGCACTTCAGCTTCGTGATGGAGGACGGCCAGTGGCGCATCAGCAGCGCACCGGACGGCATCGTGCTGGCCGACGCGACTTTCCGGGCCATTTTCGACACCCACACGCTCTATTTTCTCGACCCGACCGGCATCCGGCTGGTGCCCGACCGGCGCTGGTTCCCCGCCGGCACGGCTGCCCTGCGGGTGGTGTCGACGCTCCTCGACGGTCCTCCGGCCTGGTTGCAGGGGGCCGCGCGTACTGCATTCCCCGAGGGCACCCGGCTCGCCAGTCCCGGTGTGGACGTGCAGTCGGGGGTGGCCCTCGTCGACCTCTCGACCGAGGCGCTCGCCGCCAGTTCCTCCGAGCGGCAGATGATGCAGCTCCAGCTCACCGCGAGTCTCACCAATGTTCCCAACATCCGCCGGGTGAGCATCTCGGTCGGGGACACCCCCCTGCAGGTGCCGGAGGTCGCCTCCTCCGCCCCCCAGACGAACCCGCAGGTGGATGCGCGCGCGCTCGCCTTCGACGGGACGGCCTTCGGCTTCCTCGTGCGCGACCAGGTCGCCCCGATCGCGGGGCTGAGTCAGAAGGTCGCGCAGGTGCGGCCTCTGGCGGCGACGCTCTCGGTGGGGGCGGACGCCGCCGCGGTGCTCGGGGCGGAGGGCGCGTGGGTGGTGCGCACGGGAGACACCCCGTCGACGCTGCTCGACACCCGCCAGGACCTCGTGGCGCCGTCGCTCGACGACTACGGGTATGTCTGGGTCGCCTCCCGCAGGGATGCCTCGGTCGTGCGCGTCTACGACTACGCGGGGGTCGGCGTCGACATCCGCACCGGGTTGTCCGCCGACGCCGGGCTGTCGGCCATCGTGGTGTCGCGCGACGGTGCGCGTGTGGCGATCCTCGCCTCGACCCCGGCCGGCCCGCGACTGGTGGTGTCGTCGATCATCCGCGACGCCAACGCCGCCCAGGTGCCGACGGCGCTCAGCGCGCCCGTGATCGACGCGTCCACCGAGACCGGGGCGGCGCTCGACGCGACCTGGGTGGATGAGCTCTCGGTCGCGGTGCTTTCCGGAGCGGGCACACAGCGGGACGTGACGCTCTACGAGGTCGGCGGCGAGCGCTCGTCGCTCGGCCAGCCGGGCGCGGCCGTCTCGCTCGTCGGCGGAAATGGCGAGGCGGGCCTGCGTGGGCTCAGCGAGTCAGGCACCATCCTCGCCCGCAGCGGCAACGGTTGGACAGACACCGGAATCGAGGTGGCGTTCCTGGGGACCCAGCGCTAACCCGCCCTGACGGCCCTGCCCTGACCCGCCCTCACCTGCCCTGCCGTTCCCTCCTCCCCAGGTCAGCGGATGTCGCGGTGTCCCCGGTTCCGGTCGGGGGCGCCCGCCCCGGTTCACGGGCGCCGAGGCTGGGCGCATGGCAGACTCCCCGTCCTCGCGCCGTGCTGTGCGCAGTGCTGTGCGCAGTGCTGTGCGCAGTGCTGTGCGCGGGGCCTGGGCCGTGCTCTTCCCGGTCGACTGCGCCGGCTGCGGGGTGCCCGACCATGCGCTGTGCGACGCCTGCCGCGCCGTCATCTCCGTCGCCGCCTCCGGGACACTCAGCATCACCTCTCTGGAGGGCCAACCGGGGGACACTGGGCTTGTCGTGACCAGTGCTCTTACCTATGACGGGGTGGTGCGGAGCACGATCATCGCGTTCAAGGAGCAGGGCAGAACGGATGTCGCGCGCCCGCTGTCCACCGCGCTCGGGGCGGCCATCGCGGCGGCGCTCGCCGCGGCTCCCGCGTCGCTGGCCGAGGCTGCTCCCGCGGCGGCGCCCGCCCCGGCCCGGCATCCAGGGCCAACGGAATCTGCTCTCGCCCGCCCCGTCGAACTCGTCATCATGCCGACCAGCCGGGCCGCCTTCCGCCGACGCGGCTACGACCCCGTCGGCCGACTCCTGGCGCGCGCGGGCGTGCCGCGCCTCGCCAGGGTCCTCCGCCGGGTGCGCCGCACCGGGCGCCAGAAGACCCTCGGCCGCGAGGGGCGCCTGGCGAACCTCTCCGGCTCCCTCGCCCCGGTGTCCCGGCTCGACGGCAGGGTGTTCCTGATCGTCGACGACGTCGTCACGACCGGGGCGACCATCGTCGAGATGGCGCGCGCCGTGCGCGCGGGTGGGGGCGTGGTGGTCGGGGCCGCAACCCTCGCCGCGACGAAGCGGCGCCTGCCGATT
Organism: Microbacteriaceae bacterium; assembly: GCA_014378715.1. GTDB lineage: Bacteria > Actinomycetota > Actinomycetes > Actinomycetales > Microbacteriaceae > Marisediminicola. The sequence goes on from JACMNE010000160.1 coordinate 26,125, forward strand.
GTGACGCGACTCGCCGCGCGCTGATGACTTCCAGCGGTACGGGGACTATGTTGAGGGCGAAAGAGGCGCGGATCATCGCCTGGTTCACAGGCACTGTGTTGATCACACCAACGTGCCAATGGAACTGGGAGGACGCAATGGAAATTTCCATCAACGGACTGGGTGTCGGGATCACCGATCGATTCCGCGAGTATGCGACCGAGAAGGCCGACAAGATCACCCACCTCGCCGACAAGGCCATGGCCTTCGAGGTCAAGGTCACCCGGCACAACGAGAAGAACGGGTCGTCGGGGGACGACAGGGTCGAGCTGACGCTCGTTGGACCCGGCCCTCTGGTACGAGCGGAGTCCAACGGGTCCGACAAGTACGTGGCGTTCGACCTCGCGCTCGACAAGCTCATCGAGCGACTCCGCCGCGCGAAGGACCGCCACAAGGTCCACCGGGGAAAGCGCCGCCCCACGTCCCTGCGCGAAGCGACGGCCGACGGCTTCAGCGTCGTCGACATCACACCGGCCGGGCCCGACGTGCTCGAGAAGGTGCGCACCGGCAGCGTCGACATCATCGCCGACGAGGCCGGGGAGGTCGAGGAGGACTGGAGCCCCGTCGTCATCCGCAAGAAGGTCTTCGCCGCCATGCCGATGACTGTCGACGACGCGCTGTACTACATGGAGCTGGTCGGGCACGACTTCTACCTGTTCATCGACGCCGAGAACGACCGCCCGAGCGTCGTCTACCGCCGGAAGGGCTGGGACTACGGGGTCATCGGCCTCGACGATTCGAGCCTGGACCTGCAGGAGGCCGCGACGCTCTCGCGCAAGGCCAATCGCTGAGTCTGGAGCTGGCCCCGTGAGCTGACATCGGGTCATGAGGGGCATCACCCCTGCCGGGTGGTGCCCCTCAGCCACCGTCAAGCGCGATCTGGCTAAGATTGATGCGCATCACGGATCGGTCACGACTGATCCGCCGCGCGAACGCAATGGGAGTTTCCGGTGGCTAATGTTCTAGAGCGTGTTCTCCGCGTAGGCGAAGGACGCACCCTGCGTCGACTGCAGCGCTACGCGCAGGCGATCAATCATCTCGAAGACGACTTCACGAGCCTCACCGATGATGAGCTCAAGAACGAGACCGTCGAGTTGCGCGATCGCTACTCCAACGGCGAATCCCTAGACGATCTGCTGCCCGAGGCCTTCGCCGCGGTGCGCGAGGCCTCGAAGCGCACCCTCGGCCTGCGTCACTTCGACGTGCAGCTGATGGGTGGTGCCGCCCTCCACCTCGGCAATATCGCCGAGATGAAGACCGGTGAGGGCAAAACCCTCGTGGCGACGACTGCCGCCTACCTCAACGCGATCGCCTCCCGCGGGGTGCACGTGATCACGGTCAACGACTACCTCGCGAGCTACCAGTCAGAGCTCATGGGTCGCGTCTTCCGCGCGCTCGGCATGACCACCGGCTGCATCGTCAGCGGGCAGACTCCGGTGCAGCGCCGCGAGGAGTACGCCGCCGACATCACCTACGGCACGAACAACGAGTTCGGTTTCGACTACCTGCGCGACAACATGGCCTGGCAGTCGCAGGACATGGTGCAGCGCGGCCACTTCTTCGCCATCGTGGACGAGGTCGACTCGATCCTCATCGACGAGGCGCGCACCCCGCTCATCATCTCCGGCCCGGCCTCGGGTGAGGCGAATCGCTGGTTCACCGAGTTCGCGAGCCTCGCCAAGAAGCTCGTCGCCGATCGCGACTACGAGGTCGACGAGAAGAAGCGCACCGTCGGGGTGCTCGAACCCGGGATCGAGAAGGTCGAGGACTACCTCGGCATCGACAACCTCTACGAGTCGGCGAACACCCCGCTCATCTCCTTCCTCAACAACGCGATCAAGGCCAGCGCGCTGTTCAAGAAGGACAAGGACTACGTCGTGATGAACGGCGAGGTGCTGATCGTCGACGAGCACACCGGCCGAATCCTCATGGGCCGCCGGTACAACGAGGGCATCCACCAGGCCATCGGGGCCAAGGAGGGCGTCGCGGTCAAAGCCGAGAACCAGACCCTCGCCACCGTCACCCTGCAGAACTACTTCCGCCTCTACAAGAAGCTCTCCGGCATGACCGGAACGGCCGAGACCGAGGCCGCCGAGTTCATGAGCACCTACAAGCTCGGCGTCGTCTCCATCCCGACGAACCGCTCGATGGTGCGCATCGACCAGGCCGACCTCGTCTACAAGAACGAGAAGGCGAAGTTCGACCAGGTCGTCGAGGACATCGACCGCCGCCACCAGCTGAACCAGCCCATCCTCGTCGGGACCACGAGCGTCGAGAAGAGCGAGTACCTCTCTAAGCTCTTGGCCAAGCGCGGCATCAAGCACGAGGTGCTCAACGCCAAGAACCACGCCAGGGAGGCGGCGATCGTCGCCCAGGCCGGCCGTCTCGGGTCGGTCACCGTCGCGACGAACATGGCCGGTCGAGGCACCGACGTGATGCTCGGCGGGAACGCCGAGTTCCTCGCCGTCGCCGAGATGCACTCCAAGGGCCTCAGCCCGAGCGAGACCCCCGAGGAGTACGAGGCCGCGTGGGACGAGGTGTTCACGCGAGTCAAGGCCGAGGTCGGCACCGAGGCCGAGAAGGTCGTCGACGCCGGTGGCCTCTACGTGCTCGGCACCGAGCGTCACGAGTCGCGCCGCATCGACAACCAGTTGCGCGGACGATCCGGCCGTCAGGGCGACCCCGGCGAGAGCCGGTTCTACCTCTCGCTCACCGACGACCTCATGCGCCTGTTCAATTCGGCGGCCGCCGAGTCCCTGATGGGCCGCGGCAACGTGCCCGACGACCTCGCCATCGAGTCGAAGGTCGTCAGCCGCGCCATCCGCAGCGCCCAGAGCCAGGTCGAGTCACGCAATGCGGAGATCCGCAAGAACGTGCTCAAGTACGACGACGTGCTCAACCGCCAGCGCGAGGCGATCTACGGTGACCGCCGCCACATCCTTGAGGGCGACGACCTGCAGGACCGCACGCAGAAGTTCCTCGAGGACGTCGTCAACGAGGTCATCGACGAGCACACCGCAGAGGGCCACGCGGACGACTGGGATCTCGAGTCCCTTTGGACCGAGCTGAAGACCCTCTACCCGATCTCGATCTCGGTCGACGAGGTGCTCAGCGAGGCCGGATCCCGCGGCAAGATCACCCGCGAGTACCTCGGCGAGGAGATCATGTCCGACGCGAAGCTCGCCTACGAGAACCGCACGGGGAAGCTCGGCGAGGCAGCCATGCGCGAGCTCGAGCGCCGCGTGGTGCTGTCGGTCATCGACCGCCGCTGGCGCGACCACCTCTACGAGATGGACTACCTGAAGGATGGCATCGGCCTGCGCGCGATGGCGCAGCGCGACCCGCTCGTCGAGTATCAGCGCGAGGGTTTCGCGCTCTACCAGTCGATGATGGGGCAGATCCGGGAGGAGACCGTCGGGTTCCTGTTCAACCTCGAGGTCGAGGTGTCGGCGGCCGGGGCCGCCGCCGCCGTGCCGCCCGTCGCCGCCAAGGGGCTCGGGGCCCCGGCCTCGCCCGTCGAGAAGCTGTCTTATTCGGCGCCCAACGCCGACGGCGAGGTCGAGGTGCGCAACCAGCGCGGCCAGATCGAGCAGGCCGCGACGGCGAAGGCCCAGCGGGTGCAGGAAGAAGCGGATGATTCGCTCGGCGGCCCCGCTCCCGCACGGCAGGCGGCCCCCGCGGCTCCCGCGACCCGGGGTGCCTTCGGTCAACAGCCGGCCGCGCCGACCGTCGACCCCGTGAACCGCGCCGAGCGTCGCGCCCAGTCCAAGAACAAGTAGCCGCGCCCCGCGACATCCGCTGGCCAAACAGCCAGGGCATAAACAGCTAGAGCACGTTGATGGCAGTCGCGCGCCAGCGGGAGTCCATGCCCTCGAGCCGGATCGCGACAGCACGGGTGCGTGCGCGCCCGGAGACGATCACGACGGCCTCGACGACCCCGTCGCGCGGCTCGCACATCGTCAGCGAGCCGATCACGATCGCCGGACGCACGGCGCGCTGGCCCTTCGCCTGCCTGGCGCGCGCCGAGATGACCACGCGCTTCACCAAATGCCCGTAGACGTCGTCGGTGACCCACCGCGCGATCTGCTCGAGATCGCGGGCCCCCGCGAGGATCTCGATGACGCAGCGGGTGAGGTTCTCCAGCAGCGGCTCCGGACGGGGGAGCGACGCGCGGCCGACCGGCTGGTGGCCGAAGAACTCGTCGGAACGGATGCGCTGCCGGGTCGGACGACCGGTGCGGTCCGGGTCCGGGAGTGTGGTCTCCGCCTGCACGGTACTGGCGTCGCCGGTGCTGGCGTCCTGTGTGCTCGCGTCGTCGGTACTGGCGTCGCCGGTACTGGCGTCCTGTGTGCTGGCGTGCTGTGCGCTGGCGTCGTCGATGCCCGCGTCCCCCGCGCTCCGACCTCCCGTGCTCCCCGCTACCCTTCTCGGAGGTGACGTGTCGTCAGGTAGTGCGTTGCTCATCTCTCCTCCGAGTCCCCGGCTGATGCGGGCCCCGGTGCGGGGTTCCGCGATATGAGACTGACACTGTGTCAGGTGCTCCACGAGGCTGTCCACGCCCCACAAATGGGTTGTGGATAACCCGAGCGCGACCCGGTGGCGCGGCCCTAGCGTCGCTGCATGCGCTGGGACAACCTGTTCGACGACCTCGAGGGCCAGCTCGAGAACGAGAGGGAGGCGGAGGAGGTCGACCTTCGTGCCGAGGAGGAGCGTCTGCGCCTGGGCAGGCTGTCCGTACGCGACCGCATCCTCGCCGTGCACGATGCGCACAGCCGGCACGCGCCGTACGCGATCCAGCTGGAGCTCGCCGACGGGCACCCGGTGCGCGTGCGCCCGACGACGATCGGGAGGGATTGGTTCTCGGCTGACCTCCTGGGCGACGGCCCCGCCGCCCAGTGTGTGGTGCCGTTCTCAGCCATCGCCGCGGTCTTCTTCACCCGCTCGCAGCTGGCCCAGAGCCTCGTGCCGCCCGTCCGCCCGGAGACCGCGGCGACGTTGTCGGCCCGGCTCGGCCTCGGCTTCGTGCTGCGCGACCTGTGCCGCCGGCGGGCGACCGTCGATCTTCGCCTCACCCGATCGCAGCTGTTCGGCACGATCGACCGGGTCGGGCGGGACCACTTCGACCTGGCCGTGCACGAGGCGGGGTCGGCCAGGCGCGAGTCGGCGGTGAGCCAGTACCGGGTGGTGTCCTTCGATCAGGTGGTCTTCTTGCGGGTCTGATCCCGGTCGGCCGGGTCGAAGGAGTATTCGGGAACGGCGGAGAAGTCGAACTCCTGGAACAGGCTCGCACGGCGCGACTCCTCGTACCTGGCCTGGATGAAGGCCTCGAGCTCCACCCGTTCGATGCGCCACTGCCCGTTGCGGCCGATCTTGATGGCGCGCAGCTCACCCGACCGCACGAGGCCGTAGGCCTGCCCGGCGGAGATGTTGAGGATCTCGGCGGTGTCGGCGAGCGTGAGGAACCGCCCGAGGTCGTCGGGGTTCTCGTGCTCGTCCATGCCTCGATTATCCGCGTCGGCGCTCTTCTCCGGCTGGCCTGTGGATAACTTCCCCGCCGTCGGCACCGTCCGGCGACGATAGGGGGGCCCGTTCGCACACCCGAGGGAGCCGCGCATGAAACGCCCGTCAGCACGCGGAGAGCATCCGCCCAGATCGGTCTGGTTCGACCCGCGCTTCGGCATCGGCATCCTGCTCGTGGCAGCGTCGATCGCCGGGGTCGCCTGGACGGTGTCGGCGACCACCCGCACGGTTCAGGTGTGGGTGGCGCGGCCCGCGCTCGCGCCCGGCGATGCGGTGACTGCCGACGATCTCACGCTCGCGAGCGTGCTGCTCGGCTCCGCGGCATCCGCTTACCTGGAGGAGGACGATCTCGACGGCACAGTCGTCGTGACGCGGCCCATCGGGGCCGGCGAGCTGGTGCCGGTCGCCTCCCTTGGCACCGCCGACGGGGTGCACGTTGCGTCCGTCGTCGTCACCACGCAGTCGGAGCTGCCGCGCGCGGTGCAGGAGGGCGCGATGGTCGACCTCTGGTGTGCCACACCGGTCGAGGGCGGCGGCTACGGGCCGCCAGCCGTGCTGGCCCCCTCCGCGCTGGTCGCCAGGGTCGTCGAGCGCGATGGGCTCATCGCGGGCGGCCAGGGCACAGCGGTCGAGGTGCTCGTCGCCAGGGATCGCGTCGCCGAGGTGCTCGCCGCGATCGACAACGAGGGCGCCATGTCTCTCGTTCCCGTCGCGGTGCCGGTGGGCGGCTGAGGTGGCCAGGATCCTGCTCGCCGTGCCGCCGGGGGCCGAGCCGCGCCTGGAGCGGGAGCTCGAGCGGCACGGCCACACCAGGGTCGGGCTGTCGGGTCGCGATCCGGCCGGGCAGATCCTGCCCAGCGGATGTGACGTGGTGGTGGTCTCCGCGACGCCCGCGTACCTCGGGGTGCACCTCCTCGCGGCGAGCGACGCGGCCGGGGTGCGGGTGGTCGGGCTCATTGGTAGCGACGCCGACAGGCGACATGCCGCCGGCGTTGGCCTTGCGGAACTGGCCGCCGCCGACGACCGGTGGGAAGTCATCGAGGCGCTCATCGCGGGGGAGGATCCGGTGACCGAGGAGGCGGAGCAGGCCCCCCGCGCCGGTCGGGTCATCGCGGTGTGGGGTCCGGCGGGGTCCCCGGGGCGCACGACGCTCGCGATCGCTATCGCCGCGGAGATCGCCGCCGCGGGTCACACGGTGGCCGTGGCGGATGTCGACACCTACAGCGGATCGGTCGCCCCCGCCCTCGCGCTGCTCGACGAGTCGCCGGGGTTCGCGGCCGCCTGCCGTCTCGCGGGCGCCGGTGCTCTCACCAGGGCGGAGCTGGAGCGGATCGGGTCGCGCTACCTCTCCGGGCACGGCAGCTTCTGGGTGCTCACCGGCATCGGGCGGCCGAGCCGGTGGCCGGAGCTGTCGGGCGAACGCGTCGCCGCGACCCTCCGTGCCTGCCGCGAGTGGGTGGACTACACGGTCGTCGACACGGGATTCAGCCTTGAGAACGATGAGGAGATCAGCAGCGACCTCTTCGCGCCCCGTCGCAACGCCGCCACGATCACCGCCCTGCGCGAGGCGGACCAGGTCATCGCCGTCGGGTCGGCCGACCCGGTGGGCCTCTCCCGGTTCCTGCGCGCCTACGTCGACCTCGTCGAGCTGATCCTCACCACGCCCGTCACGGTCATGAACCGCATCCGCTCCGGGGCGGTGGGGCCGGGTCCCGCCGCGCAGGTCGGCCAGGCCCTGCGCCGGTTCGGCGGCATCGACGACCCGGTGCTGGTGCCGTTCGACCTCCCCGCCTTCGACGGGGCGGTGCTCAGCGGGCGCAGCCTGCGCGATGCCGCCATGCGTTCGCCGGCGCGCCAGGCGATCGGCCGCCTCGTCGAATCGCGGATCCTGCCGACATCCGCTGCGAGGGTCACGAGGAGGTCGTTGCACGGACGGCGCTCTCTGCCACACGATTCACAGGATTGGGGCCCCGGTATTGGCCCGCACGGGGGACCCGACGTGGTTCGCTAGACGGATGACCGAGATGCCGATGTTCCCGCTCGGGTCCGTGCTGTTCCCACACATGCCGCTGCAGCTGCGGGTGTTCGAGGAGCGCTACCTGGTGATGATGGGGCGCATCCTCAACTCCGACGCCCCGGAGTTCGGGGTGGTGCTGATCGAGCGCGGGCAGGAGGTCGGCGGGGGCGAGAAGCGCTTCGGCGTCGGCACCATCGCCCTGGTGTCCGAGCTGAGCGCCGGCGAGGGCTTCATCGGACTGCTCGCCGCCGGTGGCACCCGGTTCGAGGTCGCCGAGTGGCTCGGCGACTCCCCGTATCCTCTGGCCGACGTGCGGCCGCTGCCCGACCTCGAGTTCGACGAGACCCATGAACCCCTGCGCGCGCGGGCGGAGGCGGCCGTACGCCGCTCCCTCGCGCTCGCGAGCGAGTTCACCGACCAACAGTGGGCGGCGGACGTGGGGCTCTCCGACGACCCGGTCGCGTCGGCCTGGCAGCTTGCCGCGATCTGCCCGGTCGGGCCGCTCGACCAAGTGTCGCTGCTCGCCTCCCGCACCATGGAGGAGCTGCTCACACGGGTCATCGAGTTCGCGACCAACGCGGGGGACGCGTTCAGCCTGCCGTGGGAGCAGTAGTAGCGCGCGACATCCGCTCTCCCTCACCCGGTTAAGCTGTAATACGTGTCGACCCTCAGTGATCTCGTGCTTGCGCAGGGCCGGTCGAGCGAGGCCGACATCGAGTGGCTTCATCTGCTCGTCGGCGACTGGCAGCTCCTCGCCGACCTCGCGTTCGCCGATATCGTGCTGTGGGTGCCGACCGAGCACGACACCTTCGTCGCGGTCGCCCATGCCCGCCCGTCGAGCTCGGCCACCCTCTTCTACCGTGACTTCGTGGGCCAGAACATCAAGCCGGAGTGGCGCAAGCAGGTGACTGACGCGTTCGAGTCGTCGCTCATCATCGACTCCGCCGCTCCCGACTGGTATGAGGAGACCCCGACGCGGGTGCGGGCCGTGCCCGTGCTGCGTCGCCTCGCCGCGACCGGATCGGCCACGTCGGAACACCCGGTCGCCATCATCACCCGGCACACCAACCTCAGCGAGGCGCGCACCCCGAGCCGCCAGGAGCTCACCTTCAACGAGTGCGCGAACGACCTCTTCGCCATGATCGCGAGCGGCGACTTTCCCGACCTCGGCGCCCCGACCGGCCCCCGCCGCGGGGCCCCGCGCGCCTCGGACGGACTCATCCGCCTCGACGTCGGCGGCAATGTCACCTTCGCGGGCCCCAACGGGCTGTCCGCCTTCAACCGGATGGGCTTTGCCGGCGAGCTCGAGGGCGAGTCCCTCGCCGAGGTCACCACGAGCCTGCTCACCGGCAAACTCACGGTTGACGAGTCGCTGCCCCTCGTGGTCACCGGCCGCGCGCCCTGGCGCACCGACATCGAGGCCCGCGGGGTCACCGTGTCGCTGCGGGCGATCCCCATCCGCGACCGCGGGGAGCGGGTCGGCGCGATCGTGCTCTGCCGCGACGTCACCGAGCTGCGCCACCAGGAGCGCGAGCTCATCACCAAGGACGCCACGATCCGCGAGATCCACCACCGGGTGAAGAACAACCTCCAGACCGTCGCATCGCTCCTACGCATCCAGGCGCGCCGTACCCGATCGGAGGAGGCGCGCGAGTCCCTCAACCAGGCCATGCGCCGGGTCGCGGCGATCGCCGTGGTGCACGACACCCTCAGCGAAGGCCTCAACCAGACCGTCGATTTCGACGCCGTCTTCGACCGGGTGCTGCTGCTGATCGCCGAGGTCGCCTCGACCCACAACACCAAGGTGCACCCGAAGTCCACCGGCAGCTTCGGCAGCCTGCCCAGCGAGTACGCCACGCCCTTGGCCCTGGCACTCACCGAGCTGGTCACGAACGCGGTCGAGCACGGCCTCGCGGGCAAGGAGGGCGATGTGGAGATCATCGCCGTGCGCACGGCGGAGCTGCTCAGCGTGAAGGTGCGCGACACCGGCAGCGGTCTGCCCGAGGGCAAGGTCGGCTCGGGGCTGGGCACCCAGATCGTGCGCACGTTAATTCAGGGCGAGCTCGGCGGCACCATCGACTGGCACACCCTGGTCGGCAGCGGCACCGAGGTCACGATCGACATCCCCCTCGCCTGGATCACCGCGGGCTGAGGCGGCGGGATCGTCCCGCTCGCCGGCACGCTGCCGTCACGCAGAAAAGGCCACGATCGCCGCGGGTGCGGGGTCGTGGCCTTTCTGTCGAGCGGATGTTGCCCGGCACGCCTCTCGCGGTTCTGGTGCGGTGAGGCGCTTCTGTGCCTAGGAGGCGCGGCGGGCGCGGGCAGCGCGGCGCTTGAGCGCGCGACGCTCGTCTTCGCTGAGGCCACCCCAGACGCCGGAGTCCTGGCTGGTCTCGAGCGCGTACTGCAGGCACTGCTCGGAGACACTGCACCGACCGCAGACCGACTTGGCCTTCTCGATCTGGTCGACGGCGGGGCCGGTGTTCCCTACGGGGAAGAAGAGTTCGGGGTCGGCCGTGAGGCAGGCTGCTTTATCGCGCCAGTCCATGTGGGTGCTCCTTTTGATTGCGTGATACTTAAGGTCGAGAGACCAGAATTCGTGGGGGTTGTCCAACCAGATGACACTGCTGTGAATCTGTTGAAGGCCGCACTCACGTCGCTGTAAGGCTCAAATCAACCTCACATAGACTCTCATATCGACATACGCAAATCAATAGTTTTGTATTGGATATCTCTGTGAGTGAACTCTTCGACGACACCGGGACGAGCGGGCGCGGGCCCCTCGCGTCGCGGGCGATGAAGCTTCTGGTGGTGCTCCTGTGGCTCGAATCGCTGGGCCTGGCTGCCCTCACGGTGTTCCTCGTTGTCGAGGTGCTGACCACGCCGGCCGACTCGCTGGCGAGCGCGATCGGTCTCGTTGTGCTCACGCTGATCGCCGCGGTGTGGGTCGGAGCGATGGCGATCGGGGCCAGGCGCGGGTCGCCGTGGATCCGCGGGGGAGCCGTCACAGTGCAGCTCCTGCTCATCGCGGTCGCGATCGGGAGCTTCCAGGGCATGCTCGCTCGACCGGACGTCGGCTGGTTGTTGCTCACCCCCGCGATCCTCATCCTCGTGCTGCTCTTCACCCGTTCCGTGCTCGCCGCGACGCGGCACCGCGACCCGGAGTGATCGCGGCGGTGTTGCGTTTCTCCGAACCGGGCGTCGCAGTGACGGGATTGCCGCCGACATCCGCTAAATCACCGGATCGGCCGCGGAGTCGGCTCAGTCGAGGCCGAGCTTCTTGCGCAGCGAGGCGACGTGGCCCGTGGCCTTGACGTTGTACAGCGGGAGGGTGACTTCGCCGTCCTCGCCGATGACGAAGGTCGACCGCAGCACACCGGTGACGGCCTTGCCGTAGAGCGACTTCTCGCCCCAGGTGCCGTAGGCGTTGTGCGCGGTGAGGTCGGGGTCGCTGAGGAGCGGGAAGTTGAGGTTCTGCTCGTCGCGGAACTTCTGCAGGGCACCCGCCTCGTCCCGGGAGAGGCCGAGCACCTGGTAGCCGGCCGACTTGAGCGAGTTGATGTTGTCGCGGAAGTCGCAGGCCTGGGTGGTGCAGCCCGGGGTGGACGCCGCGGGGTAGAAGTAGACGACGACCTTCTGGCCGGCGAAGTCGGAGAGCGAGACGGCATTGCCGTCCTGGTCGTCGAGAGTGAAGGCGGGGGCCAGGGCGCCCGCGGCGAGGCGGTTGATGTTCTCTGTCATGGAGTCTCCTCGTGGTGTCGTCGGGGCGGCGCAGATGGTGCCCCGCTCTCATGCTAACCTTGACCCTCGGTGCGGGATTTTCTTCGCGTCGACAAGCATCCCTAGCTCAATTGGCAGAGCAACTGACTCTTAATCAGTGGGTTCT
>JACMNE010000161.1 GCA_014378715.1 Microbacteriaceae bacterium
GCAACCCGGGCGGCTGGTTCGCCGACACCTCCCGGTCGGGCGGCGGACCGCTCATCGACATCGGCGTGCACGTGCTCGACCTGTGCTGGTACCTCATGGGGGCGCCCCGCGCGGTGACCGTGAGCGGGGCCACCCACACCCGTCTCGGCAACCGGGCGAACATCACCTCCCTGTCCCGGTACAAGGTGGCCGACTACGATCCTGACCTGAGCGACGTCGAGGATCTCGCCACCGCCTTCATCCGCTTCGAGAACGGGTCGTCACTCATGATGGACACGAGCTACTCGCTGCACGCCGCCCAGGACCGACTGGAGATCGCCGTGCACGGGGACCGGGGCGGGGCCGAACTGGAACCCGAGCTGCGGATCGCCACGGAGCGCCACGACACGATACTCAACATCCACCCGCAGATCGACCGCCTGACATTCGACTTCGATGAGGGGTTCGCCAATGAGATCAACCACTTCGTGGCGCTCTGCCAGGGCGAGGCCGAGGTGGTCGCGCCTGTGGAGCACGGGGTCGAGATGATGCGCATCCTCACGGCGATCTACGAATCGGCCGCGACCGGCCACGAGGTGTCGCTCGACCGGGGCGACCGGAGCCGGCTGTGAGAGGCGACATGGACGGTGGCCCGGTGCGGATCGGACTGATCGGGTGCGGGAACGTGAGCCGGCAGTACCTGCTCAACATCGCCGGTCGACCCGGGCTGGTCGTCGTCGCCTGCGCCGACATCGTGCCCGAGAGTGCGCTCAGCGTCTCCCGGGAGTTCGGCATCCAGCAGGTGTGCACTGTGGACCAGCTCCTGGCACACCCGCACGTCGACCTGGTGCTCAACCTCACCCTCCCGATCGTGCATGCGGCGATCTCCCTGCGGGCGCTCGACGCCGGCAAGCACGTCTACTCGGAGAAGCCGTTCGCGCTGTCGGTGGAGGACGCCAGGAGCATCCTCGAGCTCGCCAGGGAGCGCGGCCTGCAGGTGGGATGCGCCCCGGACACGTTCATGGGCGTGGGGATCAGGGCCTGCGCCGAGCTCATCCAACTCGGCGAGCTCGGCACGCTGGTCGCGGCGAACGCGTTCATGATGAACGCGGGGCCCGAGCGATTCCACCCGAGCCCCGAGTTCCTCTACCGGCAGGGGGCGGGGCCGCTGCTGGACATCGGCCCCTACTATGCGACCGCGCTGGTCGAACTGCTCGGCCCGGTCGCGCGGGTCGGGAGCCTGGGGAGCACCACCCGGAGCGTGCGGACCATCCTGTCCGGCGACCGGGCCGGCACGTCGTTCCCGGTCGAGACCCCGACCCACATCGTGAGCCTGCTGCAGTTCGGCAGCGGGGCGCTCGGCACCCTCGTCACCAGCTTCGACGTCGCCCATACGCGCACCCCGCGCCTGGAGATCCACGGTACGGAGGGGAGCATCGTCGCGTCGGCGGCGAACTCCTGGGCGGGGCCGGTGCTGCTGAAGCGCGCCGGCGACGACGACTTCGTGGAGATCCCGCTGGATCCGACCGTGCCGGACGGCGGATACCTGGGGATGGGCCTGGTCGAGATGGCGTCGGCGGTGCGGCATGGCCGGGCCCCGGTGGCCAGCGGCGAGCGAGCGCTCCACGTGCTCGAGGTGCTGGTGGCCATCCTCGACTCCACCAGTTCCGGTGGCAGTTTCGCCGACATCCACAGTTCCCCGGCGACCCGCTCCGGCGCCAGGCAGGACGCCCGATGAGGGTCGGGCTGGACATCGGCGGCACCAAGACGGCGGCGGTCGTCGTAGGGCGGGACGGATCTGTCCTCCACCGGCTGACCTTGTCGACGGGGTACGGCGCGGAGGCGGTGATCCGCACGGCAGTGCTCGCCGTCGTCGAGCTCGCCCGGCTGGCGGGCGCCGACACCCGCGCGTTCGAGTCGATCGGGATCGGGATCCCCGGCATCGTCGACGTCGCCACCGGGCGGGTGTCCCACGCCGTCAACCTGGGTCTGCGCGACGTCGACCTCGCGGGGGAGCTCGCCGGTCGCCTCGGCACCGCAGTGCACGTCGAGAATGACGTGAACGCGGCGGCGATGGGGGCGTTCCATCAGATGGGGCAGTCCGGGCTGCACTCGCTCGCCTACCTCAACCTCGGTACGGGGCTCGCCGCGGGCCTGGTGCTCGAGGGTCGGCTGTGGCGGGGATCACGCGGCACCGCCGGTGAGATCGGGCACATCTGCCTCGATCAGGACGGTCCGCTCTGCGCCTGCGGCCAGCGCGGCTGCCTCGAGCTGGTGGCATCGGGCTCGGGGGTGGCGCGCCAGTGGCCGACCGACGACCCGCGTCCGGTCGAGGCCCTGTTCCGTGCGGTGGTGGCGGGGGAGGACGGGGCCCTCGAGGTCTGGTCTCGCCTCGCCAGGAGCGTCGCCGCCGCGGTCCGCGTGCTCGTCCTCACGATCGATGTCGAGCGGATCGTGATCGGCGGCGGGATGACATCCCTGGGGGAGCCGCTGCTCGCGGCGGTCAGGGGCGTGCTCGATGCGGGCGCGGCCGATTCCGCATTCCTCTCTTCTTTGTCGCTGTCCGAGCGGGTGGCCATGGTCTCCGGGGAGTCCGGTGTGACGGCCGCGATGGGTGCGGCCCTGTGCGGCTGGCCGCTTCAGGTCACGCAGCCCGGTTAGTGCAGCCGGCAGCCGGCCGCCCACACCGAGGTCACGGCCCACTCGGCATCGAGCACCACCGCGTCGGCTGCGTAACCCGGCGCGAGCAAACCCAGGTGGCCGTCGAGGCCGAGCGCGCGGGCCGGGGTGAGGGTCACCGCCTCGATAGCGGCAACGGGCTCGAGGTGGGTCTCGAGGATCGCGCGGCGGAGCGCCGCGTCGATGGTGAGGGTGGACCCGGCGATCGTGGACGTACCCGAGATCGTCGCCAGGGAGTCGAGCACCGTGACGCGCACATCGCCGAGTCGGTAGTCGCCGTCGGCGGAACCGGCCGCCGCCATCGCGTCGGTGACGAGGGCGATGCGGCCGGGCGCGGAACGGAAGGCCATCGCCGCCACTTCCGGGTGCACGTGGTGGCCGTCCAGGATCAGCTCGAGCACCACCCGCGGATCGCCGAGGGCCGCGACCACCGGCCCCGGGGCCCGGTGGTGGATTCCCGGCATCGCGTTGAACGCGTGGGTCAGCAGGCGCGCGCCACGGGAGAAGGCCTCACTCGAGAGGGCGAAGTCCGCCGCGGTGTGGCCGATCGCGACTGTGATACCCGCCGCGACGAGGGTGTCGATGGCAGCGAGCGCGCCGGGCAGTTCGGGTGCGATGGTGAGCTGGCGGATCGTCCCGCGTCCGGCGTCGATCAGGGCCTCGACCTCCCGGGGCACCGGCGGGCGGAGGTGTTCGATCTGGTGGGCCCCGCGGTAGTCCTGGCTGAGAAACGGGCCCTCGAGGTGCGATCCGAGGACGAGCGGGTCGGCGTCGACCAGGTCCGCGATGACGGCGAGGCTCTCGACCAGGCGTTCCATCGGACTGGCGACCAGGCTGAGCACAGAGCGCGTCGTGCCGTGCCGGCGGTGCAGGGCGAGCGCGGCCCCGATCGCCTCGCGACCGTCGTCGAAGGAGAACCCGGCCCCGCCGTGCGCGTGCAGGTCGATGAACCCGGGCGCCAGCGTGCGGCCGGTCAGGTCAATCGTTTCGTCGGCCGGGGGCGCCGCCCCGTGGCCCGTCGCCGTGATCAGGTCACCCGTGACCAGCATCCAGAAATCGTCCTGCTCGCCGTGGGCGTCGAGCTTTCGGGCCCCGGAGAAGAGTGTGCTCACCCCCCGATCATCCCACGGGATGAATCGAGCACAACGTGCTCTGAGGTGGGGCGGGGCCTCCCCCACCGTTCACCAATCCGGCCTAGCCTGTTCAGACCACGAAGAGTCCCGTTCGACCGGCAGGCAGGCAGGAACACGATGAAGGTCCAGGAAGAGATCGAGCGCAAGTACGAGGTCGACGAGAACACGGTGGTCCCGCCGCTCGCCGAGATCGCCGAGGTCGTGCCTGCCGGGGAGGTGGACCTGGAGGCGGAATACTTCGACACCGAGGGTGGTGACCTCGCCGCCCACCACATCGTGCTGCGCCGCCGTCGCGGCGGTGAGGACGAGGGCTGGCACATCAAAGTGCCGTCGGAGGACGGCCGCACCGAGTACCACTGGCCGCTCGCCGAGGGCGACGTCCCCGCGGAGGTGCTGGCCCCGGTTCTCGTGATCGTGCGGGACCGCCCGCTGCGGGTCATCGCCCGGCTGCACACCCGCCGCACCCTGCTGCGCCTCGTCGGCGACGGCGGAGACCTGCTCGAGATAGCGGATGACGTCGTCTCCGCGAGCGACACCAGCACGGGCGTCCTGCGCATCTGGCGCGAGTGGGAGGTGGAGCTGCTGTCCGGCGCCCCCGAATCGAAGAAGGAGCGCACCGCCCTGTTCGACGCGGTCGAGGAGCGGCTGCTGGCCGCCGGCGCGACTCCGGCGGCCAGCGGGTCCAAGCTGGCCAGCGCGCTGGGGCGAACGACGCTGGCAGAGGTGCGCACGGTTCCGCGACTCGACCGGTCGAGCGCGACATCCGCTGTCCTGATCGTCGCCCTGCGGGCCCTCGTGGACGACCTCGTGGTGATCGACCCGCGGGTGCGGCGCAACGAACCGGACTCCGTGCACCTGTTCCGCACGAGGGTGCGGCGGCTGCGCAGCCTGTTCGCGAGCTACCGGCACGTCTTCGACCGGGAGGCGACCGACCCGATCCGCGAGGAGCTGCGGGACCTCGGAGTGGTGCTGGGGCGGGCGCGCGACGCAGAAGTGATGCGTGACCGGGCGCACACCCTCGTCGCCGACCACGACGTGGTGCCGCTGGAGGTGGGCGAGCACATTGCCGCCCACTGGGATGCCGACTACCTGGAGGCGCTCGACCTGGTGGTCGCCGAGCTGTCCGGGACGCGGTATTTCCGGCTGCTCGACACCCTCGACGGGTTCATCGCCCATCCCGTGCTGACGCCGAGCGCGTCCGGGGCGGCCTCAGACCTCGTGCCCGTCGCCCTCGACACCGAACTCACCCGGGTGCTGCACCACGCGAAACTGGCTCGCGCAGCGGGATCCGGTGAGGGGCGCACACTCCTGTTGCACGAGACACGCAAGGCCGCGAAACGGCTGCGGTACGCGGCGGAGGCCGTGAGCTACGGCGACGCCGGGGTCTTCGGCAAGAAGGCCCGCCGGCTGGCGTCCGCGGCGGAGGCCGTGCACGACCTGCTCGGGGAGTACCGGGACAGCGAGCTGATGCAGCAGCACCTGCGCGAGCTCGCACAAGAGAGCGGTCACGCCTTCGAGTACGGGGTGCTGTTCGAGATCGAGCGGCACTCGGCCGCCCTCTGCCTGATGGAGTACCCGGCGGCGCCCGCCGAACTGAAGGCGTCCCGCTAGGGGCGGTTACCCTTCGTCGCCAAAGTACTCCTCACGGAAGCCGCCGATGAAGGTGAGCCGGTTGCCGTCGGGGTCGACGATCGCGCTGAGCCGCACGCCCCGGTTGGCCTCGACGACGTCCTCCTGCTCGAACCCGGCCGCGGCCAGCCGCTCGCGGGGGCCGTGGAGGTCGTCCTCGGCGAAGTTCAGCATGGTGTGGCCGGCCCGCTCTGCGTCGAGGGACACCTGCACCCACCCGCTGTCGGCGACCCGCCACTCTGCGAGGAGGCCGGGCATCGGCACATTGTCGGCCGGCCGGGCGAACAGGCGCTCGTACCAGGCGTGGGAGACGTCGAAGTCCGAGACGGGGACGACGGAGAGCAGCTGGGCGAAGTCGGTCATGGTCCCCCAGATTAGCCGGGCGACCCCTCGGTGACGACCCCATTCTCCACGTGCCAGCGCCGGTCGACGCGCACCTTCGCCAGCATCCGCCGGTCGTGGGTGACCAGCAGCAGGGTGCCGTCGTAGGCGTCGAGCGCCTCCTCGAGCTGCTCGATCGCCGCTAGGTCGAGGTGGTTGGTTGGCTCGTCGAGCACGAGCACGTTGATGCCCCGCCCCTGCAGCAGGGCGAGCCCTGCCCTGGTTCGCTCGCCGGGGGAGAGCTCGCGCGCTGGCCGGTTCACGTGGTCGGCGCGAAGGCCGAACTTGGCGAGCAGGGTGCGCACCTCGGCGACCGGCCAGTCGGGCAGCAGGTTCTCGAACCCGGCCGCGAGCGGCGTCTCGCCGAGGAACTGCGCACGGGCCTGGTCGATCTCGCCGATCGCCACGCTCGAACCGAGGGCCGCCGTGCCCGAGTCCGGGGTGACGCGTCCGAGCAGCGTCTGCAGCAGCGTTGACTTGCCCGCGCCGTTCGGACCGGTGATGCCGATCCGCTCCCCGGCGTTCACCTGGATCGATACGGGCCCGAGTGTGAATCCTCCCAGGCGGATGGTGGCCTCGTTCAGCGTCGCGACGACCGAACTGGAGCGGGCGGTGGCCCCGATCGTGAACTCGAGCTGCCATTCCTTGCGCGGTTCGTCGACCTCCTCGAGTCGCGCGATCCGGCTCTCCATCTGGCGCACCTTCTGGGCCTGCTTCTCGCTCGACTCGACGGAGGCCTTGCGGCGGATCTTGTCGTTGTCCGGGGCCTTCTTGATCGCGTTGCGCACCCCCTGGCTCGACCACTCGCGCTGCAGGCGCGCCCGCCCGACGAGGTCGGCCTTATTCGCGGCGAACTCGTCGTAGTCCTCCCGCCGGTGGCGCCTGATCGTCTCGCGCTCCTCGAGGTAGGCGTCGTAGCCGCCCCCGTAGACAGTGGTGGTGCCCTGGGCCAGGTCAAGGTCGAGCACTCCGGTGACGCACCTCGCCAGGAACTCGCGGTCGTGGCTGACGAGCACCACACCCCCGCGCAGCCCGCGCACGAAGGACTCGAGCCGATCTAGCCCGTCGAGATCGAGGTCGTTCGTCGGCTCGTCGAGCAGAACGATGTCGAACCGGGAGAGCAGCAGCGCGGCGAGGGCGACCCTGGCCGCCTGGCCCCCGGAGAGCGAGGTCATCAGGGAGTCGGCGGTGACGCCGGCTGTGATCCCGGCACGGGCCGCTGCGATGGCGAGCCCGAGGTCGGCCAACACCCGCGGCATCCGCTCGTCGAGGTCGGCGGCCCCGCTCGCGAGCCACCGCTCGAGGGCGAACGAGTACACGTCGGAGGGGTCGGCGCCGCCAGCAGCTGTCGGCTCAGCCAGGGCGGTGGCCGCGGCGTCGAGATCGGCGGTCGCGGCGGCGCAGCCCGTGCGCCGGGCGAGGTACCCGCCGACGGTCTCGCCGTCGCGTCGCTCGTGTTCCTGCGGCAGGGAGCCGACGAAGGCATCGGGCGGCGACAGGGCGATCGTGCCGGCCTGCGGCTCACCCTCGCCGGCGAGAAGGCGCAGCAGGGTTGACTTCCCCGCGCCGTTCACACCCACGACCCCGAGCACATCCCCGGCGGCGACGGTCAGATCGAGACCCTCGAAGAGGGTGCGGTGGTCGTGGCCGCCCGCGAGGCCCGTGACGACGAGGTTCGCGGACATGATGCGAGAGACACTATCAGTGCAGGTCCCAGCCGGGGATGACCTCGAAGGTCGAACTCTGCCCGACGCCGCGCTCGAGGAACGCGACGAGGTCGCCGAGGGCCCGTTTCGAGCCGCGCACGGCCCGCGGATAGCGCGCCCAGTCGTCGGCGATGTCTTGGTAGTCGGTCTCGCGCACGGCGACCCCCGCCCGGCGGAGGGAGGACTCGAGCATGACGACTCCGGCGCGGGTGGAACTCGTCGCCGAGGCCTGGAGCAGAGTCGTCGGGAAGCTGTGGGGGTCGATCCCGGGCAGCGCTGGCGGGTAGAGCAGGGCGATGCGGGCCGATGGCACCTTCCCGCAGAGTGCGAATGCCGCGTGGCAGCCGCCACCTTCCCCGACGATGACTGTACGGCCGGGGTCGAGCGCGTTTTCGGCGCAGACGGCGGAGATCGCTGAGGCGAGGTCGGGTGCCTCGGTGTGGGGCACCCAGACGAGGGCGCCGAGCCGGGTGGCGAGCGATCCGGCGAGC
>JACMNE010000162.1 GCA_014378715.1 Microbacteriaceae bacterium
GGCGCTCGAGGACCCGGCTCTGCCGTAGAGGAAGTACATCGACAGGCCCATGATGATCATGAGCAGCACGGTGTAGACGAAGGTGATCGACATCGAGTCGAGGTTGTTCTCGCCGTCGGTGCTCGCCTTGATCGCGATGCCCAGCGGCTGGTAGAGCGGATGGTAGAGGAACACCGCCGCGTCGTAGTCGTCGAGCAGGCTGTTGAAGTTCAGCGCCGTGATCGCCGCCGCCGTGGGGATCACGAGGGGGAACAGCACCTTGCGCAGGGTGAACATCGACGGGGCGCCGAGGATGCGCGCGGCGTCCTCGAGCGAGTCGGGGATCGACGCGAACGCCGCCTTGAGCAGCCGGAGGGTGAACGGGATCTTCACGATGATGTAAGCCACGAGCAGGATCATCGGCGTGCCGGTGAGAACCTGCCCGCCGATCAGCGGACTCGGGCGGTCGAAGGTCATCACGAGTGCCAGGGCGATGAGGATCGTGGGCAGGATCCACGGGATGTGCAGCAGGTACTCGAGCAGCGACGTGAACGGGTTGCGGTGCTTCTGCAGGATGCGCGAGACGAACAGCAGCCCGCCCACCACGATGACCGAGGCGAGCGCGCTGTAGACGACGCTCACGATGAACGGCCTCAGCACCGCCGGGGTGCCGAAGACGGTGGTGTAGTTGTCGAGTGTGAATGCCTGCCAGGTGATCGTGCCGGAGAGGATGGCCGAGGAGTCGAGAAAAGAGAACAACAGGATCAGCACGACCGGCAGCGCGTAGACGACGAACAGGGCGTAGGCCGCGATGTGCACAGCCGCGTTCGCCCCGCGATGCGGAATCCTCTGCTTGGCGAGTGGCGTTGCGACCTTCGCCACGGAGAAGTACACCCCGGACTTCTCGACCCGGTTCATCGCCGCGAGCAGCACGATCGTCGCGAGCCCCAGGATGATGGCGAGGAGCGCGGCGAGGTCCCTCGACCCCGAACTCTTCGAGAAGGTGAGGATCATGGGCGCGATGGTCTGGAAGTCCTGGCCGCCGAGAACAAGCGGCGCCGTGAGCGCCCCGAGCCCAGTGAGGAAGGTCAGCACCGTCACGGCGAAGATCATCGGGCGCAGGGCCGGCAGTACGATCCGCCACAGGATCGTCATCGTCGACGCCCCCATGTTCCTGGCCGCCTCGATCGTCTGGTAGTCGATCTTGCCGAGCGAAGAGGTGAGGAAGAGCATGTGGTTCGTGGTGGTGGCGAAGGTCATCACCACGACCACGGCGAAGTAGCCGGAGAACCAGTCGGGGTCGACGTCGGGGAAGACGTTGCGCACCGCGTTGGTGATGAACCCATAGCGCCCGTAGATGAAGTTGTAGCCCGCCGCGAGCACGATCCCGCCGTAGATGAGGGTCGTCGCATAGCCGAGCCAGAGCAGGCGGGCGCCCCAGATCTTGAAATAGCTCGTGACGAGCACGATGAAGACCCCGACCATGTTCACCGTGACGGCCAGGGTCGCCGCGAGCAGGAAGCTGTTGCCCAGGCTCCGCATCGCGCGCTCCGAGCTGAGCAGCTTCTCGACCGAGCGCCCGCTGAACGATCCGCCCGGGAAGAATGTCGCCACCAGCAGGTTGACGTTGGGGAAGACGAGGAACGTGGTGATGAACCAGAGCAGCACGATCATCACGACCACCACGAGCGGGGAGCGGAACATGCTTCGCACGGAGGAGCGCATCGCGTCTCAGTACTGCAGCACGGCGGCTGGGTCGACGTAGAGGCTCGTGGGTGTGCCGTCGGCAAGCGGCGGCGCTCCGTTCTCGGCGACCGTCGCCCGCACCGTCGCACCGTGGCTGAGCACCGAATAGGTGCTGAACGCCCCGTGGTAGGAGCGACCGGTGACGACCCCCTCCAGACGCACCACACCTAGATCTCTCGAGCGGATGTCGGCGGGCGACCGTGACTGGTCCAGTGCCGTTCTCTCGAGGGCGACCTTCTCGAGCCGCAGGTAGGAGGGGGCGGACGGGATGAGGGTGTCGGAGCCCAGCGCGCGGACGAAATCATCCGTTAGAGGGTTGATCGCCCCGATGAAGGTGCAGACGAACTCGGTCGCTGAGCCGTTGTAGATCTCCTCCGGTGTGCCGACCTGCTCGACGACACCGTGGTTGAAGACCGCGATGCGGTCGCTCATCGTGAGCGCCTCCTCTTGGTCGTGCGTCACGTAGACCGTGGTGATGCCGAGGTCGGCCTGCAGGTTCTTGAGCTGCTCCCTCAACTGCACCCGCAGTTTCGCGTCGAGGTTCGAGAGCGGCTCGTCGAGCAGCAGGATGCGCGGCTCGAGAACCAGGGCACGCGCGATCGCGACCCGCTGCTGTTGCCCGCCGGAGAGCTCAGAGACGTTCTTCGCGAGCTGGTTGGTGGTGAGCGAGACGGTGTCGGCGATCTCACGCACCCGCCGCCCGGTCTCGGCCTTACCCGTCTTGAGCACGGTGAGGCCGAACGCGATGTTGTCCCAGACGCTCATGCTGGGGAAGAGCGCATAGTTCTGGAACACCATCCCCACCCGGCGCTTCTCGCTCGGCAGGCGGGTGGCGATCTCACCCCCGATGCGGATGTCGCCCGCCGACGGTTCGACGAAGCCGGCGAGAGTGCGCAGCGCGGTCGTCTTGCCGCAGCCCGATGGCCCGAGAAGGGTGAAGAACTCCCCCTCGCGCACGTGCAACGTCAGATCGGGGATCGCGACCTGGTCGCCGAAGCGCACCTCGACGTTCTCGAACCGGATCATCGGTTACTGTACGTACTCGAGCTCGGCCTTCTCGACCCACTGGCCGATGTGCTCCCGGGTGAACGCCCAGTCGATCTCCTGCTTGGGGAGGGCGTCGATCATGGCGGTGACCTCTGGCAGTGCCTGGGACTTCGCGTCGTCGTTCACCGGGTAGGCGGAGAACTCCTGGGCGAACGCGCCCTGCACGTCGGCGCCGCCGAACCAGTCGATGAACTCCTCGGCCGCGGCCTGCTTCGAGGTGCCGTTGACGACCGCAATCTGCTCGGTCACATAGGGCACACCGTCGGAGGGCACGATGATGCCGGTACTGGTGCCGTACTCGCCGTCGCGACTGACGATGCCGCTGCTCGCGATTGTTCCATAGTCGACCTCGTCGCGCGTCAGGCGCGAGTAGAGGTCCGTGCCCTCGGTGGCGGGGGACCCGTGCTCGAAGTACGCGGCGACGGCGTCCCAGCCCTCGTCGGAGACACCGAGGTCGCCGTTCTCGTCCTCGTAGCGCGCGAGGAGTCCGGCGAGCACGAGCTGCGGAGTGG
Organism: Microbacteriaceae bacterium; assembly: GCA_014378715.1. Taxonomy (GTDB): domain Bacteria; phylum Actinomycetota; class Actinomycetes; order Actinomycetales; family Microbacteriaceae; genus Marisediminicola. The sequence continues at coordinate 3,285 of JACMNE010000162.1, forward strand.
CCTGGCCGAGCGCGGTGTTGACCTCGTAGCGTCCGGTGAAGGAGTCATCCGCCCAGAGGTCGGTGACGTCGGCCGGGACATCCGCTGCACTGATGCTGTTGGTGTCGTAGACCATGACGATGGCCTGCTCGACGAGGGGCCAGTAGGCGCCATCGGAGGAATCGGAGGCGTCGACGCTGTCGGACCAGGCCGGGGTGTAATCGGAGATGGCCTCCTCGGCCCTGAGGGTCTCGAAGTACATGTCGTTGAGGCCGAAGACCACGTCGCCGACGGGGTTGTTCTTCTCCGCGACGATGCGGTTGGCGAGGTCGGCGCCGCCCAGCCCGACGATCTCGATGTCGATCCCGGCCTCGGCCGCCTGGGCAGTGATCCACTCGCCCCGGCCGTCGGAGTTCGAGTTGGTGTAGACGATGAGGGTTCCGGTGGCGGATCCCGAGTCGGAGGGCGCGCAGGCGGTGAGGGCGAAGCAGGCGAGGACGATTCCGGCGGCGGCGGCCAGTCGGGGAGAGCGATTGCGCATGGCGTTCCTTATTTTCTCCTCGACCACGAGCTCCCTGGGGACGACACTGGCCGAGCATGTTTGAGTGGCGAACTTCCAAAATAGATCGGATTCTGTGAATAGGCTCGCATGTGACCGACAGTTCACCCCGTGTTCCCCCAACGGTCGCCGGAGTACGTGGAAACATCGCCGCAACACCCCGCCGTTAGGCTTCAGCAATGGGCGACCTTTTCGATGGTTACGCGGCCGCAACGGCAACGAGGACGAAGCGTGCGGGCGCGCCTCCCTTCGATGAGATGTTCTCGAATCCTGAGACCGCCAGGACCGCCTACAAGGAGATCCACGCGGCGCTCGCCCAGATGACGCAGGACGAGCTCCGCGGCCGCACCGACGCCCTGGCGAGCTCCTATCTGGCCCAGGGGGTCACCTTCGACTTCGCCGGGGAGGAGCGCCCCTTCCCTCTCGATGCCGTTCCGCGGGTGATCGACCAGGCCGAGTGGACCAACGTCGAGGCCGGCGTCACACAGCGGGTGCGCGCGCTCGAGGCGTTCCTCGCCGACATCTACGGCCCGCAGAACGCCGTGCGCGACGGCGTCATCCCCGCCTCGTTGATCAGCTCATCCAGCCACTTCCACCGCCAGGCCGCCGGAATCGACCCTGCGAACGGGGTGCGAATCCAGGTCTCCGGCATCGACCTCATCCGCGACGAGGTCGGCGCGTGGCGGGTGCTCGAGGACAACGTGCGGGTTCCGAGCGGCGTCAGCTATGTCATCTCGAACCGCCGCGTCATGGCGCAGACCCTGCCGGAGCTCTTCGTCAGCATGCGTGTGCGCCCGGTCGGCGACTACCCGCACAAGCTGCTCCAGGCGCTCCGCGCGAGCGCCCCGAACGGCGTCGAGGATCCGACGATCGTGGTACTCACCCCCGGTGTGTACAACTCCGCCTACTTCGAGCACACCCTCCTCGCCCGCCTGATGGGCATCGAGCTCGTCGAGGGTCGCGACCTGTTCTGCTCGGGCGGCAAGGTCTGGATGCGCACCACGGCGGGCCCCACCCGCGTCGACGTCATCTACCGGCGGGTCGACGACGAGTTCCTCGATCCACTGCAGTTCCGAGCCGACTCCATGCTCGGCTCGCCCGGCCTCCTGCTCGCCGCCCGGCTCGGCAACGTCACTATCGCCAACGCGATCGGCAACGGCGTCGCCGACGACAAGCTCGTCTACACGTACCTGCCCGACCTCACCCGCTACTACCTGGCAGAGGAGCCCATCCTCGCCAACGTCGACACCTGGCGCCTGGAGGATCCGGGCGCGCTCGAGGAGGTCCTGGACCGCCTCGACGAGCTCGTGGTCAAGCCCGTCGACGGCTCTGGCGGCAAGGGACTCGTGGTGGGACCCGACGCCACGCGGAAAGAACTCGACGAGCTGCGCACCCGGCTCATCGCCGACCCGCGCGGCTGGATCGCCCAGCCCGTCGTGCAGCTCTCGACCATCCCCACCCTCGTGGACGAGGGGCTCCGCCCGCGCCATGCCGACCTGCGACCGTTCGCGGTCAACGACGGAACCGATATCTGGGTGCTCCCCGGCGGGCTGACCCGGGTGGCCCTTCCGGAGGGCCAGCTGGTGGTCAACAGCAGCCAGGGTGGTGGCTCGAAGGACACGTGGGTCGTCGGACGCGACCCGCTGCAGGTCTCCCGCCACAGCATCCAGGGACTCGTCGCCGGCCAGGCCGCCGCCACCGAGTCGATCTCGATCATCACACCGGAGATGCTGCTCGGCCAGGACCACTCGCCGCGCGATCGTCCCCAGGACCACGGTCAGCAGGAACAGCAGCAACAGACCGCTCAGCGCGGTGGAGCTATGGACGATCTCGCCAGCGATCGCGCCAGCCCAGCGCCGGGGGATCCTTCGACCGAGGGTCAGGGCTGGGTAAAGGAAGGATTGTCCCCATGCTGAGCCGCATCGCCGAGAGTCTCTTCTGGATCGGCCGGTACATCGAACGGTCCGACGGCACCGCGCGGATCCTCGACGTGCACCTCCAATTGCTGCTCGAGGACCCGTGGATCGAGGAGAACCTCGCCTGCCGCTCGCTGCTCAGCGTGATGGGCAGCGAGGTGCCGGACACCGCCGAGATCACCAGGGCCGACGTGCTGTCGATCCTCGCCGTCGACCGTTCCGAGCCCGCCTCCATCGCCTACTCGCTCGGCGCCGCCCGCGAGAACGCCAGGCGCGCCCGCGAGATCGTGTCGAGCGAGCTCTGGGAGTGCCTCAACACCACCAGAGCGCGGATGCCGCGCAAGGTCGCTGGTGACAAGGTGCATGAGTTCTTCGGCTGGGTGCGGGAGCGGTCCGCGCTCGCCGTCGGCATCATCGAGTCGGCCACGAGCCGCGACGAGGCGTGGCAGTTTTTCACCCTCGGCCGCAGCATCGAGCGCGCCGACATGACCGCGCGACTCCTCGCGACCAGGTCGCTCACCGAGGCCAGCGGCCCGTCGTGGACCACGATCCTGCGCTCCTGTGGCGCCTACGAGGCCTACCTGCGCACCTACCGCGGGGTGCCGAGCGCTCGCAACGCCGCCGAGTTCCTGCTGCTGGACCGCCTCTTCCCGCGCTCGATCCTCTTCTCGGTGCGCCGCGCCGAGATGTGCATGCGCGACATCGAACCGCGCACGGACCGGGTGGGGGTCTCCGACCAGGCCCAGCGGGTGCTCGGCCAGATCCGCTCCGAACTCGAGTACCGGCCGATCGCCGAGATCCTCGAGGACCTCCCGAAGCATATGGACAGCGTGCAGCTCGCGACGAGCGCGGCCTCCGAGGCGATCCGCCAGCGCTACTTCCCCACCAATGCCGCCCCCAACTGGGTCAGTGAGAACTCGTGAACCGTCTTCGCATCCGGCACATGACCGGGTTCCACTACGAGGGCGAGGTGACGGCGTCGTACAACGAGGCGCGAATGCTGCCGGTCAGCGCCGACGGCCAGCTCGTGCTGCACTCGAGCCTCGAGATCATGCCCATGTCGACGCAGCACTCCTACGTGGACTACTGGGGCAGCCGGGTCTCGGCCTTCGAGATCCTCACTCCGCACCGCGAGCTCGCGCTCACCGCGACGAGCCTTGTCGAGGTGCGCGCCCGCCAGCACACGGACCACACGATCGGCTGGGACGACCTCGCGGCGCTCGCCGGACGGGCGAGCGAGTTCGTCGAGCAGCGGGTGCAGACCCGGCGCACTGCACCCCCCGCCGAGGTGATCGCGCTCGCTCGGGAGATCGCCGACGGATTCGTGAGCCCCTGCGAGGCGGCGGAGCAGATCTGCGTGGCCATCGGCAACAGCGTTGAGTACATGCAGGGGGTCACGGGGGTCACGACCACCGCAGCCGAGGCGTGGGAGCACCGTAAGGGCGTCTGCCAGGACATCGCGCACCTCGCGATCGGCGCCCTGCGCGCGGTCGGCATCCCCGCCCGCTACGTCTCCGGCTACCTGCATCCGAAGCCGAACGCCGCGATCGGCGAGACGGTGATGGGGGAGTCGCACGCCTGGGTCGAGTGGTACTGCGGCAACTGGCGCGGCTACGACCCCACGAACCTCATCGACATCGGTGACCGACACGTGACCGTTGGCCGCGGCCGCGACTACAACGACGTGCCTCCGCTGCGCGGCGTCTACGCGGGTCCGTTCAAGTCGGCGCTGTTCGTGCGGGTGGAGATCACGCGGGAGGACTGACCGGGGCCGGGCAGTGCCGGACACTCAGCGCTGCGCGGTCGACTCGCCGACCTGCAGGGCGATGGCGATCGCATCGCCGTCGTGGGTCACCCGCAGTCGGCGCTCGGTGAATCTCAGTCGTAGGTGCTGGCTGCGCACCATCCAGGTGACGCCGACCAGCAGCGCCGCGACACCGGCTGCGGCGCCGACCCCGAGCGCGTACCGGGGTCCGAGTTCGTTGGCGACCCAGCCGACGATCGGGGCGCCGACCGGGGTGCCTCCCATGAAGATGGCGAGGAAGATCGCCATCACCCGGCCGCGCACCGCCGAATCCGTGGTGAGCTGCACGAGCCCGTTGGCCGTGACCATGAACGTCTGCGCGGCGAGCCCCACGAGAACCAGGGCGATCGCGAAGGTGACCAGGCTCGGAGCGAGCGCGGCGATGACACAGCCGACCGCGAAGACTCCGGTGGAGATGATGAGGAACCGAAAGCGGGGTTTTTCGCGCTGTGCGGACAGCAGGGCGCCGGTGATCGACCCGATCGCCATCACCGAGGACAGCACCCCGAACTCCGCAGCCCCCGCCCCGAACTCGACCCGCGCCATCGTGGCGATGAACAACGAGAAGTTGAGGCCGAAGGTTCCGACGAGGAAGATCATGGCGAAGATCATGATGATGTCCGGCCGGCCGGCCACGTAACGGAACCCGCCGGCCAGGTCGCCGCGCTTCTTCGGGGCCCGCGTCGTCGGGGTGAGTTCGCTCAGGCGCAGGAATCCGAGCGACACGAGTACCGCCGCGAAGGAGGCGGCGTTGATCATGAACACCCAGCCGGCACCGACGATCACCGTGAGGAGCCCGGCGACGGCGGGCCCGATCATCCGCGCCGCACTGAAGGAGGCGGAGTTGAGCGCGACGGCATTGGAGAGGTTCGGGCCGACGACCAGTTGCGAGACGAAGGCCTGGCGGGCGGGGGCGTCGAAGGCGGCGACGCAGCCGAGGAGGGCCGCGAACACGTAGACGTGCCAGAGCTGTACGGTGCCGGTGACGGTGAGGATTCCGAGGGTGAGCCCCAGGATCCCCATCAGCGCTTGGGTGGTCATGAGGATGCGGCGCTGGTCGAACCGGTCGGCAACGAGACCGGTGATCGGCAGAAGCAGCAGGAGCGGGCCGAACTGCAGGGCCATGACGAGCCCGACCGCGACGGCGTCATTGTCGGTCAGGACGGTCAGGACCAGCCAGTCCTGGGCGGTTCGCTGCATCCACGTGCCGACGTTGGAGACGAGGGCGCCGGCGGCCCAGACGCGGTAGTTGTAGCCGCTGAGAGAGCGGAACATGGCCCTCATGCACGCCTGCTCACGACTGCGAGAGGGCGCGCAGGATCGTCGCAGCGTCGGCGAGGGTACGGCGCTCGGCCGGACTGAGGTCGGCGAGTCGCTGGTAGAGCCATTCGTCGCGTCGCCTGCGCGTCTCGCGCACCAGCTCGGTGCCGGTGGGGCTGAGGTGGAGGAACACCTTGCGGCGATCGTCGGGCGAGGTCTCCCGCTCGATGTACCCGGCGTCGACGAGGGCGCCGACCGTGCGGTTCATCGACGGAGGGGTCACCCGCTCGATCTCGGCCAGCTCGCTCAGCGTGAGCGGGCCGCGCACGGAGAGCACTCCCAGTACGGTGGTCTGGCCGTCGGTGAGGTCGGTGTCGGCCTTCTCGGCACGCAGCCGCCTCGAGAGCCGGTTGACCGCGACCCGTATCTCGGAGCTCAGCTCATGGGTCACCACACGCCTGTTGGGTTCAGCGGCGGGGTCGGTGCGGGGGGATTCGGTCGATGCGATCACAATACTTAGCCTAGCAAATTAGCATTGCTAAGCATTCCCATGGAGACGATTGTCAGGTCGATCCCCAGCCCGACCGCTCAGCCCGTCGGCACGTTGTAGCCGTGCAGCGCTGGCGGCGCCCCCGGCCCGAGCGAGATCGTGGTGAGTGCCCCATTGAGCACTCCGGGGAACGCGCTGCGATAGCGGTCGGGGGGTATGTCGAGCACCCGGCAGAGGATCAGCCGCATCAGCGTCGAGTGCACCACCACGAGCACACGCCCACCGGAGTGCCGGGCCGCGATCTCCTCGAGCGCTGGCCAGGCCCTTCCGATCGCCGCCGTTCCCGTCTCCCCCTCCGGCAGAGCGGATGTCGCGGGGGCCGCGTGGAACGACGCGAGGGCCTCCGGGAATGCGGTGTGCATCTCGGAGCGCGTCATCCCCTCCCCGCGGCCGAAGTGCACCTCGCGCAACCGGGGGTCGATCACGAGCCCTGTGCCGGCGGCGCTCGCCGCGGGAGTCGCGGTGATCACGGCACGCGAAAGGTCGGAGGAGTAGACGGCGTCGAGCGCCGCGGTCGCCGCCCATCCACCGAGCCGACCAGCCTGACCGGCGCCGCGGTCGGTGAGGCCGACATCCGACGACCCCGCGTAGCGGTTCTCCCCGTGCCAGAGCGTCTCCCCGTGCCGCACGAGCACCAGGGTGGTCATGTGTCCAGCCAGCCGCGGGCGACGAGGCCGTCGCGGAACACACCGTAGCGCTCGTCGAGAGCCGCCCGCCTGGCGGCATCCGGTTCGATCACGTCTCCCACGATGGACATCCTGGCAGCGACCTCGGGCAGCGCCCCAGCGCCCCCGGCCCAGGCGGCGAGGATCGCCATGCCGATCGACCCCTCGGAGGAGACGGGGATCGTGATCTCCCGCCCCAGGAGGTCGGCGCGCAGCTGGGTCCACCACCGGTTTCTCGTGCCGCCGCCGGAGGTGCTGAAGGTGCCGGAGACGGGCACGCCGGCCGCGGCCATGGTATCGACCGCGAGCCGCTCGACGCAGGCGACCCCCAGCAGGATCGCGGCCAGGAGCATGTCGGGGTCGAGGCGGGCACCGTCGAGGCGGGCACCGTCGAGCGGCGCGCGGGCGGGGTGGCTGGTGCCCGCGACATCCGCTGCCCGGTTCAGGGGCACGTCGGAGCCGCCGACCGTGAGGAAGCCTGACGCGTCGGGGCGCACCACGGGAAAGCGCTCGCCGCGGCCGGTGATCGGGTAGCCGGTGGGGATGAGGTCGACGCGGTCGGTGAACCGCCCGGCGACGGCCGCGGTGCGGGCCGCGAGGTCGTCGCCGGGGAAGAGGAAGCTGATGGCGCCGGCACCCGCGTTCGAGGCCCCGCCGGGCAGCCAGAGGCCGTCGTGGGGCGCACGATGCGAGTAGACGGCCCCGGTGTCGTCGGTGACGATCGTGGGACTGACGCCCTTGACCACGAGCGTGGTGCCGATCACGGTGTGCCAGTCGCCGATGCCGAGGGTCGCTGATCCCAGCTGGGCGGCACAGCCGTCGGTCATGCCGGCGTAGACCGGAGTGCCGGCCAGGAGGCCGGTGAGAGCCTGCCAACCGGTGGTCGTGCGGCCGAGCTCCGTGCCCGGGGCGACGACCTCGGGGAGAACGGCGGGGTCGATCCCGAGGCGGGCGAGTACCGCGGCCGGCCACTCGAGGTCAATCAGGTCGTATCCGGACTTGAGGGCGTGGCTCCAGTCGGAGGCCACCCGCGTGCCGGTCATCGCGGTCGCCAGCACGTCACCCTGGTGCGCGATGTGGCGGCGCGCTCCGGTGTTCCCATCGAGCATCCCCTCCCGCTGCAGCCAGAGGATCTTCGGCAGCGCCCAGGTCGGCTGGATGCGGTAGCCCAGCCGTGCCCAGGGCGCGGGGTCGGCGGCACCGACCTCGGCCGACAGGAAGCCGGCGCGCGCGTCGTCGTACATGAGTCCGCCGGAGACCGGGGTGCCCGCGCCGTCGACGACGGCGATCGTTCCAGATGTCGCGCAGACGGCCACACCGCGGATGCGCGCGCGCTCCCCGGCATCGAGTGTGCCGACGGCGACCGCCATCGCGCGGCGGACGGCGCCGACCCAGTCGCCGGGGTCCTGCTCGTGGCGGGCGCCCTCTCCTGGCCGTTCCTCGCGGCGGCTCCTGAGCTGCTCGGACGCCGCTGCGCGCACCCTCCCGTGCCCGTCGACGACGGACACCTTGGCGCTCTGGGTGCCCAGGTCGACGCCGAGCCAGAGGTCGTCGGTGCTGTGCTGTTCGCTCACGGGCTCGCTCATCGGGCGACCGGCCACAGCGCCCGCGCGCTCGCGAGGTTCTCGCGGTAGCGCCGATATCCGCTCTCGTAGTAGGCGACCCGCTCGGGGTCCGGGCTGATGCTGCGGCGCTGGGAGCGCCAGAGCTCCTCGTCGACGGGGCTGCCGAGTCCGGCCCAGGCGACCATCGCGGCCCCGCGGGACCCCACGGCCGCGTCGAGCGGCAGGTAGAGGTCGCGGCCGAGGACGTCGGCGAAGATGCCGGCCCAGGCGTCGGACTGGAGCCCGCCGCCGCAGGCGGAGACCTCGCCGTCGAGTCCCATCTCGTCGAAGCAGTGCCGGGCGGCGTAGGCGAGGCCCTCGCAGAGGGACCGCACGATGTCGGCGCGGGTGTTGCGCAGCTGGAGGCCGGTGAACTGCCCGCGGGCGAGGGGGTCGACGAACGGAGCCCGCTCCCCGGCCGGAGACATGAACGACAGCGCCCCGACGCCATTCGCGCCGGGAGGGCTCGCGACGAGCAGGGTGTCGAGGTCGCTCGGGGCGAGCTCGAACAGGCCCATGATCCAGTCGATGCTCGCGGTTCCGACCATCGACGGCATGACCCGCAGGAACAGGTCGGGTGTCGGAGTGCACAGCCACATGCCGGCTGGCTCGGCGGAGGGGTCGATCGTGGTGTCGCGGGTGAGTACCTGGCAGCTGAGGGTCGTGCCCACGACGAGGGTGCCCTCGCCGGGCCGTGTGGTGCCGGAGCCGAAGCCGCAGGCCTGCAGGTCGTAGGGGCCTCCGGTGACCGGGGTGCCGACGGGCAGTCCGAGCAGCTCCGCACCGTGTGGGTCGAGGGAGAAGACCGTGCCGGTCGCGGTGGGGGCAGGCAGCAGGTGCGCCCAGTCGGCGATGCCGCACAGCTCGAGCGCCTCGGGCACGTACTGCCGGGAGGTGACGTCGAGGAAGGGCAGGGAGGCGTCGGAGGCGTCGACAGTGAGCTGCCCGGTGAGGTTGTGCAGCACGGCGTCGACGCAGTAGCCGGCGACGGCGGCGCGCTCCAGGCTCTCCGGCTCGTGCTCGGCCAGCCAGTTGATCAGCGCCGCGTGGCAGCCGGGGAACATGCCGGAGCCGGTGAGGCGGAAGACCCGACGCGAGACACTGTCATCGCCTCCGCTGTTCCACCTTTCGATCGTCGCCGCGGCCCGCGCGTCCATCCAGGAGATCGCGGGGCGCACGGGGCGGCCTGCCGCGTCCCGCAGCCAGAGCCCGTCGCCCTGGCCGGTGATCGCGACGGCCTCAATGGGCTCGCTCGTGGCTGAACCGGTCCAGGCATCCGCTATCTGGCGCACCACACTGGCGACCGAGGTGATCACGTCGTCGAGGTCCTGTTCCACCGCACCGTCCGCCCCGTGGATCAGCACCGAGCGCATGCTGGCGGTCGCGCCGACTGTGCCGTCCCGGAGGATGGCCGACGCCTTGGTGACCGAGGTGCCGATGTCGACGCCGATGATCATCGGCGCACCAGGCCGGCCAGGGCGGGGCGCTCGAGCACGGCGGGATTCGCGACGAACCTCGGTACCTCACCGGCGAGGTAGCGGGCGACGTCGTCGGCGACGATGTTCGCGGCACGCTCGGCCGTCTGCCGGGTCGCACCGGCGAGGTGCGGTGTCATCACCACGTTGGGGGCACCGAACAACGGCCACTCCGGCGGCGGCGGCTCGATGTCGTAGACGTCGAGGGCCAGGGCGCCGATCGCCCCGCTGCCGAGCAGGTCGGGCAGGGGCGCGTAGTCGAGGAGTCCCCCTCGCGCGCTGTTGACGAGCACGGCGCCGTGGGGGAGCAGAGCGAGGTTCCCGGCATTGAGGAGGTGGTGGGTCTCGGCGGTGAGGCGGGCGTGGAGGCTCACGACGGAGCTGCGGCGCAGTAGGTCCTCGAGGCTCACGAGCTCGACGCCGTCCGCGGCGATCGCCTCCGCGTTCGCATAGGGATCGTAGGTGAGCACGTGGGCACCGAAGGCACGCAGCACCCGCGAGACGATGCTGCCGATCGCGCCGTACCCGATGAGCCCGACGGTGGACCCGTCGAGCTCGATCCCCGCGTTCTCGTAGGCGTAGTAGTCGCCGCGCCAGACGCCAGCCTTGAGCTCGCTGTCGGTCGTCACGACCCGGCGCATCGCGGTGAGCATCAGCCCGATCGCGAACTCGGCGGCGGCCACTGCGTTGCGGCCCGGGGCGAAGGAGACGATGACGCCGGCCTCGGTCGCCGCGTCGAGGTCGACGTTGACCGGCCCGCCGCGGCACACGCCGATCAGGCACAGCTCCGGGCTTGCCGCGAACACCTCGCCGGTGAATGCGGCCATCTGAGTCACGGCGATCTGTGCACCCGCAAGGGCCTCGATGAGCTCCGGCACGTCGCCGCTCGCCTCGTCGACGGTGCCGATGCGCGAGAAGGGCTCGTGGGGCCACGGGAGGGTGAGCTCGGAGAACGTCACGGGGGCGCCGGGGGTGCGTTCGCGGATCGCGTCGGTGAAGAGCGAGGGGGTGACGAAGTGGTCACCCGCAGCGAGAATGTGGGTCATCCGGCTGCCTTTCTCGTGTCGGGCGGGAGTGGGCAGCCTGAGCGCCGTTACCCGATAGGCCAGACAGTAACACGTCTAATGGTAATTCAGTCATCAGATTTGTGGAATTGATCGCTGGCGGGACCGGAGCCGACCGGTTCAGTCCGCCGCACCGACCGGGGCGAGGTGCACGGCGGCGTGCTGCGCGATGCGCTCGACCATCTCGGGGTCGACGTCGTCGGTGAGTATCACGTCGGTGAAGTCGCTCACCGGCACGTAGTGGTGCAGCGAGGTGCGGCCGACCTTGCTGGCGTCCATCATGAGCACCCGCCGGGTGCCGGAGTGCAGCATCGCGCGCTTCATCAGCACGATCTCCTGCTCCTGGTGGTAGGTCATGCTGTCACCCATTGTGGAGGTCGACTGGAAGACGAGGTCGACCGCGTAGGCCTCGACGGAGGAGTAGCCGGGCATCGCGATGAAGGAGTCGTGGGTGCGCGAGTACTGCCCGCCCGCGACGATCAAGCGGATGTCGTCGTTGTCGCGGAACTCTTCGATGGCCTGCCGGTAGTTGGTGATCACGGTCAGTGGCCCGACATTGTTGAGCAGGCGGGCCAGCGCCAGCACGGTGGTGGAGTCGTCGATCATCACCGACATCCCCGGCTCGATCATGCCGAGCGCCACCACGGCGAGGGCGCTCTTCGCGATCGTCTGAGTCTGCAGACGGAACTCGGAGCTGCTCTCGAACACGGTCGTCGGCAGCACGGACACCCCGCCGTGGAACTTGCGAAGGATGCCGCGCCTGGCGAGGTCGTCGATGTCGCGGTGCACGGTCATCAGGCTCATACCCGTGAGGGCGGCGAGCTCGGCCGCGGTGGCCGCTGTCACCCCGGAGAGGTGGTCCACCATCATCCGCTGCCGCAGCGTGCGGGAGATGCGGACGGAATCGGCGTCATTCATGCTGCCGATGCTACGACGGGCCCGGGTTATCACGAAATAACATTGGACTTGACAGAAATACCGTAAATGGTGTTACTCTCGCCGGACCACCCCCTGTGTCATCCGCAGCACCAAGGAGAATTTCAATGAAGAAGATCCATTCCCGGCTGGCGATCGTGGGCCTCACGGCAATCCTCGCCACCTCGGCCCTGACCGGCTGCGTCGAACAGGCCGGCACCGGTTCGGCCGACGGCGCCTATAAGATCGCGTTCCTCATGCCCGACCTCGCGTCGACCAGGTACGAGCAGCAGGACAAGCCACTGTTCGAGGCGAAGATCGCCGACCTCTGCCCCGGCTGCGAGGTCATCTACTCCAACGCCGATGCCAGCGCCGACACTCAGCAGCAGCAGGCCAACTCGGCGATCGCCCAGGGCGTCGACGCGATCGTCATCGACGCCGTCGACTCGAAGGCCGCCGCCAGCATCGTCGTCGCCGCGAACGCCGCGAAGATCCCGATCATCGCCTACGACCGCCCGATCCCCGACCAGAAGGCCGACTACTACGTCTCCTTCGACAACGAGGGCATCGGCCAGTCGATCGGACAGTCCCTCGTCGAGAAGGTCGACGCCGACGGAACGGGTAACGGCATCCTTATCGTCAACGGATCCCCGACCGACGCGGCGGCCGGCCTCATCAAGAAGGGCATTCACAACGCCGTCGACGCGAGCGACCTGACGGTGCTCGCCGAGTTCGACACCCCCGAGTGGGACCCCGCCAACGCCCAGACCTGGGTCAGCGGCCAGATCACCCAGTTCGGCAGCCAGATCGCGGGCGTCGTCGCGGCGAATGACGGAACGGGCGGCGGCACCATCGCAGCCTTCAAGGCCGCCGGTATCTCCACCGTCCCCCCGGTGACGGGCAACGACGCCGAGATCGCCGCCGCACAGCGCATCATCGCGGGCGACCAGTACAACACCATCTCCAAGCCGATCAGTATCGTGGCGGAGGCCGCGGCCCAGGTCGCGTACTCCTTCGCGAAGGGCGACAGCGTCGAGGGCAAGACCACGCTCTACGACACCCCCTCGCAGCTGTTCACCCCCGATGTCGTCACGCTGGAGAACATCAAGACGATCCTCTTCGACAGCAAGATCATGTCGGCAGCGGATGTCTGCACGGCCGAGTACGCCGCGGCCTGCACCGCAGCGGGCATCAGCTAGGCCACCCCGACGGTTGCCGGGCCGCAGCGCGCGGCCCGGCGACCTCCCCACATCAGCTCTCCCTCCGCTCACCCCACATCCGCTCACTGCCGAGTCACCACGAGGAACCACATGTCGATCCCCACCATCGATCAGCCAGCGTCCGCCGGGCGCGCGGAGCCTCGGACGAGCATCCTCTCGCTCAGGGGCGCCAGCAAGAGCTTCGGCGCCGTCGCCGCCCTCACCGACATCGACCTCGAGGTCGCAGCCGGCGAGGTCGTCGCCATCGTCGGAGACAACGGCGCCGGCAAGTCCACCCTCGTCAAGGTGCTCTCCGGGGTGCACCTGCCCGACGCGGGAACCATCACCTTCGAGTCGAACCAGGTCACCATCCCGACCCCGACCGCGGCACTCGACCTCGGTATCGCGACCGTGTTCCAGGACCTCGCCCTCTGCGACAACCTCAACGTGATCAACAACCTGTTCCTCGGCCGCGAGCTGCGGCCGGGCCGCCTCGACGAGGTCGCCATGGAGGTGCGGTCGTGGGAGCTCCTGCGGCAGCTCTCCGCGAAGATCCCCTCCGTGCGGATCCCGATCGCGGCCCTCTCCGGCGGCCAGCGCCAGACCGTGGCGATCGCGCGCTCCCTCGTCGGCAACCCGAAGGTCATCATCCTCGACGAGCCGACCGCCGCACTGGGCGTCGCGCAGACCGCCGAGGTGCTCAACCTCGTCGAACGGCTCCGCGAGCGCGGACTTGGCGTGATCATGATCAGCCACAACATGGCCGACGTGCAGGCCGTCGCCGACCGCGTCGTGGTGCTCAGGCTCGGCCGCAACAACGGCGAATTCACGGTCGGCGCGGTCTCCCCCGAGGAGATCATCGCCGCCATCACGGGGGCGACTGACAACGCCGTCACCCGCCGCACCGCCCAGATCGATCTCCGCACGGCCAGCAGCCTCGACAAGGAAGTCACCTCATGACCACAACGCCGACCCTCCCCGTCGACCGCCAGGACGAGCGCCTCGCCAACCGCACCGGGGTGCGCGGCGCAATCACAGGCGCCATCGACCAGATCCGCGGCGGCGACCTCGGGGTGTTGCCCGTCGTCGCCGGCCTCGCGGTCATCTGGACAATCCTGCAGATCCTCAACCGCGGATTCCTCTCCAGCGCCAATCTGGTCAACCTGCTGATGGAGTGCGCCGCGACCGGGGTCATCGCCCTCGGCATCGTCTGCGTTCTTCTCGTCGCTCAGATCGACCTCTCTGTCGGATCGGTCAGCGGCCTCTCCTCCGCCATCCTCGGCATCCTGTTCGTCACCCAGGGCTGGAACGTGTGGGTCGCCGTGATCCTCGCGGTGCTCGCCGGAATGCTGATCGGCTTCATCTACGGCCAGATCTTCAACCGGTTCGGGGTGCCGAGCTTCGTCATCACCCTCGCCGGGCTGCTGAGCTTCCTCGGCCTGCAGCTGTTCGTGCTCAAGGGCCGCGGCACGATCAACATCCCGTTCGAGTCACCGCTCGTCTACTTCGCCCAGCTCGCCTTCGTCCCCGCCTGGCTCTCCTATGTCTTCATCGTCGTCGCCGCGGTGAGCCTCTTCCTCGTCGGGTACACCACGGCGCGCGCCCGCACGGCAGCCGGACTCTCCGCCCAGCCGATCCAGCTCATCATCGTGAAGAGTGCGACCCTGCTGGTGGTGCTCGGCCTCATCGCGTTCTACCTCAACCAGGCGCGCGGCATCGGCTGGATGTTCGTGCTGTTCGTCGCCCTCGTGCTCGTCATGCACTACATGCTCACCCGCACCCGCTGGGGCCGCTCGGTGTACGCGGTCGGCGGCAACGTCGAGGCGGCCCGCCGCTCCGGCATCAACGTGCGCTGGGTCTACACCTCGGTGTTCATGACCTGCAGCACCCTCGCGGCCATCGGCGGGATCCTTGCCGCCTCGCGGCTGGCGGCGGCGAGCCAGTCCAGCGGAGGCGGGGACGTCAACCTCAACGCCATAGCCGCGGCGGTCATCGGCGGGACCAGCCTGTTCGGCGGGCGCGGCACCGCCTTCGCGGCGCTGCTCGGCATCATCGTCATCCAGTCGATCTCGAGCGGCCTCACCCTCCTCAACCTCGACTCCTCCTTCCGGTTCATCGTCACCGGCATCGTGCTGCTGCTCGCAGTGACCCTCGACTCCGTCTCCCGCCGGTCGCGCACGAGCCACGGTCGAGCCTGACGCGGATACCCGGCACTCCCGAATACACTGGTGGACGGTTCGAGGAGGACAGAATGATCCAGTTCACTGCGGCACGGCAGGATCACACCTTCGTCGATCCGCAGGGCGTCACGGTTCACTACTACCAGTGGAAGACTGGCAAACCGCGCGGCATAGTGCAGATCGCCCACGGCCTCGGCGAGTACGCCTCGCGGTACGAGCGCCTCGCGCAGGCCCTGGTCAACGCGGGCTACACGGTCTACGCCGACGACCACCGAGGTCACGGCCAGACCGGGGTCGGCCAGCACGGCGGCGAGCTCTCGAAGCTCGGCCGACTCGGCCCCGGTGGTATGCGGGCCACTGTCGAGGACGTGCGGGCGCTGAGCGCCATCATCCGCTCGGAGAACCCGGGGGTCCCCCTGGTGCTGTTCGGGCACAGCTGGGGCTCGATCATCGTGCAGAAGATCGTCAACTCGCACTCGGCCGACTACGACGCGGTGGTACTCTCCGGCACGGCGCTGCGCACCCCCACCCACATGCGCGGCGGTAATCTCAACGTGAAGCACAAGCATCTCGGCACCACCGGCTATGAGTGGTTGAGCCGGGACGAGGCCGTGTCGGCGGCGTTCCTCGCCGACGACCTCACGTTCTCGGCCGACGCGATCAAGCTGTTCGGGCTGCGGGACACCCTGCGGCTGCTCGGGCGTCCGACGCGGCGCCTGGCCCGTGACCTGCCTCTGCTCATCCAGGTCGGCGGCGACGACCCCTTCGGTGGGTCCCGCAGTGCGGAGCTGCTGGCTCAGGCCTATGTCGGCCGGTCGAAGCTGACGGATGTCGAGCTGATCATCTACACCGACGCGAGGCACGAGATCTTCAACGAGCTCAACCACGCCGAGGTCACGGCCGACCTGCTCGCCTGGCTCGCCGCGCACGTCGGGGCCGACGGCGCGAAGACTGCGTAGCCGTCGGGCGCCTACCTCCGGCGCCCTGCTCCGGTCAGAATGCCCGGACGTATCAGCACCGTGGCGCAGGACAGCGCGA
>JACMNE010000032.1 GCA_014378715.1 Microbacteriaceae bacterium
CCCGCACGGCCGCCGCGCCGCCCCCGTTGCCCGCGCTGCCGGTGCCGCCCGTCACATCCGCCGCGCTCACGAGGACCTCGTCCGTTGTTGCAGGTGTCGTCCGAGCAGCGTCGTGCTCGCCGCACTCAGCACGATCGCCAGCCCGGGGAAGAACGTGAGCCACCAGAATGACCCCACATAGGTGCGCCCGGCGCTCAGCATCGCACCCCACTCCGCGGCGGGCGGCGACACCCCCAGCCCGAGATAGCTCAGAGCGGACGCCCAGACGATCGACTGGCCGATCCCGAGGGTGACCAGCACGAACAGGGTTCCGCCCACGTTCGGGGCGATGTGCCGCACCAGCCGCCGCCACCAGCCGCGGCCCAGCACGATCGCCGATTCCACATATGCGGACCTCCGCACCGCCAGCACCTGTGTTCGCACCAGCCGCGCATAGCCCGGCGCGGTCGCGAGCCCCACCGCGACGGTCGAGGTGAGCGGCCCCGGCCCCGCGATCACGATGAACAGCAGCGCGAGCAGCAGCCCGGGGAACGCGAAGAGCACCTCCACGAACCGGGTGGTTCCCGCGTCGACCCAGTGCGGCCCGAGCCCGGCGATCGCCCCGAGCACCCCGCCGAGTCCCAGTCCGATGACGGTCGCGAACGCCCCAATGAGCAGCGAAGGGCCAGCCCCGTGGATGATGCGGGTATAGAGGTCGCGCCCCGACTCGTCGGTGCCGAGCAGGTGCGCGGCCGACGGTGGCTGGAACGCCTCGAGCGGGGCGATCGCGAGCGGGTTCCCCGGTGCGAGCAGGCCCGGCAGCACCGCAGCGGTCAGCAGGAAGAGCAGCAGGGCAGCGGATGTGGCGACCACCGCACCCGGCCACCGAACCGTGACGACGGCACGCGACATCCGCTCACGCAGCCCGGAACGACCGGCGCGGTCCGTTCCCCGCCCGGCGGGGCTCACGCGACCGCCGCCAGCCGAAGGCGCGGGTCGGCGATGCGCTCGAAGAAGTCGGTGGCCGTGGTCACGACGCTGTAGGCGAGCGCGACGATGAGCACGATGCCGGTGACCAGGGGCACGTCGCGCGCCTGGACGGCCGAGAGCAGGCTGCGTCCGATGCCGGGGCGGGCAAAGATCGTCTCCACGACGACGGCCCCGCTGACCAGCGACCCGAACGCCCACCCGGAGAGGCCGATCGCCGGGAGGGCGGCATGCCGCAGCGCGTGCCGCCAGATGACCCCGGTCGCCGTCTCGCCCCGGGTGCGCGCGGCCAGGACGAAGGGCGACGAGAGCGCGTCGAGCAGCGACTCCCGCATCACCTGGCCGATGAATCCGGCCAGCGGGATCGCCAGGGTGATGACCGGCAGCACCAGACCGGCGGCGCTCGATCCGCTGAGCGCCGGTAGCCAGCCCAGTGTCGAGCTGAACAGCAGCACGAGCGAGGTGGCGAGCCAGAAATGGGGGATCGCGACGGCGACGACCTCGAGGCCGGTGCCGATCCCTGCGGCGAGGCGCCCGGAGCGGGTCGACCAGACGGCGACGAGCAGCGCGAGCACCCAGGCCAGTGCGAGGGCCATCACCGCGAGCGCGATCGTGCCTGCCAGTTGGTCGCCGATGACCTGCGCGACGGGCTGCCGCAGCGCGTAGGAGGTGCCGAAGTCGAATCGCGCGTACCGGGCGAGCTGAGTCAGGTACTGCACGACCAGCGGTTGGTCGAGGCCGTACTCCGCGCGCGCTGCGGCGAGGGCCTCCTCGCTCGCCTGCGAGCCGGGACCCCCGAGCACCGCCTCGGCCGGGTCGCCGGGGATCAGCCGGAGGGTGAAGAAGGTGAGGGTCGCGGCCGCCCAGAGTACGAAGACGAGTCCGCCGAGCCGGCCGACCGTCCAGCGCAGCGCGGACATCCCCGGGCTCATCCGCGCCGGGGGTGCCGCGACGAGGGTCACCGATCGAGCCAGGACTCGGCGAAGGTCGGCGTCGAGACGGTCGGCATCGCGCGCAGCCCCTGCACGTCGGAGCGGAACAAGAAGTGGTTCTGCTGGTCGTACAGCGGCAGCACGAAGTACCTACCCACGATGATCTTCTGCGCGTCCGCGTACAGAGACGCCCGCTCCGTGGCATCCGGTGCCGCCGAGGCCTGCTCGAGGAGTAAATCGAGCGCCGGGTCGTTGATCTGGGAGTGGTTCGCGAAGTATCCGCTCGGCGCCGGGGTGATGCCCGAGGAGTCGAAGAGGATCCGCAGCACGTCGGGACCGACCTTCGTGTACGGCGCGCTCACCAGGTCGTACTGGTTCTCGCCGAGCGCCCCGTACCAGCTGGAGAGGTCGAGCGGCTCGAGCTGCACGTCGAATCCGACGGCCCTGGTCGTGGCCTGGATCTGCTCGAACAGCGACTGCTCGGCCGGGATCGACTGGTTCGTTGAGACCGGGAAGCGCACCGTGAGCGGCACGCCGTCCTTCGAGCGGATGCCGTCGGCCGAGTCCCTCGTCCAGCCTGCCTCGTCGAGGAGGGTGTTCGCGGCGTCGGTGTCGATCGTGAACAGGTCGGGGGTGCTGGTGCCGAGGGGCTCGACGCTGGAGAGCACGGAGTAGGAGCGCTCGGCTGTGCCGAAGAACAGGCTCGTGATGCCGTCGTTGATGTCGGCGGAGCGGATGAAGGCCTCTCGCACGCGCTCGTCGTCGAACGGCGCCTTGCCGCTGTTGAGCTCGAGGCGGTTCGAGGCGCCGGGGCGCGGGGCGTCGAGTTCCTCGATCGCGTCGTCGGAGCGCGAGGCCACGATCGCGTCGGGCTGGGCGTTGTCGATCACGTCGACCTCGCCGGAGGCGAGGGCGGCATAGCGCGTGGCCGAGTCGGGTACGAAGCGCCACACGATCGTGTCGAGGTAGGGACCGTCGCCCGCGGCATCCGCTGGCCCGGTGGTGAAGTCGGGGTTGCGCTCGAGGGTGATGCTGTTCTGGCGGTCCCAGGCGGTGACCATGAACGGCCCGGTACCGACCGGGCTCTCGCAGTTGATGTCGGTGCCGCGGGCGAGAGCGGTGGGCGACTCGATCGCGAGCCAGGGCTGCGAAAGTGACTCGAGCAGGCCGCTGTCGGGGCTGGAGAGCACCAGCCGCACGACCTCGGGGCTGACGACGTCGACCGAGGTGACCTTCTGCAGTGCGAGGTAGCCGGTCGAGGAACCGGTGGCCGGGTCCTGGATGTGCTCGATGTTGGTCTTGATCGCCGCGGCGTCGAGGGCCGTGCCATCGGTGAAGGTGACACCGTCGTGGAGGGTGAACTCCCAGCTGAGACCGTCGTCGGCCGGGGTCCACTCCGCGGCGAGCCACGGAATGGGGGTGCCGTCGGTGTCGAGCGAGACGAGAGACTCGAGGTACTGCGTCGCGACGAGCGCCTGCGGGTAGTTGCCGCCCACGTGGGGGTCGAGGCAGGTCGGCTCGGCATCGCCGGTCGCGTAAATGAGGGTGCCGCCGGTCACGGGCTCCGATGAGGAGGTGGTGGTCGCACCGCTGGTGCAGCCGGTGAGTACAAGCGCTCCGACGGCGATCATCGAGAGAGCGGATGCCGCGCGCACGGGCGCCGAGAGGGGGAGGAACTGGGGCAAGGTGACTCCGGACTGTGAAGATATGACCTGTGGTGCGAGATAGTTGGACCGGGTACAACAATACGCCGAATCGTGCGACCCTTGACGCATGAGTTTCCCGTCTGACCCCCTCGTCCCCGCGCGACGTGCTGGGCGGCGACCGGCCTCCTCCCGAGCCGCGATCGAGGAGGCCGCCGGTGAGCTCTTCCTCGAAAACACCTACGGTGGCACGACGATCGAGCAGATCACGACCCGCGCCGGCGTCAGCCGTGCCAGCTTCTTCAACTACTTCCGGGCCAAGAGTGACCTCCTCTGGGGCGACGTCGACGTTCTGATAGCGGATGTCGCGTCCCGGCTCTCGGTGCAGAGGCACGACGTCGCGCCGCTCGACGGCATCCGTTCGGCCATCATCTCCCTCGTCGCCGACATCACCCCCGACCGCATCCCACTCGCGATCACCCAGTGGGAGCTGATGGGTGTGCGCGAAGACCTGCTCGCCTCCGGCCTGCCGCGGTTCGCGGCGCTGGCGGCGATCGTGCAACGGCACCTCGAGTCGCGGTGCCACCTCGCCCCGGCGCTCGAGACCCGTGCGGCCGCGTTCGCCGTGGTCGGGGCGGTCGCGGCGGCGAGCGAGCTCTGGGCGTCGGGGGGACCGGAGCGCGGCTCGTTCTCCGGCATGCTCGACCGGGCGATCACCCCGGTCTGCGAGGGTTTCGCGCGCAGTGTCAGGTGAGTGCGCAGGACGGAGTGTGCGCCTAGGGTTAACCGGGCTTCGCTAGGGTGCCGATCATGACCGCTCCGTCCCTCGCCCGCCGCCTCGGCCTGACCGATGCTGTTGTCATCGGTCTCGGATCGATGATCGGCGCCGGCATCTTCGCCGCGTTCACCCCGGCAGCGCAGGCCGCGGGTTCCGGACTGCTCGCCGGACTCGCCGTCGCCGCCCTCGTGGCGTTCGCGAACGCCACCGCCTCGGCACAGCTGGCCGCAGCGTACCCGCGCTCCGGCGGCACCTATCTGTATGGTCGAACGGTGCTCGGTCCCTGGTGGGGCTTCGTCGCCGGGTGGAGCTTCGTGGTCGGCAAGATCGCGAGCTGCGCCGCGATGGCCCTGATCTTCGCGGCCTACGCGGCCCCTCCCGGGTGGGAGAAGCCGGTCGCCGTGCTGGCGGTCGTCGCCCTCGCGGCTGTGAACTACCGCGGGGTGACGCGCACGGCGCGGCTCGCGCGGGTGATCGTCACCGTGTCGCTGCTGACCCTCGCCGTGGTGGTGGCCAGCGGTGTGGCCGGAGCAGTGGGTGCGGGGGAGGCCGGCGTTGCTGCGGACGGTACGGTCGCGCCGGGTGCCGGGTCCGGATTGTGGGGGGAGGCCACATCCGCTCTGGTGAACGGGGGCGCTCTGGTGAACGGGGGAGCGTACGGGGTGCTGCAGTCGGCGGGGCTGCTGTTCTTCGCGTTCGCCGGGTACGCGCGAATCGCGACCATGGGGGAGGAGGGGCGCGATCCGGCGCGCACGATCCCTCGGGCGATCACGATCGCGCTCGGGATCACGGTGGTCGTCTACGCGGCGATCGCGGTGACGACCCTGTCGGCGCTCGGACCCGAGGTGCTCGCACGGTCGTCGGCGCCGCTGGTCGACACGGTCATCGCCGGCGGCTGGCACTGGGCGGCGCCCGTGGTGCGGGTCGGCGCAGCCGCGGCATCGCTCGGCGCGCTGCTCGCACTGATGACCGGCATCGGACGCACCAGCCTCGCGATGGCACGGGAGGGTGAGCTGCCCGGGTGGCTGTCGGCGGTGCATCCCCGGTTCCGGGTGCCGCACCGGGCGGAGGTCGCCCTGGCGGTGGTCGTCGCGGTCATCGTGCTCGCGATCGACGTGCGCGGCGCGATCGGGTTTTCGTCGTTCGGGGTGCTGCTGTACTACTTCGTGGCCAACGCGGCGGCGCTGCGGCAACCTCGGGGCGAGCGGCGGTATCCGCGGGCGCTTCAGGTGTTCGGCGGTCTCGCCTGTGCGGTGCTCGTGGCGACGTTGCCCTGGCAGTCGGTCGTCGCCGGGGGAGCAGTGGTGCTGGTCGGGGTGGCGGGGCGTGCGGTGGTGCTCGGCGTGCGCCGCGGTCGTGCACCGGTGGAGTGATGCAGCTACCTCGCCCGGCTACTTGGCGTCCGGGCAGGTGCCGTACTCGGTGACCGTCACGGCGCCGGGGCAGGAGTTGGTGGTCCAGCCGCCAGAGCCGAACCGGTCCCCGGAGTTGTCCACGATGACCTCGACCCCGTCGATCTGCGGACCGACCCGGTAGAACCGGCGGATCGGATCACCCTCGGTCGTCGAGGTCGTGACGATCAGCTCGGCGCCGGCCCGGGTGGCGGCGTTCCTGAGGCACACCCGGGGTTCGATCGGGATCGTCTCCCCCAGGTGCACCACGAGTTCGCCACAGGACGCGAGCGGCGTGCGTTCGGCGATGCCATCGGGCAGGGGCGTGGTCGCGGGGCTGCAGCCGGAGACGGCGATGGCGACGATGAGCGGTAGCGCGTAGCGTGCCTGCACTCTCATCGGGTGCCTCCCTGGTGGGCTCAACCCTAGCCCGCACACAACAACGACCGCCCGCGATGCGGACGGCCGTTGCCGGTGATGCCTGTGCTGCTGGGTGCTGACTACGCGGTGAGCGTGTCGACCCAGTCCTGGTTCTCCGCGATCCAGTCGGCCACGATCTGGTCGTAATCACTCGCGTCGGCGCCGGATCCGAACATGTCGTTCTGGAGGGAGTCGAGCGCCGCGGAGTCCATCGTGAAGCCCGTGACCCAGTCGTTCAGCGTCGGGAAGTCGTCGCTGAATGCCGTGCGCGAGAAGGAGTGGAGTCCTTCGGCCTCGCCGAGGGCGCCCTCGGGGTCGGCCAGGTCCTTGATCGGGAACGCGGCGTAGGCCCAGTGCGGGTGCCACAGGGTGACGGCGATGTTCTCGCCAGCGTCGGTCGCCGCGGTGAGCTCGGCGAGCATTCCCGCGGTCGATGAGGTGGTCAGTTCGAAGCCGTCGAGGCCGTAGGACGGCATCACGGCGTCCTGCGTGATGGCGGTCAGACCGGCGCCCGGCTCGATGCCGACGATGCGGTTGCCGAAGAGGTCGCCGTTCGCGGCGAGCTCGGCCAGCGAGTCGATCGGGGCGTCCTCGTTCACCGCGACGGTGAGCGATGCCTCGGTGTTCCAGGCGCCGAGGTCCACGATGTCATCGCCATACTTTTCGACGTAGGTCGCGTGGGTACCGGGCAGCCAGACATCCATGTTCATGTCGTAGTCGCCGGCCGAGAGACCGGTGAAGACAGTCGCCACATCGGCGTATTCGAGGGAGACGTTGTACCCCTCATCCTCGAGCACAGCGGCCCACAGGTGGCTGACGGCCTCGCCCTCGGGCCAGCCGTTGAATACGGCGATCGAGACGTCCTGCGCGTCGCCATTGGAGACAGTGGCGGCTGGTTCGGCTTCGGCGGAGCAACCCGCGAGTGCGATGAGGCCGGTGGCCCCGAGCATCGCGAGCGTGGTCTTCATGGGCTTCTTCATAGTTGCCTTTCGTGTGCTGTGTGTGAAATGTGAGTTCAGGAGGCGAGCGCCGGGGTGCGCTTCGGCCAGAGGCGGATCGTTCGGCGACTGCCGCTCAGCGCAGCGGTGATCCGGTCAAGGAAGATCGCGATGATGACGACCGAGATGCCGGCCTCGAATCCGAGGGACACATCGAGACGGCTGAGCGCCTGCACCACGTCGCTGCCGAGTCCGCCACCGCCGACGAGTCCGGCGATCACGACCATCGAGAGCGAGAGCATGATGACCTGGTTGATGCCGGCCATGATCGTCGGGGCCGCGAGCGGAAGCTGTATCTGGCGGAGGATGCGCCACGGAGAGGAGCCGAACGCATGACCGGCCTCGACGACCTCCTTGTCTACCCCGCGGATGCCGAGCTCGGTGAACCGCACACCGGGTGACATCGCGAAGACGATGGTCGCGACGATGCCGGGAACCACTCCGACGCGGAAGAGAATGAGCGCGGGGACGAGGTAGACGAAGGCGGGCATGGTCTGCAGGAAGTCGAGGATCGGGCGAATGATCGAGCTGGACCGGTCGGACTTTGCGGCGAGAACCCCGAGCGGCACGCTGATGATGATGGCGATGCCACTCGCAACGAGCACGAGGGCCAGGCTCTCCATGGTGTTCTCCCACTGGTTGATCCCCACGATGATGAGGAACCCGACGATCGAGCCGACGGCAAACTTCCAGCCCTTCACGGAATAGGCCAGCACGGCGAAGATCGCGATGATGATCCAGAACGGCGGCGAGACGAGCACGAACTCGACGGCCTCGTAGAGACCGAGGAACACCGTGCGGATGAAGTCGAAGACCGGACGGAAGGTGTCAGTGAGCACGTCGACGCTGGACTCGATGATGTCGCCGAGGGGCAGGCGGATCTCGTTCATGCGTTGCCGCCTTCCGTGAGAGAGGTGGGTCCGGCCGCGGCCAGGGCGCTGTCGAGCTCGGCGTCCGGGATGATCGACACCGGTTCGATGATGGTGATCGGGGTGGTGGTCGTCGGCACGTTGCCGAGCGCGGCGAGCAGCGTCACCCGGGGGATGACCCCGAGCAGCCGGTTCCTGTCATCGACGACCGCGATCGGCAGCGGGCTCTCGACCGCGAGCTCGAAGAGGTCGACGAGCGCCGCATCCGCTTTCACGGAGGCGAAGCCGGTGTTGATGACGCGCGCGAGGTCGGTCTCGTTGCTCTTGACCTGCCGCATCACGTGGCGGTCGGTGACAACACCCAGGAGGGTGCGGTCGCGGTCGAGAACAAATGCGGCACCGGCCTGCAGGTCGCGCATCACCCGCAGCGCCCCGCGTGGGCCGACGGTGAGCGGCACAACAGCGCGTGCCGGCTCCATCACGGTCGCGGCGGTGAGCACACGGGCACGGTCGACGTCCTGCACGAACTGCGCCACGTAGTCGTTCGCTGGGTCGGTGAGGATGTGCTCCGGTGTGCCGATCTGAACGATGCGCCCGTCGCGCATGACCGCGATCCGGTCGCCGAGGAACATGGCCTCGTTGAGGTCGTGGGTGATGAAGATGATGGTCTTGCCGAGCTGCGACTGCAACTCGATCAGCTGCTCCTGCATCTCGCGGCGGATCAGGGGGTCGAGCGCGGAGAACGCCTCATCCATCAGCAGGATGTCGGTCTCGGTGGCGAGGGCCCTGGCGAGTCCGACACGCTGCTGCATCCCGCCCGACAGCTCGGACGGGTACTTGTCGGCCCAGCCGTCGAGCCCCACGATGGATACGATCTTGCCGGCGCGCTCCAGGCGCTCCGCTTTGCCCACGCCCTGCACCTCGAGGCCATACGCCGCGTTGTCGAGAACGGTGCGGTGCGGGAACAGGGCGAAATGCTGGAAGACCATCGAGATGCTCTTCTGGCGTACCTCCCGCAGTTTCGCGGCCGGGATGCCGGAGATGTCGGTACCCGAGATGGTCACCGTGCCGCTGGTCGGCTCGAGCAGCCCGTTGAGGGTGCGGATGAGCGTGGACTTGCCCGATCCGGAGAGCCCCATCACGACGAAGATCTCGCCCTTGTTGACGTCGAAGCTCGCGTCGATGACCGCGGCGGTCTCGGCGAGCTCCGCGCGGTCGACGCCGGCCTCGAGCCTCTTGACGGCGTCCTTCGGGCGTCGCCCGAAGACCTTGTACAAATTCTTGACGGAAACGGATGTGGTGGTGATAACGCTGTACCTGGCAACACGTTCTGGGCCTGCGGCTTCGAACGGCTTTCGATCTCGCGGTCGGGTGCGGTAGTGGCGCAGAGGAGCTATAAGCGGCGGCACATCAGAGGGCCAGCGGCAGCGGAACCGCGCGATGCAGCCGTGGGGCTGCGGACTACCGGACCATACGCTCCCGGCAGATTCCGACGAGCGGAAGGGGTCGAGGTCGCGGCCTTGTTAAGTGTTGGGGGACAGTCTATGCGGACGAATTGGGTCGGGCCCGGAATTCGGTCCTCCGCATGGGGGACAACAGACGCGTCCGCCCCCCCTCGATCCCCGCCATCACGGGGGCGTGCCCCGTTGCTGAATCGTGATGTGCGCTGGCCCCAGCGCCCTGCGCAGACGCGACTGGTCCCCGATCGGGGTACAAGCCAGGCGTGCCTCGGTGTTGGTCGCGATGGATTTCGCAATCGCCACGAGCAGGTTCGCGCCGAGCGAAGGATGACCGTGAATGAGGCGGCTGGTCTGCTCTGGACCGGGGTCCGGTCACGCCGACCAGTGTGCCATCGGCAGCCGTGCCGCACTACAATTGAGACAACGACATCGATCCGGCCATCACCGGGGAGTCCTCGGAAGAGCGGCACGAATCCAGCGAGAGTTGGCGGAGTGCCGGGTAGAACCGAGCGGGTCTGGCCCGTCACCGCCAATGAGTGAGCGGTTCCGCGCAGGCGGGGCAAGCGGGGTGGTACCGCGATTCTTGGCCAGAGCGGCCGGAATCGTCCTCGTATTCAGCTGCCCAGGAGACGCATGACCTACCCGCAGGGATCCGCCCAGAATGACGGCGCGCCGCGCGCCCTGTCCCCATCGCCCAGCTTCCCGGCGATCGAGGACGGCATCCTCGCGTTCTGGAAACGGGACAACACCTTCCAGGCGTCGATCGACAACCGCGAGGGCTGCAGCGAGTGGACCTTCTACGACGGCCCGCCGTTCGCCAACGGCCTGCCGCACTACGGCCACCTGCTCACCGGGTATGCGAAGGACCTCTTCCCCCGCTTCCAGACCATGCGCGGCCTGCAGGTGCACCGCCGCTTCGGCTGGGACACCCACGGGCTTCCGGCCGAGCTCGAGGCCATGCGCCAGCTCGGCATCACCGAGAAGCACGAGATCGACGACATGGGCATCGCGGCCTTCAACGCGGTCGCCCGCGACTCCGTGCTCGCCTACACGAGCGAGTGGGAGGAGCTCGTCACGCGGCAGGCACGCTGGGTCGACTTCCAGAACGACTACAAGACCCTGGACATCACCTTCATGGAGTCGGTGATCTGGGCGTTCAAGCAGCTGCACACCAAGGGCCTCGCCTACGAGGGGTTCCGCGTGTTGCCCTACTGCTGGCACGACGAGACCCCGCTGTCGAACCACGAACTCAAGATGGACGACGACGTCTACAAAATGCGCCAAGACCAGACGGTCACGGTAACCTTCCCGCTCGACGGGGTGAAGGCGGAGGCCCTCGGCCTCACCGGCGTGCGCGCCCTCGCCTGGACGACGACCCCGTGGACCCTCCCCACCAACCTCGCCCTCGCGGTCGGCCCGGACATCGAGTACTCGGTGCTGCCCACCGGTCCATTCGGTGCAGGCGACGGCTCCGCCGAGGGTGTCGCGACCTACCTTCTCGCGACCGACACGATCGCGAACTACGTCAAGGACCTCGGCTACGGCAGCGCTGAGGAGGCGCAGGCCGCCATCATCCGCTCATATCGGGGGGCGGAGCTCGAGGGAGTCAGCTACGACCGCATCTGGGATTATTATGCGGATGTCGCGGAATGGGGCACCCAGAACGCCTGGCAGATCCTCGTGGCCGACTATGTCGCGACCGGCGAGGGCACCGGCATCGTTCACCAGGCGCCCGCCTACGGCGAGGACGACCAGCAGGTCTGCGCGGCGGCCGGGATCCCGGTCATCATCTCGGTCGACGATGGTGGCAGGTTCCTGCCCATCGTCGCCGAGGTCGCGGGGCTGCAGGTCTTCGAGGCGAACAAGCCGCTCGTCGGACTGCTGCGCACCGGCGGGCGCCTGCTGCGCGTCGCGAGCTACGAGCACAGCTACCCGCACTGCTGGCGATGCCGCAACCCGCTCATCTACAAGGCGGTCTCGAGCTGGTTCGTGCGCGTCACCGAGTACCGCGACCGCATGGTCGAGCTCAACGAGCAGATCAACTGGGTGCCGGAGAACGTGAAGCACGGCCAGTTCGGCAAGTGGATCGGGAACGCCCGCGACTGGTCGATCTCGCGCAACCGGTACTGGGGATCGCCCATCCCGGTCTGGAAGAGCGACGACCCGGCCTACCCGCGCATCGACGTCTACGGCTCGCTCGACGAGCTCGAGGCCGACTTCGGGGTGCGCCCGACCGACCTGCACCGTCCGTTCATCGACGAGCTCACCCGGCCGAACCCCGATGACCCGACGGGGAAGTCCACGATGCGCCGCATCGAGGACGTTCTCGACGTCTGGTTTGACTCCGGATCGATGCCGTTCGCCCAGGTGCACTACCCCTTCGAGAACCAGGAGTGGTTCGAGAGCCACAACCCGGCCGACTTCATCGTCGAGTACATTGGCCAGACCCGCGGCTGGTTCTACACCCTGCACGCGCTGTCGACGGCCCTGTTCGACCGCCCGGCATTCAGCAATGTCGTCAGCCACGGCATCGTGCTGGGCTCCGACGGCGCGAAGATGTCCAAGAGCCTGCAGAACTACCCTGACGTGAGCGAGGTCTTCCACCGCGACGGAGCCGACGCGATGCGCTGGTTCCTGATGTCGTCGTCCGTGATCCGCGGCGGCAACCTCGTCGTCACAGAGGAGGGCATTCGCGAGTCCGTGCGGCAGTTCATCCTGCCGCTCTGGAACACGTACTACTTCTTTACGCTCTACGCGAACGCGGCGGGTCCTTCCGACGGTGCTGGCGCGGCCGGCTATGAGGCCACCTGGCGCACCGACTCGACCGACGTGCTCGACCGCTACCTGCTGGCGAAGACCCGGAGGCTCATCGTCGACGTCACCGCCCAGCTCGAGGCCCTCGACAGCCCCGCGGCCACCGCGACCCTGCGCGACTTCGCCGAGGTGCTCACCAACTGGTACGTGCGCCGCAGCCGCGACCGCTTCTGGACCGGCGACGACACCGCCGCCTTCGACACGCTCTACACCGTGCTCGAGACGGTCACCCGCGTTGCCGCCCCGCTCATCCCGCTGATCGGCGAGGAGATCTGGCAGTCGCTCACAGGCGGCCGCAGTGTGCACCTCACCGACTGGCCTGACTTCGCGCTGTTCCCCGAGGCCCCCGAGCTCGAGACGGTCATGGACCGCGTGCGCGAGATCGCTTCCTCCGGTCTCGCCCTGCGCAAGGCCACCGGCAACCGCGTGCGCCTGCCGCTGGCGGAACTCTCGGTCGTCGCCGATTCCACGGCCGGCCTCGACGACTTCGCCGACATCCTGCGCGACGAGCTCAACGTCAAGGCCGTCACGCTCCGCCCGCTCGAAGACTCCACCCTCGGCGAGTTCGGCATCACCAAGCGCCTCACCGTCAACTCGCGCGTGGTCGGCCCGCGAATCGGCAAGAACGTGCAGGTCGTCATCCGCGCGTCGAAGGCCGGCGACTGGCAGGCCACCGAGACGGGGGTCACCGTCGGCGGCATCGAGCTGCTTCCTGGCGAGTTCGAGCTCGAGATGCAGGCGGCGGATGTGACGAAGGCGATCGCCTTCCTGCCCAGCGGCGGATTCGTGCTGCTCGACACCGCGACGACCTCGGAACTCGAGGCCGAGGGACTCGCCCGCGACCTCGTGCGCGCCGTGCAGGACGCCCGCAAGTCGGCCGGCCTCAACGTGAGCGACCACATCGACCTCGCCGTGTTCTTCGGCTCGGAGGCCGAACTGGTCGGAGTCGGACCGCACGAGGCGATGATCGCGGGAGAGACCCTCGCCGACACCTTCACCGCCGCGTATGCCACCCCGGCCGACCTCGCCGCCGCCGCGGCGGCAGCTGGCAGGGCCGGCGGCTATCGTGCCGTCGTCCCCGCGGGAAAATACTCGAACCTCGAAGAAATCGTCATCGACCTGTCGGTGCATGGAAGGACTGTCGATGTCTAAGAATGACGACCCCGAACTGAGCGACGACGCGCTCTTCCAGCCGCAGGCCGACCGGGTCTACGGGGAGCTCCTGGCGAGGGTGGGCGAGGCCAACCCGCAGCCGCGCCTCGGCCCGACCCGGCGTGTGCTCGAGCTGCTCGGCGACCCGCAGCGGTCGTACCCGATCATCCACATCACCGGCACCAACGGCAAGACGTCCACGAGCCGGATCACCGAGAGCATCCTGCGCGCCTACGGGCTGCGCACTGGGATGATGACGAGCCCGCACCTCGTGCGCGTCAACGAGCGCATCATGATCGACGGCGAGCCGATCACGAACGAGGCGTTCGTGGCGAACTGGGACGACATCGCCCCCTACCTCGCGATGGTCGACAACGAGCTGATCGAGGCCGGCGAGATCGCCCTCACCTACTTCGAGGCGCTCACGGCCCTCGCCTTCGCGAGCTTCGCCGACGCCCCGGTCGACGTCGCGGTGATCGAGGTCGGGATGGGCGGGGAGTGGGACTCCACGAACGTCGGGGACGGCCAGGTGGCCGTGTTCACCCCCATCTCACTCGACCACACCGCCCGCCTCGGCGGCACGATCCTCGAGATCGCGAAGACGAAGTCGGGCATCATCAAGCCCCTCGCCCACGTGGTCACCGCGGCTCAGACGCCCGAGGCGCTCGAGGTGCTCCGGCACGCGGCCGAGCTCACCGAGTCGACGATCACCGTGCAGGGCGACGGCTTCTCGCTGCTCAGCAACTCTGTGGCAGTCGGCGGTCAGGTCATCACCGTGAAGGGCCTCGCCGGAACCTACTCCGACCTCTTCCTCCCGCTCTTCGGCGACTACCAGGCGCAGAACGCGGCCGTCGCCATCGCCGCCGTGGAGTCCTTCCTCGGCGGGGGCACCCAGATGCTCGTCGGGGACGTGCTCGCCGAGGGCATCGCCACCGCGACGTCCCCCGGCCGACTGCAGGTGCTCGGCGTCGAGCCGACCGTGCTCGTCGACGCCGCCCACAACCCGGACGGCGCTCTCGCCCTCGCGAAGGCGGTCGGCAGCTACTTCAGCTTCGACGAGATCTGCATCGTGCTCGGTGTACTCGACGAGAAGGACGGCCAAGGCATCGTCAACGCCCTCGCCCCGATAGCGACCCGCTTCCACGTGACGAAGTCCTCCTCGTCCCGAGCGATCGAGCCGGACGCACTCGCCGGACTCGTTTCGCCCGTCGTCGGCTTCGACGCCACGATCGTCTTCAACGAGGCAGCCGAGGCCATCGCCGAGGCACGCGAGTGGGCGGCGGAGGCCCCGAAGCGAGCCGTTCTCGTCGCCGGGTCCATCACCCTCGTCGGCGACACCATCGCGCTGGCGAGCGCGGAGGGCTGGAAGCGATGAGCGCCACTGACGCAGGGGAGCCCGTCGAGCCCGGGCGGTCCGGCCGCGGACGGAAGGCCCGCACTCCTCGGCAGCCCCGGATGCGCGGGCCCGTCCGGCGCAAGTCGGCCATCGAGTCCTTGCTGTCGATCGTGCTCGTGCTCGAGGCGCTCCTCGTGTTCTTCCTGGTGCTCGTGGTGTTCGCACTGAAAATCCTGCCCTCCGGCGCGGCGTTCGGCGGGGGAGCCGTGCTGTTTCTGCTGCTGATCGCGGTCAGCCGGTCCCTGCGGCACGGCTGGGCCGTCTGGGCGGGCTGGACTTTGCAGGTCGTCCTGATCGCCACCGGGTTCCTCGAGCCCTTTATGTTCGTGATCGGGATCGGCTTCGCCGGCCTCTGGACCTACTGCTTCGTGACCGGGCGCAAGCTCGACCGCCGTAACGCCCCGCTGCTCGAGGCCGGGCTGTACGACACGGCGCCCTCCGGCGGCTCGCCCTCCGCTACCGCGCCCTCCGCGACATCCGCTACCGACCCCGACAGCACGACCGACACCGACCAGAAGGACACCCTGTGAACACCGTTGAAGAGACACTCGTCCTGATCAAGCCGGATGGCGTCATCCGCAACATGACCGGCGAGATCCTGCGCCGTATCGAGGCAAAGGGCTACCAGCTGGTCGACATCAAGCTCATCGAGGCCGACCGCGAGCTCCTCGCCAAGCACTACGAGGAGCACCTCGGCAAGCCGTTCTACGAGCCCCTCGTGGAGTTCATGGAGAGCGGGCCCGTCGTCGCGATCCGCATCGCGGGCAACCGCGTCATCGAGGGCTTCCGCTCGCTCGCGGGCACGACGGACCCGACATCCGCTGCACCAGGCACGATTCGCGGCGACCTAGGACGAGACTGGGGCCTCGCCGTGCAGCAGAACCTCGTGCACGGCTCGGACTCGCCGGAGTCCGCCGCCCGCGAGCTGGCCCTCTGGTTCGACTGACCCCTCGTCGGGCCGCACGCCGGCCCGCGCCAGTGCGTGGATACGCGATCGCGTGTGTCCGACGACAGGTCGGCCACGCGCGATGCGGCGGTATCCCGGCATCCGCTCTCTGAACGGGACCGTTACAGGTAGGCGATCACGTCGAGGCGCAGCTGCGCGAGCACCGCGATCACGATGTAGCTGAGGATCGCGATGAACGGCACCCAGCCGTAGGCCGCTCCGATCACCCGGCGTGCACCGGAGGGCAGGGGGATCACCCCGGTCGTCACGTTGAAGAGCGTGACCGCGATGAACGCCGGGATCGTCACCGACCACACGACCATGCACCAAGGGCAGAGCGTGCCGAGGAAGTAGATGCTCGTGATGATCAGGAACACCACGAAGCAGAAGGCGGCGAGCATTCCCACGTTGAGGGCGATCCAGAACCAGCGCGCGAACCGCGCCCCGGCGAGGATCGACATGCCGATGGCGGCGAGGACGCCGAAGCCCACGAGTCCGATCAGCGGGTTGGGGAACCCGAACAACGACCCCTGAGCGGATGCGAGGTTCTTGCCGCACTGCACCACGATGCTGAAATCGCAGCCGGCCTTCACCCCGGGGTCCGCCGCCGCGGCGAACTTCTCGATGGTCAGGGCGAATGCGGCGATCAGTCCCACGATTCCCGTGAACACAAGGAAAATCGCGAGTGCGGTGGGGCGTTTTGCGGGGGAGACGAGCGGCACACTGGATTATTGCACGCGGTGAATGCGCCTATTCTGGCCGGGCATGCGATAATTTGAGTAAGTCACCCGAGCCGCGCTCGGATCGACGCCAAAGAAGGCTTTCCGGGCAGTGAACCGGACCGCTCCATCACGGAAGCGTCGGATAGCCAGCTCCGAACAGTGAGACCGAAGACGATCGCCATCAGGGCCAGACATCCCGGGCCAGCAATCCCGGGTTGACACGCAGAATGAACGCCACTCGTGAATCGCGAGGCGCGACGCACCTGGCCGGTGGCGCAACGAAAAGAATTAGCGGGCAACGGCCGGAGGTCGGAACTCGCACGAGAGAGTACCCGACGGACAGCGCGGCTGGCCGGTGCGGGCTAGGAGTGCACCAGCAATGGTGGAATACAACGACAACAACGACGAAGCGCCACGCAAACGCAAGGGACTGTTCGGTGGACGCCGGGCCAGAAGCGCGGATGTGGCCGGCCAGGCACCCGTGACCAGTCACCCGACGGCACCCGAGGCGACCGTGCCCCCCGTGACTGTGCCCCCCGCGACCGCACCCCAGGCGGAGCCGGCAGCTGCCGGAGCAGCCCCCACCGACACCCCATCGACCGGGTCCGCGAACGATGCACCCGTTGCGGCGCGGACGAAGGCTCCGGCCCGTCGCGCCAGCACGCGGAACACCGCGGCGAAGGCGGCAGCAGCATCGACCGGCGAGGACACCCCCGTGGATACCACTTCAGAGAACCCGAACGCCACTGGGGACGCCACGGCTGCAGATGCCACGGCTGCAGATGCCACGGCTGCAGATGCCACGGCTGCAGATGCCACTTCAGGCGGCGCCCCGGCGAAGGCCCCCCGAACTCGCGCACCGCGCTCGACAGGCACGGCCCCCGGAACCCGGTCCAGCCGCGCGAAGGCCGCAGCCGCGGCTCGAGCTGACGAGGCCACGGCGGACGCGATCCTGGGCGGCGATGCCGAGGACGCAGCGGCCCAGGAGGCCACGGGCGACGACGTAGCGCAGCCGGCGACATCCGCTGCCCTGTCCCGCCCCTCGACCTCGCTGCTGTTCCAGGCGCCCGACCTCCCGGTCTACGCCCAGCGCTCGTCGCGCGACGACGACCGCGACGACCGTCGTGACGGCAACCGCCGCGACGACAACCGGGACGACCGCAACGACCGTGACGACCGGGGGAACAACACCCGCGGCACGAACACCCGCGGCAACTACAACGGCAATAACACCAACGACGGCCGCAACGACAACCGCGGCGGCAACGACAACAATCGCGACGCCAACCGCAACGGCAACGAAGACCGCAACAACGGCGGCCTCGACGACGACGAGTCGACCACCGTGCGCCGCCGCTCTCGCCGCCGCACCGGCGAGGAGGACCGCGACACCGGATCCTCCAATCCCCGCAACACCGTGGTCAAGGTGCGCGCCCCGCGCCCGGAGCCGGAGCTCATCACCGAGCCGCAGCGCATCAAGGGCTCCACCCGCCTCGAGGCGAAGAAGCAGCGCCGCCGCGACGGCCGCGACGCCGGCCGCCACCGCCCCGTGATCACCGAGGCCGAGTTCCTCGCCCGCCGGGAGAGCGTCGACCGGGTCATGGTGGTCCGCGCCAAGTTCGGACGCATCCAGATCGGTGTGCTCGAGGACGGGGTGCTCTCCGAGCACTACGTCGCAAAGGCCGCCGAGGCGAGCCTCATCGGCAACGTCTACCTCGGCCGTGTGCAGAACGTGCTGCCCAGCATGGAAGCCGCGTTCGTCGACATCGGCCGCGGCCGCAACGCCGTGCTGTATTCGGGCGAGGTCGACTGGGAGGCCGCGGCGGAGAACTCCGCCGACGGCAAGAGCCAGGCGCGCCGCATCGAGCTGGCGCTCAAGCCGGGCGACAAGGTGCTCGTGCAGGTCACCAAGGATCCGATCGGCCACAAGGGAGCCCGGCTCACGAGCCAGATATCCCTCCCCGGCCGCTACCTTGTCTACGTGCCCAACGGCTCGATGAACGGGATCAGCCGCAAGCTGCCCGACACCGAGCGCGCGCGCCTCAAGAAGATCCTCAAGGAGGTCCTGCCAGACAACGCCGGCGTCATCGTGCGCACGGCCGCAGAAGGCGCGACCGACGAGCAGCTCACCCTCGATGTGAACCGCCTCACGGCGCAGTGGACCCGGATCAGCGAGACCATCGACGGCGTCCAGGCCCCCGCGCTCCTGCACAGCGAGCCCGACCTGCTGGTCAAGATCGTGCGCGACGTCTTCAACGAGGACTTCCAGAAGCTGGTCATCGAGGGCGAGGAGGCCGAGGGCACCATCTCGACCTACCTCGAGCAGGTCGCCCCCGACCTCATCGACCGCATCGAGCGCTACGCGGGCACCGCGGACTCCTTCGACGACTACCGCATCTCCGAGCAGATCGAGAAGGCCCTGGACCGCAAGGTCTGGCTGCCGTCCGGTGGCTCGCTCGTGATCGACCGCACCGAAGCCATGACCGTCGTCGACGTCAACACCGGCAAGTTCGTCGGCTCGGGCGGCAACCTCGAGGAGACCGTCACCAAGAACAACCTCGAGGCTGCTGAAGAGATCGTGCGCCAGCTGCGCCTGCGCGACATCGGCGGCATCATCGTCGTCGACTTCATCGACATGGTGCTCGAGTCCAACCGCGACCTGGTGCTCCGCCGCCTCGTCGAGTGCCTCAGCCGCGACCGCACCAAGCACCAGGTCGCCGAGGTCACCTCGCTCGGCCTCATTCAGATGACGCGCAAGAAGCTGGGACTGGGGCTCATCGAGTCGTTCAGCGAGAACTGCGAGACCTGCGCCGGCCGCGGCATCATCATCCACCACGACCCGGACACCCAGCACCGCCAGTCCCCGCAGCCCGAGACCGGCCGCCGCGGCCGCAAGCAGGGCAACGGCCAGGCGGGCGCCGGGCAGTCCGGCAACGTGCAGTCCGGCAACCAGGGCGGCAACGGGCAGTCCACCGGGTCCGCCAACGGGCAGGGCGGCCAGAACGGCTCCGGCTCGTCCAAGCAGGGCAACGGCACGCATGCCATCACGGATGATGCCCGCAGCGCCCTCGCCAAGATCGCCACCTCGACGATCGTGCACTCGAGCGACGCGACATCCGCTCCCGTCATCGTCGACATCGTGCCGATCGACGCGGATACCGTGGTGCCCCCGCTCGTCGAACTTCCGGCCGCCCGCCGGATCGTCTTCGAGCCCGTCGTGGAGACGACGGCGGAGAACACGCGGGAGAATGTGGTCGAGAAGACGGCGGAGACGCCCGTCGATGCCACGCGCGCCCCGAGCTTCGAGCCCGTCGCCCTGCCGCCGATCGTGGAGCGTGTCGTCGTCGACATCCCGTCCGCGTCGACATCCCGGCCGCCCCGCAAGATCTCCACCCTCGACGCGGAGCAGATCCTCGACTCCGTGCTCGACGCCCTCCCCGAGCCGCGCCCGGCCGGGCAGGGACGCGCCCGCGTCTCGCGCCGCGCCTCGTCAGCCGGCACAGTGTCGGCCCCGGTCGACGGGGCGGGGAGCTAGCGGGACGGCGCGGCGGGGTCAGGATGGCGAGGGAACGACCCGCCGACGCGGCGCCGGTGGGGAGCGTGGTCCGGCGCCTGGTCGGCGGGGGATTCCGCACCACTCTCGCCGCGACCGTTTCGGCGCTGCTTCTGGTCTGCGCCGTCTTCGCCACCCTGGCCTGGATCCAGGGGCCCAAGCTCTCCTCGACCCAGCTCGACACCGCGCGGCTCGTGGCGGCCGACGACCAGCAGGTGCGGTTCTTCGCCAACCAGCCGGTCGCCCGGGTCGACGCCGACCAGGTCACCGTCACCCCCGCCGCCGACGTGTCCGTGTCGACGAGCGGCGATGTGATCGCGGTCCAGTTCGCGAACCGCCTCGACTCCGCCACCGATTACCGCATCTCCATCAGCGGAGTCACGAGCCTCTACCAGGATCGCGCCGCCGACTTCGAGACCTCCTTTCGAACGGATGTCGCGACCTTCACCTATCTCGACCGCGCCGGGTCGCCCGGCGGCCAGGACACCATCGTGCGCACGAGCGTCTCTGGCGGCGACCGCGACGTGCTGTTCACTGGGGAGCGGATCGCCTCCTTCGCCGAGTTCGACCGGGTGCTCGTCGTCGCCTCGACCCGCGACGACGGCACGAGTACGGTCACGGTTGTGAGCCGCACCGACGGTACCCGGGACGAGATGGTGCTTCCGCCGGGCGCGGTCATCGACCACCTCGCCGGATCCCGCACCCTCGGGGTGCTCGGCTTCACCGTCTCGATCGCGGCGACGGGTGCGGAGAACGAACTGTATGGCGTCGATCTCGCCGGCGAGCAGACCCCCACCCCAGTCCCGGCCCTCGACGGCACCCCTGTGCAGACCATGGACTGGCTGTTCCTGCCCGACTCGGCCACGGCCGCGATCCGGACGACCGACGACGACCTTCTCCTCGCCGACCTGACCGGCAGCGAGCCGGTGGTTCCGGTCGGCAGCTACGCGAGCCTCGACAGTGCCTCGCCCGACGGTACGGTGCTCGTGGTCGGCGACGTCTTCGGATCTCTCGCGCTGACGCTGGCCGATGGCATCGAGTCGCGGCTCGAGGCCTCGCCCGTGCGAGGAGAACAGCCGTTCGGGGGCGAGATCGCTCTCCTCGGCGACGGGCTCGAACGGGTGCAGCGCGTCGCCGTGTTCACGGCGGGCACCGGACGGTTCGCGAGTTACCTCGTGCTCGACACGGGCTCCGAGTCCCGGGTCCTGTACGAGAGCCTCGAGGGCCGCGGGAGCATCGAGGACTTCTCCGTCTCACCAAACGGACAGTACGCCGCGGTCACGATCGTGCCCGACGTGTCGACGAGTGTCTCCGACGGCTCCCCGGTCGACCCGATGTCGACGACGGTGGCCTCCATCGTGATCGACATCGCCACGGGCACCGTGCTCGGCAGCGTCGCGGGATTCGCGGTCTCCTGGTAGCTCGGTCTCCTGGTGGGCGTGGTCTCCCGGGAGGCGCGGTTTCCCGGCCGCGGCGGTGGGAGCCGCCGCGGGGCCGCTGCGGTCAGCGGCCTCGACGCTCCCGCTGGCTCACCCGCAGCCCGCTCGCACGCAGGGCGACGACCAGTTCCCGGTTGGTGACGGGCCGCGCCCCTGCCGCCACCAGTTGCGCGTAGCGCTCGGCCGGCACGTCGTAGTGGTCGAGGTCGAACCCGCGCGGGGTGATCCCCGCCGACGCCGCGAACCGGTGCAGTTCGTCGAGCGAGTCGTCGCTGACGAGATGCGACCAGAGTGTGTCGTGCGCAGGCCACCTAGGCTGGTCGATGAGCACGGTCATGCAGCGAGTCTAGGAGGGAAGCGGATGCCCAGACGCGTCGGAATCAGGAGGCGCGGCGGTGTCGTCGCCCTCGTCACATCGGCCGGCATCTTCCTCGCCGGCGTCCTCCAGCAGGTGCTGCAGTCCCTCATCGCCCTCGCGGTGGCCCCTGCGATGCGCCTGCCGGCAGAGGTTGTGCCCGCCTACCTCGAGCGCGCTGCCCTGGCCTCGCTCAGCGGCGTGCTGCCCCTGTGCCTCGGCGTCTTCCTCTGCCTCTGGCAGCTCGCCCCGGTCGCCGCGGAACTGCGGCTCGCCCACGTGTTGACCCGTATCCTCCTGGCCGCTGCCGTCGGTGCCGTGGCCGTTGTGCTGGTCGGTCTCGTGATCGTGCTCGTCAGCGCCGCCCTGGCACTCGGCGATCGAGGGAGTGGCCAGTTCGCCCTCACCGCGGTCGCGCAGGACGCGATCTCGACGATCCAACGCGCCGGTTCGACGATTATCGACGCGCTTCCGCTGATTGTGCTCGGAGGTGTGCTCCAATGGGTATGGTTACGGGATCGCGAACGTGACTATCCGGTCGAGGGAATGATCGACCTGTAGTCGAACGGTCCGACACGCGGAGTTTGCTCCGCGGGTCCGAGTCGAGTATCGTTGCTCCTTGGTGTGTGCCGGGCTCAGCCCGCTCTCCACGCCGATGTCTTTTGTCTGAGTGAATCAGATCCAAATAGTTAGGGTTCCAAGTGGTTTACGCAGTTGTGCGCGCCGGCGGTCGTCAGGAAAAGGTGGAGGTCGGCACGATCGTCGTCCTCGACCGGATCAAGGCCGACAAGAACGGCAACATCGAGCTGGCCCCCGTGCTGCTCGTCGACGGAGAATCGATCACGCATGACGCGACCGAGCTCGCGAAGATCACGGTCACGGCCGAGGTCGTCGGCGACCTCCGTGGCCCGAAGATCGTCATCCAGAAGTTCAAGAACAAGACCGGGTACAAGAAGCGCCAGGGCCACCGCTCGGAGCTCACCCGCGTCAAGATCACCAGCATCAAGTAAATTTCTTCTCACCAGTACAAGTAGGGGCTGAATACTCATGGCACACAAAAAGGGCGCAAGCTCCACTCGCAACGGTCGCGATTCCAATGCGCAGTACCTCGGCGTCAAGCGCTTCGGCGGCCAGGTCGTCAAGTCGGGCGAGATCATCGTGCGCCAGCGTGGCACGCACTTCCACCCCGGCGTGAACGTCGGCCGTGGCAAGGACGACACCCTGTTCGCCCTCTCCGCCGGCTCGGTCCAGTTCGGTGCGAAGGGCGGCCGCAAGGTCGTCAACATTGTCGTCGCCGACCTCGCTGTCGCCGAATCGGTCCTCGCCTAACACGTCCGAGGCCGCGCACCACCTGCAATGAGGGCGAGCTTCGGCTCGCCTTCACTGTTTAACCCGGCAACTTCTTCCAGAACCATTCATCACGATCGCCGCAGTGCGGCACGAAGGGAGCGCGATCATGGCTACCTTCGTCGACCAGGTCACTCTGCACCTCAAGGCGGGACACGGCGGCAACGGCTGCGTCTCGGTCAAGCGCGAGAAGTTCAAGCCCCTCGCCGGCCCCGACGGCGGCAACGGCGGCAACGGTGGCGACATCGTTCTCCTCAGCGACACGCAGACCACCACCCTCCTCGGCTACCACCGGTCCCCGCACCGGGTGTCCCCGCACGGCGGCCCCGGCATGGGCGACAATCGCGCTGGCTACCACGGTGACGAGATGGTGCTCCTGGTGCCCGTCGGCACCGTCGTGAAGTCCACCGATGGTGATGAGCTCATCGACATGGCCGAGCCGGGTGTGCGCTTCGTTGTCGCCTCGGCCGGCCAGGGCGGACTCGGCAACGCCTCGCTCGCCTCCACCAAGCGCAAGGCCCCCGGGTTCGCGCTGCTCGGCACTCCCGGCTGGGAGGGCGACGTGCTCCTCGAGCTCAAGGTCGTCGCCGACATCGCCCTCGTCGGCTACCCCTCGGCCGGCAAGTCCAGCCTCGTCGCCGCGATCTCCGCCGCTAAGCCGAAGATCGCTGACTACCCCTTCACCACCCTCCACCCCAACCTCGGCGTCGTCGAGTCCGGCGAGACGCGTTACACCGTCGCCGACGTGCCCGGCCTCATCGAGGGCGCGAGCGAGGGCAAAGGCCTCGGCCTGGAGTTCTTGCGCCACGTCGAACGCTGCACCGCGCTGCTCCACGTGCTCGACTGCGCCACCTTGGAGCCGGGCCGCGACCCGATCAGCGACCTCGACATCATTCTCGGCGAGCTCGCCGCCTACCCCGTCCCTGAGGGCCAGCTCCCGCTGCTCGAGCGTCCCCAGCTCATCGCCCTGAACAAGATCGACGTGCCGGAGGGCCGCGAGCTCGCCGAGCTCGTGCGCCCGGAGCTCGAGGCTCGCGGGTATCGCGTCTTCGACATTTCCACCGTCAGCCACGAGGGACTCCGCACGCTGTCCTTCGCACTGGGTGAGCTTGTCTCCGAGGGCCGCGCTGTCAAGGCCGCCGAGCCAGAGAAGGCCAGGATCGTGATGCGCCCGCGCGCCGTGAACGATGCCGGGTTCGTCATCAAGGTCGAGGGCGGATCGGGTGGCAACATCTACCGAGTCGTGGGGGAGAAGCCGGAGCGCTGGGTCGCCCAGACCGACTTCACCAACGACGAGGCCGTCGGCTACCTCGCCGACCGACTCGCCAGGGCCGGCGTCGAGACCCAGCTGTTCCGCGCCGGTGCGGTCGCGGGGTCCACCGTGATCATCGGCAAGG
This sequence comes from Microbacteriaceae bacterium, assembly GCA_014378715.1. GTDB lineage: Bacteria > Actinomycetota > Actinomycetes > Actinomycetales > Microbacteriaceae > Marisediminicola. The sequence goes on from JACMNE010000032.1 coordinate 24,579, forward strand.
ACGCCAATGTCTTCGACTGGGAGCCGACCCTCAGCTCCACCGCCGAGCTGGCGACGGCCCCGCGCGGAAGCGACCCTCGCCTCGGTGAGGCGAGCCGCCCGACGCACGGACGCCGCCGCGAGACCTACCTCGAGCGGATGGACGCGAAGACGGCCGCCCGCGACGAGCTCGCCCGTGAGCGCGGCGCGGGCATGTGGACCGACGACGACGGGTTCGAGGTCGAGCGGCCGGTCGCGACCGGCTCAGGCACCGCCAACGCTGCCGACGGCCCCGACGGTGCCGACCATGCCGAGACCGGCGGAGCCTCCAGCTCGGATGATTGACCGGGTCAGGGACCCACAGCCCAGGGCCTCGGCTGTGCGGGACCGTGCGGGGATACCGACGGCACGCCGGATCGTCGTGAAGGTGGGGTCCTCCTCGATCAGCGGAGCAAACGCCGGACAGGTCGCCCCGCTCGTCGATGCCCTGGCTGCCGCGCACGCACGCGGTTCCGACGTGGTCCTCGTCTCCTCCGGTGCCATCGCTACGGGGATGCCGTACCTCAAGCTCGACTCCCGTCCCACCGACCTCGCGACGCAGCAGGCGGCGGCGGCCGTCGGTCAGAACCTGCTGATCTACCGCTACCAGGACAGCCTCGACCGCTACGAGATCGTCGCCGGCCAGGTGCTGCTCACCGCGGGGGACCTCGAGAACCCGGTGCACCGCAGCAATGCCCAGCGGGCCATGGAGAGGCTGCTCGGACTGCGGATCCTGCCCATCGTCAACGAGAACGACACGGTCGCCACGCACGAGATCCGCTTCGGCGACAACGACCGCCTCGCCGCCCTCGTCGCGCAGCTCGTGCAGGCCGACCTGTTGCTGCTGCTCTCGGACATCGACGCCCTCTACACGAAACCGCCCGGCACTCCGGGTGCCAGCGCAATCCACCATGTGCCCTTCGGCGACCGGCTCGCCGGTGTGGAGTTCGGCGACGCTGGATTCACCGGGGTCGGCACGGGAGGCGCCGTCACCAAGGTGGCCGCGGCCCACCTCGCCGCGGCCTCCGGAACTCCCGTCCTGCTCGCCTCGACCCCGCAGGTGGCATCCGCTCTCGCCGGTGACGACATCGGCACC
>JACMNE010000033.1 GCA_014378715.1 Microbacteriaceae bacterium
ATCCCGAGGCATAGGCTCAATTCTAGGTTGACCCAGGGAGGCAGAAATGACGGAGTGGTATTACAACCGGCGCACTGGCGAGGTAGAGGAGGGCGCGCAGTCGCTCGGCAGCGAGCGAGACGGCCCGTTCGCGACGAAAGAGGACGCCGCCCGCGCGCCCGAGATCATCCGCGAGCGCGCCCGCAAGTGGGCCGAGGAGGACGCCCGCGGCAACTGACCCGTTCATCACTCAGGAGAAGCGGATGTCGCGGAGTGGCGTCTCGCGTGAATCGTGCGCTAATGGCTGAAATGGCGACAGAATCCGCCATATCCGCTCATCTGACACAAGAATTTGTCGAGCCGCCGCGTGCTCTCCTGAATAATGAAAGCACGGCGGGCGGCCAGGCGCGCCGCACTCCTGATTGATGATCCGGTACGCGCAGACTGACGGGCTAGTCGCCGTATTCGTGTTCCGGGGCAGGGTAGGCGCCGGACGCGACATCCGCGATGTAGGTCTGAGCGGCGGTCGTGAGCACGCCGCTCAGGTCCGCGTACTGCTTGACGAACTTGGGGATGCGTCCGGGAGTGAGGCCGGCCCAGTCGGTCCAGACCAGCAGCTGGCCGTCGACGTGGGGGCCCGCGCCGACTCCGATCGTCGGGATCGTGAGCAGCTCGGTCACCCTCTTGGCCACCTCGGACGGCACCATCTCGAGCACCACGGCGAACGCGCCGGCCCCCTGTACCGCAAGCGCGTCGGCGATGAGCGCCTCGGCGCCCTCCCCCCTGCCCTGGATCATGTGCCCGCCGAGGCCGTGCTCGCTCTGCGGGGTGAATCCGATGTGTGCCATCACGGGAATGCCCGCCTCGACGATCCTCCGGATCTGCTCCGCGCTGCGCACACCGCCCTCGAGCTTCACCGAGTGTGCGTGGGTCTCCTTCATGAACCGGAACGCCGTGTGCAGCGCCTGCTCCGGGCTCGATTCATATGACCCGAAGGGCATGTCCGCGACGACGAAGGCGCGGGACACTGCCCCGGCGACCGCACGGGTCAGGGGAATGAGCTCATCGACCGTCACCGGCAGGGTCGTGTCGAAGCCGAAGACGGTGTTGCCGGCCGAGTCGCCGACGAGCAGGAAGTCGATGCCGGCCCGGTCGAAGATGCCGGCGGTGAGCATGTCGTAGCTGGTGAGGCCCGTGATCGGCACCCCGTTGTCCTTCGCGGACTGGAAGTGCCTGGTGCGCACCTTCTTGAGTCCGGCCTGAGTGGCGGCGGCGGATGCGGCCTGTGAGGCGGCGGATGGATCGGTCATGGTTCTCCTGGCTGCGACGGCGTCGGTGCACGTGGGTGGCTGGGTTGGGCCGGTTGGCTGGCTGGTTGGCTGGCTGGTTGGTTGGCTGGGGTGGGCGACTACTCGGTCGGCCGGTAGGTGATCGGCAACCGGCGGTCGCGCCCGAATGCCATGCCGGAGATCTTCGGTCCGATCGCGCCCTGCCTCCGCTTCCACTCGGAGCGGTCGACGAGGGTGGTGATGAAGTCCACCGTCTCCGCATCGAAGCCGAGCGCCACGACGTCATCGCGCCCGAGCGACCTGGTGATGTAGGCGTCGAGGATCGCGTCGAGGAGCTCGTAGGGCGGTAGCGAGTCCTGGTCGGTCTGGTCGGGGCGCAGCTCCGCCGAGGGCGGCTTGGTGATCGAGCCCTCGGGGATCGGCGGCGTCTCGCCCCTGGCCGCGGCCGCGGCGTTGCGCCAGCGCGCGAGCTCCCAGACGAGGAGCTTCGGCACGTCCTTGATCGGGGCGAAGCCGCCGACCGAGTCGCCGTAGATGGTGGAATAGCCCACGGAAAGCTCAGTCTTGTTGCCGGTGGTGAGCACGAGGTGGCCGTCCATGTTGGATTTCGCCATCAGGATCACCCCCCGCATCCGTGCCTGCAGGTTCTCCGCGGCGATACCGGTCAGGGCCAACTGCGTCTCGACCGGCTCGACGAGGCCGGCGATCGCCTCGGTGCTGTAATGCAGACCGATGTTGTCGGCGAGGTCGTCCGCGTCGCTGCGGGAGTGGTCGGAGCTCCACTGGCTCGGCATCGACACCCCGTGCACGTGGTCGGCGCCGATGGCGTCGGCGGCGATCGCGGCGCAGACGGCCGAGTCGATGCCACCGGACAGCCCGAGGATGACGCTGCGGAAGCCGTTCTTGCGCACGTAGTCGCGCAGGCCCAGCACCAGGGCGTTCCAGAGCTGCTCGTTGTCGTCGGGCAGCTGCGTCACCTCGGCGGCGAGGTGCCCGAGCGCGCGCTCCGGCACCTGCAGGCTCACCCGCTGCACGTTGCCCGGCAGGTCGGCGTCGGGGTTCGCGTCGGGCAGGTCGAGGTCGACGACGAGCAGGTGCTCGGCGAACTGGGGGGCGCGGGCGAGGATCGCGCCGGTGCCGTCGACGACGACGCTGTCACCGTCGAAGACGAGGTCGTCCTGGCCGCCGACGATGTTCACGTACGCGACGGTGGTGTTGGTCTCGACGGCGCGGCGGGTCACGAGCGGCACCCGCACCTCGTCCTTGTCGCGTTCGAACGGGGAGGCGTTGATGACAACGAGCAGGCCGGCGTCGGCCTCGAGCACACGTCCGAGGGGTCCGCCGTCGCGCCACAGGTCCTCGCAGACGATGAGCGCGACATCCGCCCCCTTGATGCGCAGCACCAGCAGGTCGTCACCGGGGATGAACACGCGGTACTCGTCGAAGACCGAGTAATTGGGAAGGTGGTGCTTGGCATAGCGGGCCTCGACGCGCCCGTTCTGCAGCACACTCGCGCAGTTCTGGGCGATCGCGGTCGGGGCGTTGCTCGTGCCGAGCAGGCGCGGCTCCCAGGGTCCGTCGGGGTGGCCGACGATGACCACGAGGTCGCCGAGGCCCTCGTCCTGGAGCGACTCGGCGAGTGTGGCGACGGCCCGGCTGGCCGTGGCGAGGAAACTCGGACGCGACGCGAGGTCCTCGATCGGGTAGCCGGAGAGGGCCATCTCGCCGACCGCGAGCACGTCAGCCCCCGCCTCCGACGCCGCGCGAGCAGCCTGGACGATCTGGGCGGCATTGCCGACGAGGTCGCCGACGACGGGGTTGGTCTGGGCGAGCGCCAAGCGAAGACGGGGCATAGCCAGTAGCCTAATAGTGGCGGGCGCTCGGCCCCGGACGTGACTGAAGAGGGGCCCATTGGACAAGCAGCGTGACTTCGTTCTTCGCACCATTGAAGAGCGAGGCGTGAAGTTCATCCGTCTCTGGTTCACTGATGTGGTCGGCACCCTCAAGTCGGTCGCCATCGCGCCCGCCGAGGTCGAGGGCGCATTCGCCGAAGGTCTCGGCTTCGACGGGTCCGCCATCGAGGGGCTCACGCGCTCCTATGAAGCGGATGTCCTCGCCCACCCCGATCCGACGACGTTCCAAATCCTGCCGTGGCGTGGCGAGATCGACCCCACCGCGCGGATGTTCTGCGACATCACGACGCCCGACGGGCAGCCGGCCGTCGCCGACCCGCGCAACGTGCTCAAGCGCACCCTCGCGAAGGCCGCCGACCGCGGCTTCACCTTCTACACGCACCCCGAGGTCGAGTTCTATCTGTTGAAGAGCTCGCAGTACGGCGCGGACGGCCCCCAGCCGGTCGACTCCGCCGGCTACTTCGACAACGTGCCAGGAGGCACCGCCCACGACTTCCGTCGCCGCTCCGTACGGATGCTGGAGGACCTCGGCATCTCGGTCGAGTTCAGCCACCACGAGGCCGGGCCCGGTCAGAACGAGATCGACCTGCGCTACGCCGACGCGCTGACCACCGCCGACAACATCATGACCTTCCGCACCGTCATCAAGGAGGTGGCGATCGAACAGGGCGTGTACGCGACGTTCATGCCCAAGCCGCTCTCCGGCAAGCCGGGCTCCGGCATGCACACCCACATGTCGCTCTTCGAGGGCGACACCAATGTGTTCTTCGAGGCCGGTGCCCAATACCAGCTGTCGAAGATCGGCCGCCAGTTCATCGCAGGCCTGCTCACGCACGCCCCCGAGATCACCGCCGTCACCAACCAGTTCGTCAACTCCTACAAGCGCCTGTGGGGCGGCGACGAGGCGCCCAGCTTCGTCACCTGGGGACACAACAACCGCTCCGCGCTCGTGCGCGTTCCGTTGTACAAGCCGAGCAAGGGTCAGAGCGCCCGCGTGGAGTACCGCGCCATCGACTCCGCCGCGAACCCCTACCTCGCGTTCTCGCTCATGCTGGCCGCGGGGCTCAAGGGCATCGAGAACGGCTACGAGCTCCCGCCGGAGGCCGAGAACAACGTCTGGAGCCTCACCGACGCCGAGCGCCGCGCCCTGGGCTACAAGCAGCTCCCGGCCAGCCTCGACCGCGCGCTGTCGATCATGGAGGAGTCCGAGCTCGTCGCGGAGACCCTCGGCGAGCAGGTCTTCAACTACGTGCTGCTCAACAAGCGCCAGGAATGGCGGGACTACCGCGCCCAGGTCACCCCGTTCGAGCTGAAGAGCAACCTGGAGATGCTGTAGCACGAGGCGTCGCCTCGGTGAGGCACCGATGAGGAAGGGACTGCCCCGATGGTGCGGCACATCAGCACGCTAACCGACCTCGCCCGGCTCGGGTTCGCCGAGCTCGCGGCGGCGAACGCCCGGTTCGCCACACTCGGCCTGGAGCGCCAGGTCGACGAGATCGTGCCGCTCTTCGCGCGCGCGGCCGACCCCGACCTCGCGCTGCGCCAGCTCGCCGGGCTGCTCGACTCTGCGCCGGCCGAGGTCGACGCCCTCCTGGCCGACCCCGACGCCGCACTCCGCCTCGTTCGGGTGCTCGGGGCGTCGACGGGCATTGGCGAGTTTCTCGCCCGGCGTCCCGCGCAACTCGCCGTGCTCGCCACCGAGTACGCCCAACCGCCCACGCGCGACGATTACGTGCTCGACGTGCTCGGCGCTGTCGGCGCGGTCGACGGCGTCGCCACAATCACCGGCGAGTCCGGCTCCACTGCCCTGCGGGTGCGCTACCGCCGGCACCTCACGGCGCTCACCGCCTGGGACCTCTCCCGCCCCGACCCGCTCGCCGCCGTCGACACCGTTGCTGCCGCCCTCGCCGACCTCGCGGCGGCAGCCCTCGAGGCCGCGATCGCACTCGCCCGCGCGACATCCGCATACCCAGCAGCTGATGTCGCGGCGACCCGCCTCGCGATCATCGGGATGGGTAAGTCGGGGGCCCGCGAGCTCAACTACATCAGCGACGTCGACGTGATCTTTGTGGCTGAGGGCTCGGGGGAGATCGGCAACGACCGTGCCGTCGAGATCGCGACGAAACTTGCGATGGCGGTCATGCGGTCGATGCACGACTTCGGCTCGGAACCCGACCTGTGGGAGGTCGACGCGAACCTGAGGCCGGAGGGCAAGGCCGGGGCGCTCGTGCGCACCCTCGACTCGCATCTGGCCTACTACGAGCGGTGGGCGAAGAGCTGGGAGTTCCAGGCACTGCTCAAGGCGCGCGCACTCGCCGGCGACGCCGAGCTCGGCCGGCGGTACACCGGCGCGATCGCCCCCAAGGTGTGGTCGAGCGCCGCGCGGGAGAACTTCGTCGAGTCCGTGCAGCGGATGCGGGAGCGGGTGACGGCCAACATCCCGCCTGCCGAGCTCGACCTGCAACTCAAGCTCGGGCCGGGCGGCCTGCGCGATATCGAGTTCACGATCCAGCTGCTGCAGCTGGTGCACGGGCAGACCGACGAGCTCGTCCGCCAGGCCGGCACCTTGCCCGCCCTCGCAGCCCTCGCGGAGCAGGGCTACATCGGGCGGGCCGAGTCGGCGGAGTTCGCCCGCGACTATCGGTTCCTGCGCCTGCTCGAGCACCGGGTGCAGCTGGCGAGACTGCGGCGCACCCACCTGATGCCGAGCGACCCGGAGGGGCTGCGGGTTCTCGCGCGCGCGACCGGCCTCGCCTCGAGCGGCACCGACCTCACCGTGCAGTGGAACCGCACCAAGCACGCCGTGCGCAGCCTGCACGAGCGCCTGTTCTACCGGCCGCTGCTGGCCGCCGTCGCCGCGCTGCGCGACGATGGCATCTCGCTGAGCAACGACCAGGCCGCCGCCCGGCTCGCCGCGATCGGCTTCCTCAACCCCAAAGGGGCGCTCGGGCATATCCAGGCGCTCACCTCAGGCGTCTCGCGCCGCGCGCAGATCCAGCGGCACCTCCTGCCCGTGATGCTGCAGTGGTTCGCCGACGGGGCCGACCCCGACTACGGGCTGCTGGCCTTCCGCCGGCTGAGCGACGACCTCGGCGAGTCCTACTGGTTCCTGCGGATGCTGCGGGACTCCTCCGGGGCGGCCCACCGGCTCACGAACGCGCTCTCCGCCGCCCGCTACATCGGGGTGCTCCTCGAGCGCATCCCCGAGGCCGCCGCCTGGTTCGAGAACGAGGACGAGCTGCGCCCGCGCCCGCTGGTTGACCTGCTCGAGGAGGCCCGGGCCACCCTCGCCAGGCACGACGACCCGGAGGCCGCGGCCCTCGCCCTGCGCACCGCCCGCCGCCGCGAGGTGCTGCGCCTCGCGATCGCCGCAATCCTCGGACTCATCGACGTCGAGAAGCTCGGCAGGGCGCTCTCCGACATCACCACCACCCTGCTCACCGGGGTTCTCGACCTCGTGCGCACCCCCGACGACGGCATCGAGTTCGGGATCATCGCCATGGGCCGCTATGGCGGCCGGGAGATCGGCTTCGGCTCAGACACAGACGTGCTCTACGTGTACCGCGCCACGACGGCGACACCGGAGGAGGCGTCGGCGCGCGCCCACGCGATCGTCGCGGGCCTCGTCGCCCGCACCGAGGACCTGCGCCTGCCACTCGACCTCGACATCGACTTGCGCCCGGAGGGCAAAAACGGCCCCGTCGTGCGCTCCCTCGACTCCTACCGCGCCTACTACCGGCGCTGGTCGCTCACCTGGGAGGCGCAGGCGCTGTTGCGGGCCAGGGGGGCGGTCGGCGACGCCGCACTCCTGCTCGACTTCGAGCACCTCGCCGACGAGGTGCGCTTCCCCGTCGCGATCGCTGACCAGCACGTGCGCGAGGTCAAGCGCATCAAGGCCCGCGTCGAGTCCGAACGGCTGCCGCAGGCCGCCGACCCGGCCAGGCACCTCAAGCTCGGCCGCGGCTCGCTGAGCGACGTGGAGTGGTTCGTGCAGCTTGTGCAGCTGCAGCACGGCGCGAGGATCCCGGGCCTGCGCACAACGTCGACACTCGACGCGCTGGCCGTCGCGACCACCGAGGGGTTCATCACCGCCCAGGAGGCCGACAAGCTCCGCACGGCATGGATCTTCGCCTCGCGGGTGCGCTCGGTCATGACGCTGTGGATGGTGCGCACAACCGACGTGCTCCCCGTCGACCGACCGCAGCTCGAGGGCATCGCCAGGCTGCTGGAGTACCCACCCGGGTCGGCGAACCGCCTCGAGGAAGACTACCTGCGCATCACCCGGCTCGCCCGCGCCGTCTTCGAGAAGCGCTTCTACGGTTGATTCACCTGGCACGGGTGCGGCCGGAGTGGTTCGCGCAGGTAAAGTTCCGGCAAACATCTCGGCTTTGTACCAGGGTCGCGAAGGTGCAGCCCCTGCCCGGGGACAGGGCCCGTTATGTACCCTGAATGTCAGGGGAGCCGGCCGTCCCAGCGTGGTTCTCCCCGCCGGGGGGCACGCCTGATTCACGGCAGCAGAGCCGATTTCCGGTTAAACGAATTGCCCCCTGATCGGGGCACACGGTCTCACCGAACGGACCGGAACCTGCTGAGAGGGCCCCGGTCGCGAGCACGCGGCGCGGGACATCCGCGCCCTCCCCAACCGCGCCGGCGAGCTCGGCCCGACGACGGCCACTTCGCTGCTGCAGCAGGTCGATGAGATCACTATGGCCCAGCGCAAGCTGGTGATCGATCGCGCCGTCGAGGCCTCTGGCGGTTCGGTGCTCAACCGGCGCATCGGGGTGCTCGGGGCCGCGTTCAAGCCCCTCACCGACGACGTGCCCGACTCGCCGGCGCTCAATGTCGCGGCCGCCCTGCACCTGCGCGGCGCCCGGGTCGTCATCGTCGACCCGGAGGCCACCGGGACGGCCCAGCGGATGTTCCCGACCCTCGCCTACGCGGATTCGGTCGAGGAGGCCGCGGCGGGCGCCGACGTGCTGCTCGTACTCACGGAATGGGCGCAGTTCCGGCAGATCTACCCGGTGGCGCTCGTGGACTTCGTCTCGATGCCAGTCATCATCGACGCTCGCAACTGCCTCGACGCGGCCACCTGGCGCGACGCCGGCTGGCGCTATTCCGGACTCGGCGTCACCCCGGCCGACGGCGCCACGGCCGCTCCGGTCGCCCGCGAGAGCGCGGCGCTGTCCCGGCTCGCCCCCACCATGTGACGGTGCCAAACGCAGCCGCCAACGCAGAAGGCCCGCACGAACGACGGAGGCCGAAGCCTCTGCCGCTCGCGCGGACCCTCGTGCAAGATCGGGAACTAGACCCCGAAGTACAGCTCGTACTCGAAGGGGTGTGGGCGCTGCGCGGCCGGGATGATCTCCTTCTCGCGCTTGTAGGCGATCCAGTTCTCGATCAGGTCGGGAGTGAACACGTTGCCGGCGATGAGGAACTCGTGGTCGGCCTCGAGGGCGTCGAGGGCCTCGGCGAGGGAGCCGGGAACCTGCGGGATGTTCTTGGCCCGCTCCGGCGGAAGCTCGTAGAGGTCCTTGTCGACGGGCTCGTGAGGCTCGATGCGGTTCTTGATCCCGTCGATGCCGGCCATCAGCTGGGCGGCGAAGGCGAGGTACGGGTTGCCGGAGGCGTCGGGCGCGCGGAACTCGATGCGCTTGGCCTTCGGGTTCGTGCCCGTGATCGGGATGCGGATCGACGCCGAGCGGTTTCCGGCCGAGTACACCAGGTTCACCGGCGCCTCGAAGCCGGGGATGAGCCGGCGGTAGGAGTTGAGCGTCGGGTTCGTGAACGCGAGCACCGCGGGGGCGTGCTTGAGCAGGCCACCGATGTACCAGCGGGCGAGGTCGCTCAGGCCGCCGTATCCGCTCTCGTCGTAGAACAGCGGCTTGCCGTCGTTCCACAGGGACTGGTGGGTGTGCATGCCGGAGCCGTTGTCGCCGAAGAGCGGTTTGGGCATGAATGTGGCCGTCTTGCCCCACTGCTCGGCGGTGTTCTTGATGATGTACTTGAACTTGAGCAGGTCGTCGGCCGCGTGCACCATGGTGTCGAAGCGGTAGTTGATCTCGGCCTGGCCGCCGGTGCCCACCTCGTGGTGGGCGCGCTCCAGGATGAGGCCGGCGTCGATGAGCTTGAGGCTCATGTCGTCGCGCAGGTCGGCCTGCTTGTCGACGGGGCTGACCGGGAAGTATCCGCCCTTGAACGGGGTCTTGTTGGCGAGGTTGCCGCCCTCTTCCACACGGCCCGAGTTCCAGGCTCCCTCGTCGGAATCGACGGAGTAGAAGCTGGAGTTCTGCTTCACCTCAAAGCGCACGTCGTCGAAAATGTAGAACTCGGCCTCGGGGGCGAAGAACGCAGTATCGGCGATGCCGGTCGACGCGAGGTACTTCTCAGCCTTCTTGGCGACCTGGCGCGGGTCGCGGTGGTAGATCTCGCCGTTGCGGGGGTTGTAGATGTCGAAGATCATGATGAGCGTGCGCTCGGTGCGGAACGGGTCTACGTACGCCGTCGTCACATCGGGGATGAGCTGCATGTCGGACTCGTGGATCGACGCGAAGCCGCGGATCGAGGAGCCGTCGAACATCTGGCCGACGGAGAAGAACTCCTCATCGACGGTCGACGCGGGGATGTTGAAGTGCTGCTGCACACCGGGGAGGTCGGTGAAGCGGATATCAAGGAACTTGACGTCGGTGTCCTTGATAAAGGCGAGCACCTCTGAAGAGTCGCTGAACATGTAGGGAACTCCAATGAGCTTGGAACTGAGTGCGGCTGCGGGACGCAACCTCCGTTGAGGCTATCGACCACCGATTTCCTCACGGTGTCCTGATTGTTTCCGGCAGGTTACGGCTGGGTTCCCTGCGTACACTCGGCCCCATGAGCTTCGCGAACAATCCAGGGCCGACATCGGGCGCATCGAGCCAGGCGTGGCCTGGCCAGCGGCTCGGCCTGCCTGCCAGAGGGCCGCGTTCGATCGCGCGCCCCGGCCGCCGTTTCGCGGCCCTCTGCATCGACTGGGGGATCGCCTACGGCGTGTCCTATTTCTTCTTCGGCAACGAGGGACTCGCCACGAGCCTCATCTTCGCCGTCTTCCAGACGGTGATGATCCTGTTCGTCTCCGGCGGCATCGGTCACCTGCTGCTGGGCATGAGGGTGGTGCCGGCAACCGGCGGGCGTGTCGGACTCTGGCGACCGATCGTGCGCTCCGTGCTGCTGACACTCGTGATCCCCGCCGCCATCTGGGACAAGGACCAGCGGGGCATGCACGACCGGCTCGCCGGCACGATCCTCGTCCGGGTCTGACGGGCCGCGCCTGCCGCCCCGCGGGGTCAGCGCGGGCGGCCGGCGCGGGCGCGCATAGGGTCGACGCCCTTGGGGATCGGCAGGCCGCTCTTGCCCAGCGAGGTGATGCGGTTGTTGACGGCGTAGATCTCCGCCTTGTTGAGCGCCCGCTTGAACCTGCTCATGGCCGCCGGGATCTTGTGCAGCGGCACCGAGTCGGCGTCCGGCCCGACGAACAGCAGATTGATGGGCACGTTCGGCAGAACCCGCGTGACCTTGCGGCGCTCGTCCTCGAGCATCCGCGTGGTGCGCGTCCGGGGGCCCTCACCGATCAGCACCACACCGCCGCGACCCACGGCGCGATATACCGCGTCCTGGGTCTTCGGGCTGACGTTCACCGGCATCTCGCTGGCCATCCAACCGCGACGCAGGGAGCTCTTGAGCACGGCACCGACAGCACCCGGCTGGCCCTCGATCTGCCCGTACGCCGCCCGCTCCGCACGGCGGCCGAGCACGATCAGGAAGGCGAGGAACCCGCCGAGCACCCCGGCGATGATGTACAGGATGAGGCCGATGATGCTTCCGGGGGAGAGCAGGAAGGCGAGTCCGACCCCGAGCGCCACGGGCACCAGGAAGGCCACGAGCATGAACCACACCGCGTTCTTGTCGTACTTCTTGGTCATCTTGAAGACCTGGTACATCTGCTTCAGACGGCCGGGACCCTGGGGTTTCTTCGGAGCCTTGGGCTCTTTGCTGCGTGCCATGAGACAAGGATACGGTCTCCGCCGCATCCTGCCCCCCACGATGATCCTTCCTCCCCAGCGGATGTGGGGTGCCAGCGGTCCACGGATCGGCACCGTGACCACGCCGCCACGCTCCCGCGCGCGATGCTCGGATGATGGACATCGTCGGCGGGTACCGCATCGTGCGCAGGCTCGGCTCGGGAACCCGCGCCGACGTGCATCTCGGACGACCCGTTACCGGCGGCGGCGAGTCGGCCGCGGTCAAGACCTTCCGGTCACCGACCACAGCAGACAGCATCGATGCGGAGATCGCCGCTCTCACCCGGGCGAACGCGGCGGGCTCCCGCCACCTTCTGCGGATCGACGACCTCGGACGGGCCCACGACAACCGGCCGGTGCTGATCCTCTCCCGGCTGGAACCCGCCCCCCTCGCCCGGCTGCTGTCCGCCTCCCGCCGGCTGTCCGTGGGTGAGGCGGTGACGATCCTCGCCCCGATCGCGGCAGCGGTCGGCGACCTTCACGCGGTCGGGGTCGCGCATGGTGGGATCAGTGCCCGAACGGTACTGTTCGACCCCGATGGGGCACCCGTGCTGGCCTCCTTCGGGCGGTCGACTCTTTTCACGCACGACTCCCGCCCTTCCGGACTGCCCGACGCACGGCTCGCCGCCGTCCCGGGGGTCGGGCGCGACCTGGCCGATCTCGCGGCACTGGTGAGCACCGTGCTCGCGGAATCAGGGCCCGGCACCGCACCGGAGCGAGCCGGCGCATCCGCTCGACTGCGCGACTGGCTCGCCACGACCGATCCGCTCGAGTCCCCGTCCGGCTTTCCCCGTCGGCTCGAGGAACTCGTCTTCGGCCTTGCACCGGCCCTCCCTGTCAAGCTCTCAGCGGCCGTCGACGCGCCCGCCGTTCCGTTGAGGCTCGCCGAAGCGCACGGAACGGCGGCCGCAGAGGAGCACATCGGTCGCCCGAGGCACCGTCACTCGGTGGCGACCGCACCGGGCGGAGGGCGGGCGGAGGCCACCTCGCGGGGCGAGCCGCTCGCCCGTGTCGTCGACGCGTTCGCGGCGGTGAGGAGGGTCAGCGTGCGGTGGCACCTGCGCAAGCCGTTCTGGACCGGGCTCGCGACCTCGACGATGCTCGTGGTGGCCGCGCTCACGGTCCTGCCCGCCGCCGGGCGCGCCCAGCCCGCGGCCCCCGACTCCGGGACCGTCCAGGAGACCCGGTCGGGGGACCCCTCGCCGCTGGCCGCGGGTGACTCCCAGGTCGGGGAGGGAACCGCCGACGCAGCGGCGCAGGGCGACGGGGCACAGGGCGACGGGGCACAGGGCGACGCGGCGCAGGGAGCGGCGATCACGGGCGACGATCCGGTGGCCGCTGGATCCGTCTTGCTCGAGCGCCGTGAGAGGGACGCGCCGACCGGCCTGGCCGGCGCCGAGGTCGCCCTCACTGAGCGGCTGGGGGACTCTGCGATCCTGGCGGTCACCGTCCCCGGTCACCCGGATGCGTCTCCGGTGACGCTCCTTCTCCTGAAGAGCGACACCGGATGGCGCATCCGAGACCTGTGGGTCGGATGACAGGCCGGGCGAACGACGGGGTGACGTGCCGGGTCAGACAGCCTGGGCGAAGCCGAGCTCCTTGTTGGCGAGGTGGCTCAGGTGGGGCGGAATCTCCCGTCCCTTCGCGACCATGGATGTCGCCCACAGTCGTCCCGCGCGGTAGCTGGAGCGCACGAGCGGTCCCGCGAGAACCCCGAGGAACCCGATCTCCTCGGCCTCCTCCTTGATCTCCACGAACTCGTCCGGGCGCACCCAGCGGGCGACGGGAAGGTGCCGAGGTGTGGGGCGCAGGTACTGAGTCACCGTGATGATGTCGGTGCCCGCGTCGTGCAGGTCCTGCAGGGCCTGGCTGACTTCGGAGCGCTCCTCGCCCATCCCCAAGATGAGGTTGGACTTGGTGATGAGCCCCGCCGCGCGGGCCTGGGTGATCACGTCGAGGGAGCGGTCGTAGCGGAAGGCGGGACGGATGCGCTTGAAGATGCGCGGCACCGTCTCGACGTTGTGGGCGAACACCTCAGGGCGCGAGGAGAAGACCTCGGCGAGCAGATCCGGGTTGCCGGAGAAGTCGGTCGCGAGAATCTCGACGCCCGTGCCCGGATTGCGGTCGTGGATCTGCCGGACCGTCTCGGCGTGCAGCCACGCCCCCTCGTCCGGCAGGTCGTCCCTGGCCACCCCGGTCACCGTGGCGTACCGCAGGTTCATCGCGGTCACCGACTCGGCGACACGGCGGGGCTCGTCGCGGTCGTAGTCGGCCGGTTTGCCGGTGTCGATCTGGCAGAAGTCGCAGCGACGTGTGCACTGGGCGCCGCCGATCAGGAAGGTCGCCTCGCGATCCTCCCAGCACTCGAAGATGTTGGGGCAGCCGGCCTCCTGGCAGACCGTGTGGAGGCCCTCCTCCTTGACGAGCGACTGCAGCTGCAGGTACTCGGGGCCCATCTTCGCCTTGGTCTTGATCCACGAGGGTTTGCGTTCGATGGGTGTCTCGGCGTTGCGGACTTCGAGGCGCAGCATCTTGCGCCCCTCGGGTGGGTGCGTCATACGGAAACCTCGGTTGTCAGGGAGCGGGAGAGCTGGGCGGTGATGGCGGGGATGATGTCGGACGGCGTCACGGTGCGGCCGAGCTCGCGCGAAATGCTCGTGGCACCCGCATCCGCCAGCCCGCAGGCGACGATCCGGTCGTAGGCCTCGGAGGAGTTCGAGCAGTTGAGCGAGAACCCGTGCATCGTCACCCCGGAGGCGACGCGGATGCCGATGGCGGCGATCTTGTCGTTGCCGCGCATCCACACGCCGGAGCGTCCGGCGACCCGGTCGGCATCGATGTCGAGGCCCTGCAACACGTCGATGAGGATCCCCTCGAGGCGGCGGACGTAGCCGACAACATCGATGGGGGCGGCGAGGCGAAGGATCGGATAGCCCACCAGCTGTCCCGGGCCGTGCCAGGTGATCTTCCCCCCGCGATCGACGTCGATGACGGGGGTGCCGTCCGTCGGTCTCTCTGAGGCCTCCGTGCGTTTCCCTGCGGTGTAGACCGAGGGATGCTCGAGGAGGAGAACAGTATCCGGCGCCCGCCCTGCGACCACGGCGGCATGGGTTGCCCGCTGCAGATCCAAAGCGTCAAGATACGGCACGGAGTTGGCGCTTAGCCCCGTGACGACAATGTCGACCATTCACCAAGACTAACCGATGCCCCCCGTTAACGAGCTCCGGCCCGGCCCCGCCGGATGGCGTGGACGGGCCGGAGAAGCTCGACGGACTACAGACCCAGGTTGCCCTGGAAGTCACCGCCCTCGAGACGGTTCTTCATCGTCACCAAGAACCGGGCGGCGTCCGCCCCGTCCACGATGCGGTGGTCATACGACAGCGCGAGGTACACGGTCGAGCGGATCGCGATCGCGTCGGTTCCGCCCTGACTGATCACCACGGGCTTCTTCACGACGATCCCGGTTCCGAGGATCGCCGACTGCGGAAGGAACACCACGGGAGTGTCGAACAGCGCGCCGCGCGAGCCTGTGTTGGTGAGAGTGAAAGTGCCGCCGGCCAGTTCGTCGGGCTTGAGCTTGTTGTCGCGGGTGCGTGCCGCGAGGTCGGCGATCTGCTGCGCGATCTGGGCGAGCGAGAGCTCGCTGGCGTCGCGGATGACGGGCGTGAGCAGCCCGCGCTCGGTCTCGACCGCGATGCTCAGGTTCTCGTGGGCCGGGTAGACGATCGAGTCGCCGTCGATGGTCGCATTGACGACCGGGACCACCTTGAGCGCCTCCACGGCGGCAAGCGCGAAGAAGGGCAGGAAGGAGAGCTTCGCACCCGACTTCTCCAGGAACTCGGCCTTGACCGAGTCTCGGAATTGGGCGACCCGGGTCACATCGACCTCGACGACCGTCGTGAGCTGGGCCGACGCCTGCATCGACGCGACGGCGCGCTCGGCGATGACCTTGCGAAGCCGCGACATGGGCACGGTCGTGCCCCGCAGCGGTGAGACCTCGACGACCGGTGCGGCCTGGCCGGACGAGGCGGCGGGAGCGGATGCTGCGGCGAGCACGTCCTCCTTGCGGATGCGGCCACCGACCCCGGTGCCGACGACATTGGTGAGGTCGACGCCCTGTTCGCTGGCGAGCTTGCGCACCAGCGGGGTGACGTAGCCGGCGTTCGCGGGAGCCGCCGCGGCCGCGCGAGCCGCCGGGGCAGGATCCGCGGGAGCTTCCGGTGCCGGTGCCGGTGCTGCAGCTGCTGGGGGCGCCGGGGCGGCCGCGGCGGGAGCCGGGATGACGGGGGGCGCAGCGGGTGCAGCGGCGGGCGGCGCGACGATCTGAGTCGCGGGTGGGGGGGCGGGCGGTGGCGGGGCCGCAGCCGGCCCGGCTCCCGCGGCCCCCGCTCCTCCCGCCTCGCCCGCCGGCGCGTCGCCGCACGACGACCCGTCGCCGATCACCACGAGGGCGGTGCCGACCTCGACCGTCTCGTCTTCGGCC
>JACMNE010000163.1 GCA_014378715.1 Microbacteriaceae bacterium
ACACCGCGCGCACCCGGATCGCGCGCAGCTTCGACCCGGTCGCGGTGGCGGCGATGGTGCGCTCTGCCGACCGCGACGTCGGCATTGGGGGTGCTTCGTTCGCCTCGCACGCGATCGCGGCCGGCCTCGTCGACGAGTACCGGATGTTCCTCAACCCCCTCCTGGTGGGCGGCGGCACGAGATTCCTGCCGCACGGGGTGAACCTCGAGCTGGAGCTGGTCGACGAGCGCCGATTCGCCGACGGGGTCGTCTACCTGGCGTACCGGCCGCGCTGAGCTCAGCGCTGCCGGTCAGCGCGACTGGCGGCGCTTGCCTGGCGCCGCCTGGCCCTTGACCGCCGGTGCGCGGCCCTTGCCCTTGGAGGCCTTCGCCTTGCCGCCGGAGCTGTTGCCACCGGACTTTCCGCCGCCTTGGCCGCCGGTCGGCTTTCCGCCGTCCTGCCCGCCGTCCTGCCCGCGCCTCGCCGAGGTGGCCGCGGTGGGGTTGGCGAGTTCCTCCCTGGCGTCGGCGAGGATCGCGACCCCGGCGTCGGTGAGGCGCACTCCCCCGTCGACCCGCTCGAACAGCTCGATGCCGACCTCGGCCTCGAGCTGCGCGATGGAGGCGTTGAGGTTGGAGCGGGGGATCGCGAGGGCGGCGGCCGCCCGCCCGAAGTCGAGGGTGTCGGCCACCTGGACGAAGTTGCGGAGCAGGATGATGTTCACGAGCCGACTTTCCTCGAGGCAGCGGATGTCGCGGCCACCCCCTCAGGGTACGGGAGTCGGGCAGGGCGGGGCGGCTCCCCCGGGTGAGGCCGCTCAGTGCAGTGCGCCGCCGACGACCGCGAGGTCGGTGCGGGTGGACAGCGCTGTCTCGACGACCGCGGTCAGCGCGGCGACCATCGACCCGATCGGCAGCGACGGTCGGTCGGTGCCTGCCGTCTGGTCG
Organism: Microbacteriaceae bacterium; assembly: GCA_014378715.1. Classification (GTDB taxonomy): domain Bacteria; phylum Actinomycetota; class Actinomycetes; order Actinomycetales; family Microbacteriaceae; genus Marisediminicola. Next base: position 928 of record JACMNE010000163.1, read on the forward strand.
GGGCCGAATGGCACATGCACGAATCCGCCGCGCGCCCCGTGGCCGGCCTGCTCGAGCTTGTGCATCAGCAGGTAGAAGACGTGGTTGCAGGCGTAGGTGCCCGCCGAGTGGGACACCTCGGCCGGGATGCCGAGGGCTCCGATCGCGGCGACCGCGGCCTTGACCGGCAGAGTGGCGAAGTAGGCGGAGGGACCTCCCGGCACGATCGGCTCGTCGATCGGCTGGTGACCCGTGTTGTCGGCGATGCGCGCGTCGTCGAGGTTGATCGCGACCCTCTCGAGGCGGATGCCGGTGGCCCCGCCCGCCTGCCCGACGCAGATGACGATGTCGGGGCAGGTCTCCTCCAGTGCGGTGGCGAGGGCAGGGCCGGAGAGGTCGAAGGCGACAGGCAATCGCCGCGCGAGAAGCGCGGCCGCGCCGTCCCAGGCGGCCAGCACCCCCCGCACGGCGGTCCAGGAGGGGTTCGTGGTCTCGCCGCCGAACGGCTCGAATCCGGTCAGGAGCACGGTCGGCAGCACGTTCGGGACGGGGTCGGACATCGGTGAAGCCTATCCCCAGCGCTTCAGCAGGTACCTCTCGAGAAGCCCGATAATGGCGTCGGTCGTCTTGCCGAGCACGGCGAGGATGAT
>JACMNE010000164.1 GCA_014378715.1 Microbacteriaceae bacterium
CCCGCCCTCCTGTTCGCGCCGGATCAGGGCGAGCTTGTCTTCGGGGGTCGCCTCGGCGAGGAAGTCGTCGACCCCGGCCTCCGCGGCGATCGCCGCCGCGGTCAGCGGGTTGTCCCCGGTGATCATCACCGTGCGGATGCCCATCGCGCGCAGGTCGGCGAAACGCTCGCGCAGCCCCGGCTTGACGATGTCCTTGAGGTGCACGACCCCCAGAATCGAGCGGACGCCGGCCGTGCCCTGATTCGCGACGCTCTGATTCGTGACGCTCTGATTCGCGGCGCTCTGCTCAGCGACCACCAGGGGCGTCCCTCCGCTCTGCGCTATCTGCATGACGATCGCATCGAGCTCGGCTCGGCGCCCAGCGGTGAGCGGGGTCTGCGCCTCGACCCAGGCGATCACCGCGGACCCGGCACCCTTGCGTACCTGCGACCCGTCTGGCGCGTCGATGCCGCTCATCCGGGTCTGAGCGGTGAACGGCACGACCGTGGTGCCGACCGGCGCCTGGTCGCGGTGGCCAGCCTCGGCAGCGAGATCGACGATTGAGCTGCCCTCCGGGGTCGGGTCGCTGAGCGAGGCCAGGCCGGCGAGCCGCAGGAGGCGGGCCGGGTCTGTGCCGACGAGGGGCGCGACATCCGTTGCGCGACGGTTGCCGAAGGTGATCGTGCCGGTCTTGTCAAGGAGCAGGGTGGTGACATCTCCAGCGGCCTCGACTGCCCGGCCGGACAGTGCGAGCACGTTGCGCTGCACCAGGCGGTCCATGCCGGCGATGCCGATGGCCGAGAGCAGGGCGCCGATCGTGGTGGGGATCAAGCAGACGAGCAAGGCGACGAGCACGGGGATGCTGACGGTGGCGCCGGCGACCCCGGCCATAGGGTTGAGGGCGAGGACTACCACGAGAAAGACGATCGACAAGCTCGCGAGCAGGATGTTGAGGGCCAGCTCGTTCGGTGTCTTCTGCCGGGAGGCGCCCTCAACGAGACGGATCATCCGGTCGACGAAGGTCTCGCCGGGCCGGCTGGTGATCGCGACGACGATGCGGTCGGAGAGAACCCGGGTACCGCCGGTGACGGCGCTGCGGTCGCCGCCCGACTCGCGGACGACCGGGGCGGACTCGCCGGTGATGGCGGATTCGTCGACTGCAGCGATACCCCAGACGATGTCGCCGTCGCCGGGGATCAGCTCGCCGGCTGTGACCGTCACCACGTCGCCGATCGTGAGATCGGCCGAGGCGACCTCGGTGGTCGCCGTTGCCGCGACCCCGGGATCGGCTGACGCTTCATAGCCGGTCACGAGGTGGGCGACGGTGCTGGTGCGGCTGTTGCGCAGGCTCGACGCCTGAGCCTTGCCGCGGCCCTCCGCGACGGACTCCGCGAGGTTGGCGAAGACCACGGTGATCCACAGCCAGCCAGCGATGGCCCAGCTGAAGGAGGCCGGCAGGGCGGCGCCGCCGGAGGGGGCGGGACCGGTGACGAGTTCGGTGATCGCGATGACTGTCGTCAGCGCCGCCCCGACCTCGACGACGAGCATCACGGGGTTATGCCACATCTGGCGCGGGTCGAGCTTGCGCAGGGCGCCGGGCAGGGCGGTGATCAGCTGGCGGGGAGAGAAGGCGCCGGCTGGCGCCGTGCTGGGCGTGCCCGTGCCGGTGCCCGTGCCGGTGGGGGAGGCGGCCGGAGAGGCGGTCGTGGTGGTGGACATGATCAGGAGAGACCTTCCGCGAGGGGCCCGAGCGCGAGCGCCGGGAAGTAGGTGAGGGCGGAGACGACGATAACGGTGCCGAGCAGCAGCCCGACGAAGAGCGGTCGGTGGGTGGGCAGGGTTCCAGCGGTCTCCGGGATCTTCGGTTGGCCGGCAAGCGAGCCGGCCAACGCGAGCACGAAGACGATGGGTAGGAAGCGGCCGAGCACCATCGTCACCCCGAGCGCCGTGTTCAGCCACGGGGTGTTGGCGGTGAGCCCCGCGAATGCGGAGCCGTTGTTGTTCGCCGCGGAGGTGAACGCGTAGAGCACCTCGGAGAACCCGTGGATGCCGGAGTTGAAGATCGACACCGTGTCGAGGTCGGCGCGCACCGCGGGTATCGCGAAGCTCACCGCGGTCCCGGCGAGCACCAGCGTTGGGGTGGTGAGGATGTAGAGGCTCGCCAGCTTGATCTCGCGGGTGCCGATCTTCTTGCCGAGGTACTCGGGGGTGCGGCCGACCATCAGCCCGGCGAGGAACACGGCGACGATCGCGATGACGAGGAAACCGTAGAGTCCGGCGCCGACCCCGCCAGGCGCGACCTCGCCGAACATCATGTTGACCATCGCCATCCCGCCGCCGAGCGGCGTGAAGCTGTCGTGCATCGAGTTCACCGCTCCGGTGGAGGTGATGGTACTGGTGGTGCCGAAAATGGTGGATCCGACGATGCCGAACCGGGTCTCCTTGCCCTCCATCGCACCACCGGCCGCCGCGGTCGCGAGCCCGCCACCCGACAGCTCCGCCGCTGACATCGCCGTCACGGAGACGAGGTACAGGGCACCCATCGCGGCGAGCACGGCCGTGCCCTGTCGCGTGTCGCCGACCATCACTCCGAAGGTGCGGGGCAGCGAGAAGGGGATCACGAGCATCAGCACGATCTCGAAGAAGCTCGTCCAGGCGGTCGGGTTCTCGAAGGGATGGGCGGAGTTCACAGTGAAGAACCCGCCGCCGTTCGTGCCGAGCAGCTTGATGGCCTCCTGCGAGGCGACCGGGCCGCCGGGGATCGACTGCGACGCCCCGGTGATCGTCGCCAGATCCTGAAAACCGCTGAAGTTCTGAATGACCCCGCCAGCGAGCAGCACCACGGCGGCCACGACCGACAGGGGGAGGAGGATGCGGAGCGTGCCGCGGAACAGGTCGACCCAGAAGTTGCCGATGGTCGCCGCGGCGGTGCCCTGGCCGGCGCCGCGGCCCTCGCTCTGTCCGGCGCCCGCCGCGCGGGCGAGCCCGCGGACGAGGGCGATGGCGACGGCCATACCCACGGCGGCCGAGACGAAGTTCTGCACGGCGAGCCCGGCCACCTGCACCGTGTAGCCGAGGGTCGTCTCGGGGGAGTACGACTGCCAGTTGGTGTTGGTCACGAAGGACACGGCGGTGTTGAACGAGAGCCCCTCACCCGGAGCGGGGAGTGACAGAGCCCAGGGCAGAAACGGCTGGAGCCGCTGGAGTCCGAAGACCAGGATCACGCCGACGAGCGAGAAGGCGAGCACTGCGCGGAGGTAGGCTCCCCAGCTCTGGCCGCGTCCTGGGTCCACCCCGACGATCCGGTACAACATCCGCTCGATGCGGCTGTCGGTGGCACTCGTGTACACACGGGCCATGTAGTCGCCGAGCGGGCGAAAGAGCAGCCCGATGATGAGCGCGAGCGTAGCGATCTGCGCGGCGAACAGCCACCACTCCATCAGAACCGCTCCGGCCGGATGAGCGCCCACCCGAAGTAGGCGATGGCCGCGACGCCCAGCACAGTGGCGATGACGGCGATCACAGCCGTTCCACCGCCCTCGCGATGAGACCGACGACGGCGAACAGCGCCACCGTCACGGCGAGATAGACCAGGTCGAGCACCAGAGCCTCCAGGGCGAGGCGCGCAGCGGGGTGCCGGCGATCCTCGTTTCTCGAGTGAATACCCGGGTGCAGTCGCGGGCGCCGGTCCTTACGGATCCCTAACGGGCGCTGCGGGAATCCTCACACCCTGGAGACGTCCGACACTCTGCCGCTCAGTCGGCGGCGAGGGCGGCGGCACCGAGCAGTCCGGCGTTGTTTCTCAGCTCGGCGGCGACGATCGGGGTGCGCAGTTTCAGAAGCGGCAGGAACTCGTCCGCGTTCTTGCTCACGCCGCCACCGACGATGAACAGGTCGGGGTAGAGCAGCGCCTCGAGGCGCTCGTAGTAGGTCTGCAGCCGGTGGGCCCAGGCGGCCCAGTCGAGGTTCTCCCGCTCCTTGGCGGCGAACGCCGCCCGCGTCTCTGCGTCGTGACCGTCGATCTCCAGGTGCCCGAGCTCGGCGTTGGGCACCAGGTGCCCGCGGTGGATGAGGGCGGTGCCGATGCCGGTGCCGAGGGTGGTGAGGATAACCAGGCCCTTGACTTTGCGGGCAGCGCCGAACCGCTGCTCGGCGACGCCGGCCGCATCCGCGTCGTTGGTGAAGTGGATGTCGCGCTTCAGCGACTTCTCGAAGAGCTTCTCCGCCTCGAGGCCGATCCAGGCCTTCGAGACGTTCGCCGCCGACATGGTGACGCCCTTGACCACGGCGGCGGGAAAGCACACCCCGACAGCGGTCTTCTTGTCAAGGCCGCCGAGCCGGGCGATGACCTCGTCGACGGTGTCGACGATGTCGTCCGGCTCCCCGCCCTTCGGGGTCGGGAGCTTGACCCGGTCGGTCACGAGCTCGCCGGTCTTCACGTTGACGACGGCACCCTTGATACCGGTTCCGCCGATGTCGATTCCCACTGCGTGTGTCATGGAGACAACCTACTTTCTTCGGTGCGGCCAGCGGTATGGGGGTCAGGGAAGGGTGAGGATGTCTGCGCCGCTTTCGGTGACGACCAGGGTGTGCTCGAACTGGGCGCTGTAGCTCTTGTCCCGGGTGGTGACGGTCCAGTCGTCGTCCCAGATGTCCCACTGGTGGGTGCCGAGCGTGAGCATCGGCTCGATCGTGAAGACCATGCCTAGCTCGATCACGGTGTCGAACTTGTCGGTGTCGTAGTGGGGGATGATCAGGCCGGAGTGGAACGCCTCGCCGACGCCGTGGCCGGTGAAGTCGCGCACCACCCCGTAGCCGAAGCGCTTCGCGTAGGACTCGATCGCGCGGCCGATGATGTTGACCTGGCGGCCGGGCGCGATGGCCTTGATGCCGCGGCGCAGAGATTCCTCCGTGCGCACGACAAGCTCGCGCACCTCGTCGCCGGCCTCGCCCACGATGAACGTGCGGTTCGTGTCGCCGTGCACCCCGTTCTTGTACGCGGTGATGTCGATGTTGATGATATCGCCGTCCTCGAGCACCGTGTCGTCAGGGATGCCGTGGCAGATCACCTCGTTGACCGAGCTGCAGATCGACTTCGGGAACCCCCGATAGCCGAGGGTCGAGGGGTAGGCGTCGTTCGCGACGATGAAGCCGTGGGCAATGATATCGAGTTCCTCGGTGGTGACCCCGGGGCGGATGCTCTCGCCGACGAGGGCGATGGCACGGGCCGCGATCGTGCCGGACTCCCGGATGAGTTCGACCGAGGCGGGGGAGTAGACGTCGCTGCCGGTGAACTCGGCCGGTCCCGGGCGTCCCACGTACTCGGGGCGCGTGATGTGGCGCGGGACCGATCGGAGTGGGGAGATTCTCCCCGGAACAAGATGACCGTTCGAATCCCGAGGCATAGGCTCAATTCTAGGTTGACCCAGGGAGGCAGAAATGACGGAGTGGTATTACAACCGGCGCACTGGCGAGGTAGAGGAGGGCGCGCAGTCGCTCGGCAGCGAGCGAGACGGCCCGTTCGCGACGAAAGA
>JACMNE010000165.1 GCA_014378715.1 Microbacteriaceae bacterium
GCGGGCGAGGTGGGCGACGCGCGCGCACCAGTCGAGGCTCTCCCGGTGGCCGAAGTACATCTTGAGGCTGACCCCGATGGTGACTGGTCCGGTGGTGACTGGTCCGGTGGTGACGGCTCCGGTGGTGACGGTCATCTGCTGGTTCCTCCCGGCGTCGACGGAAGCGACATGCCTGAGGCCGATTCTTCCGCACCCAGCAGCGCGGCGATGGCCGTGACGATCAGGGCGGAGGAATGGGGCGCCCGGGTCGGGCGAGCCGAGGCTCTTCTCGGCGTGCGGGCGGGCGCGGCCGATCAGCGGGAGGAGCGAGGCGGTGTCGCTGGCGGCGGTGGTCGCATCATCCGCTTCTCGACGATCGTCGATCTGAGCGGATGTCGCGAACCTCCCCTTGCGGTAGGCGGGGGTCTCGGCTGGCGCGGATGGCGACCGCGTCAACCCGGTCGGGGTCGTAACCGGCCTCGGCCGCCCCTTCCGCTGCCGTGAACACCGTGAGGGCGAGACCCCGGCCGACGAGCCCGCCGAACGCCGGCGAGGTTGCCGACCGTGTTGATCAGCGCGACCCCGGCCGCGGCGGCGGCACCGGTGAGGAACTGGATGGGCAGCGTCCAGAAGTTGGGCAGCGCCGAGAAGATCGCCATGGCCGTGATCGCGATGATCGTGACGCCCTCACCCACCTCGGTGCCCGGCTCGACGAGATGCGCAATGCGGGCGACGACCTTCACGCGTTCGTGGAGGCCGACCTCCAGTTCCACCTCGAGATCGCGCGCAGCAGCGGCAGCACGGTGCTGCTCGACCTCCTGCAGAGTGTGCGGTCACTGCTGCGGGTCTGGGCGGACCGCGCCGTGCAGGACGGCTCGCACGCCCTGGTCGCGATCGAGGAGCACGCCGCCGTCTTCGACGCCATCGGGCGCCGTGACGCTGAGGCCGCGGCATCCGCTATGGCAGCGCACAGGCGCACCGCCGCGCGGCGCCTGACGGACGACCAGGCGCGGGGGTAACCGGCGAACCCGCGTCAGCCGGAGAGGCCCGCGACGTCGAGCTCGCCGAGCCACTTCGCGGCGAGGTGGTCCGCGATGACGCGACGCGTGGTGCCTGAGCGCCCGCGCAGCACGATGCTCTCCGTGCGGATGATCGGGCCCTTGCGCCGCACTCCGGCGACGAGCCCACCATCGGTGACGCCGGTCGCGACGAAGTAGGTGTTGTCGCTGGTGACGAGGTCGTTGGCCTCGTACACGCGGTCGAAGTCGAGCCCGGCGTCGAGGCCCTTCTGGCGCCCGTCGTCGGATCCGGGCAGGAAGCGACCCTGGATGAGCCCTCCGAGGGCCTTGATGGCGCACGCGGTCGCGACGCCCTCCGGGCTGCCGCCGACCCCCACACACATGTCGATACGGGTCTCGTAGCGGGCGGCGTTGATCCCGCCGGCGACGTCGCCGTCGAGCATCAGACGGGTGCCTGCACCAGCGGCGCGGATCTCGTCGATCAGCTGCGCGTGGCGGGGGCGGTCGAGCACGGCGACCACGATCTCGTCGATCGGCTTGTTCTTGGCCTTGGCCAGGGCGCGGATGTTCTCGCCGATGGGCTTGCGGATGTCGACGACCCCGATACCCTCGTGCGAGGTGACGATCTTGTCCATGTAGAACACCATCGACGCGTCGAGCATGCTGCCACGATCGGACACCGCGATCATCGAGATCGCATTCTGGCGGCCGGCTGCGGTGAGCGAGGTGCCGTCGATCGGGTCGACCGCGATGTCGCAGGCGGGACCGCGGCCGTTGCCGACGTGCTCCCCGTTGTAGAGCATCGGCGCCTTGTCCTTCTCGCCCTCACCGATGACGACGACACCGTCGAAGTTCACGGTTCCGAGGAACTTGCGCATCGCGTCGACGGCTGCCTTGTCCGCGGCGTTCTTGTCGCCGCGTCCGATGAACGGCACGGCTCGGATGGCTGCGGCCTCGGTGGCCCGCACGAGCTCCATGGCGAGGTTGCGGTCGGGGTGGAGGAACAGTGTGCCTGTTTCGGTAGTCACCGGGGGCGCCCTTCTGATTCTTCGTCGGTCATCTCGGGCGCCGGTCGCGACTGGCGCCCGCCCAGCTTAGCGATCCGGGGCAGACCGGTCACTCCGCGGTGCCGGGGGCGAGCACGCCGATGACGGCCGAGTCGTCGGCAGCCGAGAGCCCGGCGGCCTTGCCGAGCAGGAAGAGCTGCTCTGCGGCGGACGCGACCGGTGTCGCGAGTCCGGCAGAGCGGGCGGCGGTGGACACGATGCCCATGTCCTTGACGAAGATGTCGAGCCTGCTGAGCACCTCCGCTCCGCGCTCGCTGCGTGCTTCGAGCATCCGCGGACCGCGGTTCGCGAGCATGAAGGAGCCGGCGGCCCCTGCCGAGAGCGTCGCAAGAGTGTTGTCCGGGTCGAGGCCCAACGCCTCGGCGAGCGCGAGCGCCTCGGCCGCCGCAGCGATATGCACTCCGCAGAGCAGCTGGTTGACGGTCTTGAACGCCTGGCCGTCACCCGGACGGTCGCCGATCACGGTGAGGGTCGAGGCGAGCAGGTCGAGCACGGGCGCTGCCTTCTCGCGTGCAGAGGGGACGGCTCCGACGACGATGAGCAGGTCGCCCTCCCCCGCACGCACCGGTCCGCCACTCAGCGGCGCGTCGACGAGATCGATGCCGAGCCCTGAGAGGCGTTCGGCCACCTCGGTGACATCGCCGATGCCGACCGTGCTGGTCATGATCACCACGGACCCGGCCGTGAGCGCGTCGGCGACCCCGGCCTCGCCGAACAGCGCGTCGCGCAGTTGGTCGCCGTTGCGCACGGCGAGCAGCACCGCATCGACACCGGCCGCGGCACTGCGCGCGGAGTCGTGCGGGGTGATGCCGGCCGCCCCGGCGAGCGCGAGCCGGTCGGCGGCGATGTCGAAGCCGTTCACGGCCAGGCGGGTCGCGAGGCGCGTCGCCATCGGCAGGCCCATCGCGCCGAGGCCGAGCACCGCCACGGTGTAGGGCCGGGCTGGGCTGTCGGCGGCTAGGGTGGCAGGGTGGATGGGGCGCGCAGAGCTCTCAGTCATGAGGAGGCCTTCCGATCGGATGTCGCGGGGTCAGCGGATGTCGCGGATGTCGCGGATGTGGGTGCAGACAAGGTCGCGACGACGGCGGCGAGCGAATCATCCGCTCCCACATTCCCGGCGAAGACCACGTAGGGGATGCCGGTCGCCGGACCGTCGGTGGCGGTCCAGAGCGAGACGATGCCGGGCAGCATCGGACCGCGCACGATGGCGCGGCGGATGCCCAGGCCGTGGGTCGCGACGTCGCTCGAGGTGATGCCGCCCTTCGCGATGACGAAGCGGGGCGGGCGCTGCTCGAGCACCAGCTGCACGATGCGGACGAGGGTCGCGGAGACGCTGCGGGACAGCTCGAGGCTGGCGGCGGCATCTGCTGCGGTGCGGAGGATGCGGCTCGTGTGGATGACGACGTCGCCGGTGGCGAGCGCGGCGACGGCCGCCGCGACGAGCTCGGTGACGTGGGCCGCGGTGGCCGCGGGGTCGGGCACCCGCCCGATGTCGAGTTCGAGGGTCGCGGCGAGCGGGCGCGCCTCGCGCAGGGCGGCGAGCTGGCGGGTCGTGACGCCCACGTGCGAGCCGACGACGATGAGTCCGCCGACGGCGGGCGAGCCGGTCTCGCCGTAGACCTCCCCAGCGGTCAGGGGCGCCCGGACGGCCTGGCCGATGCGGGCCCGCACGAACGGCGGGCCGACCCGGTAGAGGAACCGCTTGCCTGCGGCCTCGGCCGCGGCGAGCCCGAGGGACAGGGCGCGCAGGTCGCTCTCGCCCACGATGTCGGCGACGATCGGGGTCTCGCCCGAGACGCTGGCGAGCGCCGCGGCGATGCCGGCGGTGCCGCCGCGCACGGTGTGCAGGTCGAGGAGCACCACGTCGTCGGCGCTGATGCGCCCGAGCGTCTTCTCCTGAACATACTCGCGCAGGTCGGAGTGGGTGAAGCCGAAGGTGGCGTCCCTGGCGAACTCGGTCTCGGCGACGGGCGTGAGGGTGCCGTCGCCGCGCATGTAGTGCACACCGCCGATGGTGACGCGGCCGGCGTCAGGGAAGGCGGGAACCATCACCACACCGTCGATCGTTATGCCGGTCAGCTCCCGGACAGTGGCGGCGATGACATCCGTTTCGAGAGGGAAGTGGCCGCGCAGGGTGGAGTCACTGCGGCTGACGAAGGCGACGGGAATGCCGAGGCGGGAGGCCGCGGCGAGGGTGTTGGTGACGACCTCGCGGCCTCGGGCCGCGGCCGTGTCGGGGTCGAGGCTGCGGGTGTTGGTGAGCACGTAGACGGCCGGGGCGCCGAGAGAGAGGGCCCACTCGAGGTCGGTCTCCGCCCAGGCGGTGAGCACCGGGAGGTCGGCGACGGACTGGGTGCCGGTCGGGTCGTCATCGAGGACCACAAGTACGGTGCGCTCGGTGGCGACGACCGCGGCAACCTCCTCGTGCGAGATGACCGGTTCTGGCGGGTACGCCGCCAGCGTTTGATTGTCGTCCAACATCAGTGCCCCTTTGCGTAGATGTAAGACATATTACCTTTAGGGGGCGTTGGTGTCCAGAGCCTGCTCGGCCTGCTCGGCATCGCCCTGCTCGTCGATGATGTAGTGCTGAAGGTCGCGGGAGGTCTGCTCCATGTGGTCGTCCATCGCGAGCCTGGCCGCGTCGGGGTCGCCGGCACGCACCGCCTCGAGGATCTCCCGGTGCTTCTCGATGGCGTTCGCCTGGATCCGCGGCACAGCGGAGGTCTGCTCCCGCTTGACCCGCATCACCTTGGCGAGCGGATCGAAGAGCACCCCGACGAAGATATTGCCGGTCGCGCGCAGGATGACGTCGTGGAAGTCGATGTCGGCCTGCACGAATGCCGCGAGGTCTGCGGATGTGTGGGCCTGCGACATCCGCTCGATGAATTCCTCGAGACGTTCGACGTCGTGCTCGGTTCGGCGGGCCGCGGCGAGGGCGGCGGCACCGGACTCGATCATGCGGCGCACCTCGACGAGCTGCATCGAGGCGACCGCCTGGCCGGCTCCGTGGGAGGCGGCGCGCAGGATCGGGCCGAGGTCGCTCCACTGCGTGATCGGGTTCACGAAGGTGCCACGACCGGCCTGCACGCGCACGACGTTCTGGGTCTGCAGGGTCTTGATGGCCTCGCGCACGGTCACGCGGCTGACGTCGTGCGCCGCGCAGAGCTCAGCTTCGGTCGGGAGCGCGTCTCCGGGGGCGATGTCGCCGGCGACGATCTCATCGAGGAGCGCGTCGGACACCATGCTCGCGAGGGACTTGCGTGCCACGATCACCTTCTCCCATTGCCGGGGCATCGTCAGTTTAGTTCGGCGCGTGGCTAGACTTTCCCCGACGTTCGCACAGCCAGCCATTCGCACAACCAGAATCGCGCACAGCCAGAGGAGACACCATGCCCGTTGCCACCCCACAGCAATACGCCGACATGCTTGCCAGGGCCAAGGACGGGGGTTTCGCCTACCCCGCGATCAACGTGTCGTCATCGTCGACGATCAACGCGGTGCTGCAGGGCCTGACCGAGGCCGGCTCCGACGGCATCATCCAGGTCACCACCGGCGGCGCGGACTACTTCGCCGGCCAGAGCGTGAAGAACCGCGCGTCGGGCGCCCTCGCCTTCGCCGCCTTCGCCACCGAGGTCGCCAAGAACTACCCGGTCACCGTCGCGCTCCACACGGATCACTGCCCCAAGGACGCGCTCGACGGCTTCGTCATCCCGCTCATCGAGGCCTCCGAGGCCGAGGTGCGCGCCGGCCGCAACCCGATCTTCCAGTCGCACATGTGGGACGGCTCGGCCGTGCCGCTCGCCGAGAACCTCGAGATCGCGAAGATGCTGCTCCCCCGCATGAAGGCGATCAATTCGATCCTCGAGGTCGAGATCGGCGTCGTCGGCGGCGAGGAGGACGGCGTCAGCCACGACATCAACGACAGCCTGTACACGACTCTCGACGACGTCATCGCCACCATCGAGGCGCTCGGCCTCGGCGACCAGGGTCGTTACATCGCGGCGCTGACCTTCGGCAACGTGCACGGTGTCTACAAGCCGGGCAACGTGAAGCTGCGCCCCGAACTGCTCGGGGAGATCCAGGCCGGGATCCAGGCGAAGTACGGCACGTCCGCCCTGCCCCTCGACCTCGTCTTCCACGGCGGGTCGGGCTCGAGCGACGCGGAGATCGCCACCGCCGTCGCGAACGGAGTCATCAAGATGAACATCGACACGGACACGCAGTACGCGTTCAGCCGCTCCGTCGCCGATACTGTGCTCAAGAACTACGACGGCTTCCTCAAGGTCGACGGCGAAGTGGGCAACAAGAAGGTCTACGACCCGCGCTCCTGGGGCAAGAAGGCCGAGACGGCCATGGCCGCCCGCGTCGTCGACGCCACCCGTCAGCTCGGATCCGCCGGCCACTCCGGCTCGTAGGCCGCGCGAGCGTCCAGTGTCCCGGGGGCAACGCCCCGCCCGGGACGCTGGACGGACTCAGGCGCGCGTCGTCAGGTAGGCCTGGAAGGTCGGGTCACTGACGATCAGCGAGATCAGCAGCACCCCGGTGATCGCCCCCGCCACGGCACCGCCCACGAGCGGCACCCAGAACGCCAGCTTCCTCGCGCGCAACCGGCGCGCCGTGAGGTAGACCGTCGCCACCAGGATCAGCACGTTACTCACGTTGATGATCAGGCCAGCGGATGTCGCGAACCCCGTGCCGACATAGGCGCCGATGCCCTGCTGCGCGTACACCTGGGTCAGCACCGCGGGGATGTCGGAGTACTGGAAGAAGCCGGCGATGACCGTGAGCGTTCCCCAGGTCATCAGCAGCAGGCTGACCAGGTGGTCCCAACGCCGACGGCCGGGAGGCGACGCACCATCGCGATCCGCGCCCACCCCGGGTAGGAGTGCTGCCGGCCGATGCGGGGCCGGAAGATGCGGGGCGTGCGGGGTCTGAGCGGCGGGCGGCACCACGGGGGCGACGGCCCCGTCGACGTCCCTCGGTCGGAGTACGGGCGGCACGGGCGGCAGCGACCTGGCGATGATCTCCGCCTGCTCCTGCGGAGTGGCGTACTCGCCATACTCCGGGCGGGGCCGCTCGTCGGTCATTGCCAGTCCAGCTTGCGGGTGCGTCCCCCGAGACCGCGTGAGTCGGGCTCTCCCGAGGCGTCCTTGCGGAGTTCCTTCGGCAGGGAGAACATGAGGTCCTCCTCGGCTGTGACGACCTGGCGCACGTCACCGTAGCCGGCATCGGCGAGGTCGTCGAGCACCTCCTGCACGAGCACCTCGGGCACGGAGGCGCCGGAGGTCACGCCGACGGTCGCGACGCCATCGAACCACTCCTGCTTCATCTCGCTCGCGTAGTCGACCCGGTAGGCGGCCTTCGCGCCGTGCTCGAGCGCGACGTCGACCAGCCTGACTGTGTTCGAGCTGTTCGCGGAGCCGACGACGATGACCAGCTCAGCCGACTCAGCGACCTTCTTGATGGCGACCTGGCGGTTCTGGGTGGCGTAGCAGATGTCGTCGCTCGGCGGGTTGTGCAGGTTCGGGAACCGCTCGCGCAGCAGCCGCACTGTCTCCATCGTCTCGTCGACGCTGAGGGTGGTCTGGCTCAGCCACACGAGGTTGTCCGGGTCCGCGACGACCAGGGACGCGACATCCGCCGGGGAATTGATCAGGGTCGTGCGTTCGGGGGCGTGGCCCATGGTGCCCTCGACCTCCTCGTGGCCGGCGTGGCCGATGAGGAGGATGTCGAAGTTGTCGCGGGAGAAGCGCTGCGCCTCGCGGTGCACCTTCGTGACCAGCGGGCAGGTGGCGTCGATCGCGTCGAGGCTGCGGTCGGCGGCGTCGGCGACCACCTTCGGTGACACCCCGTGCGCAGAGAAGACGATGTGGGAGCCCTCCGGCACCTCGCCGACCTCGTCGACGAAGATCGCGCCGGCGCGTTCCAGGGTCGAGACGACGTGGATGTTGTGCACGATCTGCTTGCGCACATAGACGGGGGCGCCGAAGCGTTCGATGGCCTTCTCGACGGCGATGACGGCCCGGTCCACTCCTGCACAGTAGCCCCGGGGCGCGGCGAGGAGAACCCGCTTGACCCCGGTGACCGGGTTATCCTTTAGCCTGTTGCGGACCGCCGGGATGCGAGGCATCTCGAGGTCGACAGTCAGGGCGCCGTTGGTGATTTTGCTCACGGCCCAATTGTAGGCGGCGCCCGCTGGGCGGGGACCCGGCAGCGATTCCGCCACCGCCGGGGTCCGCGGAGCCGGAGATCGAGGAGACCGTATGACCATCGACCATGGGCCGTCCACCGTCGACGCACCGTGGCCCGTCGCCGTGCTCTCGACGAAGATCAAGGGCTGGATCGACCGGCTCGGCGCGGTCTGGGTCGAGGGCGAGATCACCCAGTGGGGCGTCTCGGGCGGCAACGTCTACGGCAAGCTCAAGGACCTCTCCGTCGACGCGACCGTTGGCTTCACCGTCTGGTCGTCTGTGAAGACCAAGCTGCCCGCGAACCTCAAGCAGGGCGACCGGGTCATCGCGCTCGTCAAGCCGAACTACTGGGTCAAGGGCGGCACTCTCACGATGCAGGTCTTCGAGATGCGCCATGTCGGCCTCGGCGACCTCCTCGAACGGCTCGAACGCCTCCGCCAGCAGCTGCGCGCCGAGGGGCTCTTCGACGCCTCGCGCAAGCGGCGCCTGCCGTTCCTGCCCGGCCGCATCGGGCTGATCACCGGCAAGGACTCCGACGCCGAGAAAGACGTGCTGCGCAACGCGCAGCTGCGCTGGCCCTCGGTCGACTTCCGGATCGTGCACACCGCCGTGCAGGGCGACCGCGCCGCCCGCGAGGTCACCGCGGCGATCCTCGAGCTCGACGCCGACCAGAGCGTCGATGTCATCATCGTCGCGCGCGGCGGCGGGGACTTCCAGAACCTCCTCGTCTTCAGTGACGAGGAGCTCGTGCGCGCGGCATCCGCTTGTTCGACGCCCCTCGTCAGTGCGATCGGGCACGAGGCCGACCGCCCGCTGCTCGACGAGGTCGCCGACCTGCGCGCGTCGACCCCGACCGACGCCGCGAAGCGGGTTGTGCCCGACATCGCCGAGGAGTCCGCTCGCGTGCAGCAGGTGCGCTCGCGGATGGGCATGCGCCTCACCAGCCTGCTCACCCGGGAGATCGACCGCCTCGAGCAGCTGCGGTCGCGGCCGGCGCTCGCCAACCCCGTCTCCCTCATCGACTCCCGCGCCGAGGAGCTCTCCCGCTACGTCGGCCGCAGCTCCGAGCTCGTCTGGCGCCGCCTCGACCGCGCCGCCGACCGCATCGACGACGTGCGCAACCAGCTGCGCGCGCTGTCCCCTCAGGGCACCCTCGCCCGCGGCTACTCGATCGCCCAGCTGCCCGACGGGTCCATCCCCCGCAGCAGAGCGGATGTCGCGCCGGGCACCCATCTCCTCCTCACGCTCGCCGTCGGCGCCGTTACCACCACCGTCGACGACCCGCAGCCGACTGGCCGGGCGGATCAGTAGAATGGCGGATGTGGCAGAGAGACCTACCCCCGACCTGGCCGAGCTCAGTTACGAGCAAGCGCGCGACGAGCTCATCGCCGTCGTCACGGAACTCGAGCAGGGGTCGTCGACCCTCGAGCAGTCGCTCGCCCTCTGGGAGCGCGGCGAGGCTCTCGCGAAGCGTTGCGAGGAGTGGCTGATCGGCGCCAAGGCACGCCTGGAGGCGGCTCGCACCGGCGCCGTCGCCGCCGACTGACATGCCAGACAGACCTCCCCGCATCGTCGCCGAGCTCGGCCGTCCGGAGACCCCGGAGGAGACCGCCGCCCGCAAGGCGGAGTCCTCACGCAAGCACCGGTCGAACCAGACCGTGTCGAACCTGATCCTCGCCCTCGCGGCCTGCCTGGGCATCGTGCTCATCATCATCCTGGTCGTGGTGCGCCCCGACCTCCCGCCGCCCGAGCCGGTCGACTACACGGCGGCGGCCGAGCAGGCCCAGGGCGGCATCGACGCGCCCCTCGCCCGCCCCGTGCTGCCCCCGGGCTGGGACGCGAACTCGGCGACGATCACGGTCGGCTCCGACGGGATCACCGTCTGGTCGATCGGCTTCGTCACCCCGGGAACCCAGGGTGGCATCCCGCAGTTCATCGGCCTCCGCCAGGGCATCGACGCGAACCCGGCCTGGGTCGCCACCCAGCTCGAGCGCGGTACCCCGACCGGCACTCAGACAATCGACGGCGTCGAGTGGACCACCTACGACAAACGGGGCGAGCAGAACACCGGCAACCTCACCTTCGCCATGACGACCGTCGTCGGAGCGAGCAGCTACGTGCTCTACGGCACCGCAGTAGACGAGGAGTTCCAGACGATCGCGTCGAGCCTCGTCGCGGAATTTGCGGCGGACCCAGCCGCAGCGGAACCAGCTGCCGGGAGCTCCGCAGGATGACCACCCGCACCCCGGCCGAGGTGTGGCGCGAGATGGTGCGTGGCAACGACCGCTTCGTCGCCGGCACCCCGAGCCATCCCCGCCAGGACGTCGAGCGCCGCGAGGCGCTCGCCAGCAAGCAGGAGCCGCACGCTGCCCTCTTCGGCTGCAGCGACTCGCGCCTCGCCGCCGAGATCATCTTCGACAAGGGCATCGGCGACCTGTTCGTGGTGCGCAACGCCGGCCAGATCATCTCGGAGTCCGTCGTCGGCTCACTCGAGTACGCCGTCGGGGTGCTCGGGGTGCCGCTGATCGTGGTCCTCGGCCACGACGAGTGCGGCGCCGTCCTCGCCGCGATCCAGTCCCAGTCAGCGGATGCCGCGCCCCTTCCTCCCCACATCAATCGCCTCATCTCGAAGATCGTGCCTGCCGTGCGCCGCGTCGCGACCTCGACGAACGCGACCATCGAGGCCCACGAGGTGGACGCCCTCGAGGTCGGCCGAGCCCACCTCCGCGACACCATCGCCGAGCTCCTGCAGACCTCTGAGCTCATCAGCGACGCGATCGCCGCGGGTACGCTGGCTATCGTCGGTGCGAACTACCGCCTGCTCGAGGGCCGCGCGGTACCGGACATCCACGTAGGAAATCTCTCTTTCACTCCCCAGGAAGGCGCAGCGTTGTGACCACCCAGATCCAGGACGACCAGAAGTTCCGAACCGAGCACGACACGATGGGCGAGGTGCTCGTCCCCATCGACGCCCTCTACTCCGCCCAGACGCAGCGGGCGGTCGAGAACTTCCCGATCTCCGGATCCGGCCTCGAGGCGGCCCAGATCGTCGCTCTCGCCCGCATCAAGCGCGCCGCCGCCATTGTCAACCACGACCTCGGCATCCTCGACGCCACCATCTCCTCGGCCATCGTCGGCGCGGCCGACCGCATCATCGACGGCGAGCACCACGGCGAGTTCCCCGTCGACACCTACCAGACCGGCAGCGGCACCTCGTCGAACATGAACATGAACGAGGTGCTCGCGACTCTGGCGACCGGCATCCTCGGCTCCCCGGTGCACCCCAACGACCACGTCAACGCCTCGCAGTCGTCGAACGACGTCTTCCCGACCTCCGTGCACGTCGCCGTCACCGGCGCGCTCCTGCACGACCTGATCCCCTCGCTCGACCACCTCGCCGTCGCCCTCGAGGCGAAGGCGCAGCTGTGGCAGGGCGTCGTCAAGGCTGGCCGCACCCACCTCATGGACGCCACGCCGGTCACCCTCGGCCAGGAGTTCGCCGGCTACGCCCGCCAGGTGCGCCTCGGCATCGAGCGTGTCGCCGCCACGATCGGCCGCGTCGCGGAAGTGCCCCTCGGCGGGACCGCCGTCGGCACCGGCATCAACACCCCGTTCGGCTTCTCCCAGCGCGTGATCGCCGAGCTCGCCGAGAACTCCGGACTCCCCCTCACCGAGGCCCTCGACCACTTCGAGGCCCAGGGCGCCCGCGACGGCCTCGTCGAGGCGTCCGGCGCCCTCCGCGTCATCGCCGTGAGCCTCACCAAGATCTGCAACGACCTGCGCTGGATGGGCTCCGGCCCCAACGCGGGACTCGGCGAGCTGCGCATCCCCGACCTCCAGCCCGGCTCCTCGATCATGCCGGGCAAGGTCAACCCGGTGATCCCCGAGGCCGTGCTGATGGTCTGCGCTCGCGTGATCGGCAACGATGCGACGATCGCCTGGGCCGGCGCATCCGGTTCCTTCGAACTCAACGTGGGGATCCCGGTCATGGGCACCTCGCTGCTCGAGTCGATCCGCCTCGTCTCCAACTCCACCCGGGCCCTTGCCGACAAGACCATCGACGGCCTCGAAGCGGATGTCGAGCGCTCCCGCGCCCTGGCCGAGTCGTCGCCGGCCATCGTCACCCCGCTCAACCGCGTCATCGGCTACGACGCCGCGGCGAAGGTCGCGAAGAACGCGGTCGCGAAGAGCATCACGGTGCGCGAGTCGGTCATCGACCTCGGCTTCGTCGAGCGCGGCGAGGTCAGCCTCGAGCTGCTCGACTCGGCCCTGGACGTGCTCGCCATGACCCGCCCCCCGGTCGCCCCGTAATACCGGGGCGCGGTCCGCCCGCGCCCCTCCCCCGGCACTGGCGCCGGGCTCCCCCGAATCCGTCGCGGGGCCTGGTCAGAGTCCCCACCTGACAGCGCGGGCCACGAGCCCGGCATCAAAGGAGCACCATGACCATGTCCCCGCCACTTCCGCCCAGCAGCCAGCTCCAGGAGGCCAGGCAGGACTGGCAGAGCCGCGAGTCGCTGGCCGAGTCGATGATCCCGCTGATCGGCAGGCTCTACCGCGACCACGGGGTGGTGACCTCCGTCTTCGGGCGCTCGCTGATCAACCAGTCCGTCATCGGGGTCATCAAGGGCCACCGCTACGCTCGGCACGTAGCCGCCACCGAGCTGCTGCTCGAGGACAGCGTGCTCCTGTTGCACGCCCTGCTGCGGCTCGAACTCGGCCCGGTCTCCGTCGACCTCGCCCGGCTGCAGATCGCGTTCGAGCGGCAGTCCGCGGACCAGCCCGGGGTGTCACTCGACCAGTTCCTCGCCGCGCAGCTGCAGGACTCGATCGGGCGCAGCTCCGACGACGTCCCCGACTCCCGCGACATCGTGCTCTACGGCTTCGGGCGGATCGGCAGGCTGCTGGCCCGCATCCTCATCGAGCGCTCCAGCGGGCTCGTGAGCCCGCGGCTACGCGCCGTGGTCGTGCGCAAGGGGTCGGTGGACGACCTCGACAAGAGGGCGAGCCTCCTGCGCCGCGACTCCGTGCACGGCCCGTTCTCCGGCACCATCACCGTCGACCGCGAGCTCAACCGCATCATCGCCAACGGCACCGTCATCCAGGTCATCTACTCGAGCGATCCGGCCACCGTCGACTACACCGCGCACGGCATCGCGAACGCCATCGTCATCGACACGACCGGCCGCTGGCGCGACGAGGAGGGGCTCTCCCAGCACCTGCGAGCGACCGGCGTCTCGCGTGTGCTGCTCACCGCGCCGGGCAAGGGCGCGCTGAAGAACATCGTCCACGGCATCAACCACGACACCATCACCGATGACGACCTCATCATCACGGCTGCGTCCTGCACCACGAACGCGGTCACCCCCGTGCTCAAGGCGATCAACGACCGCTTCGTCGTGGAGCACTGCCACGTCGAGACCGTACACTCGTTCACCAACGACCAGAACTTGATCGACAACTTCCACCCCGGCGCCCGCCGCGGCCGCTCAGCCGCCCTGAACATGGTGCTCACCGAGACCGGGGCGGCCAAGGCGGTCGCCAAAGCGCTGCCGGAGTTGGCCGGGCGCCTGACCGGCAACTCGATCCGCGTTCCCACCCCCGACGTGTCGATGGCGATCCTCAACCTGACCCTCGCCACGGAGACGGAGCGGGACGAACTCAACGAGTACCTGCGGTCGGTGTCGCTCGACTCCGCGCTCCGCCGGCAGATCGACTACATCGAATCGTCGGAGGTGGTCTCGAGCGACTTCATCGGCTCCCGGCGCGCCGGCGTCGTGGACGGCCTGGCGACGATCGTCACTGGCCGGCACGCGGTCGTCTACGTCTGGTACGACAACGAGAACGGCTACAGCTACCAGGTCATCCGGGTGCTCGAGGAACTCACCGGGGCACCCGCGTCGGCGCACCCCGAGACCGAGTCGATCCGCGTGGTCCCGTCCGTCGCGCTGCCCTCCGCCATCGCCTGACACGGGCAGCGCCACTCTTCAGCAATCACCGGCGCGCGGCACGCTCCGGTCGGTGGGGCGACGGGTCAGCGGCGAGGAACAGGCTGCAGCTCGAGGGGGGTGCCGTCGAGGGACTGCACGACGCGGTCGCCGAGCGGCGCGAGGAGGTCGACCGGGATGAGGAACCCGCGAGTGCGGGCGATCGGCGGATTCGGGTCGCAGTTCGCGACGTCCACGGCATCGCCCACCGACTGACCGAAGAACACGCCGATCTGCACCGCACCGTCGATGGTGATGACGGTGACCTGCTGCGGGATGCAGCGGTCGTCGCCCAGCACGTGCACCACGAGGTCGCCGGTGTCGAGCGCGACCGTGCCGGGCAGCGGCACCACGCCGAGGAATCCGGGCTGCGTCGCGAGCCCGGCAGACCGGATCCTGCCGGTCGAGTAGAGGTAGTCGGCAAACCGTCCCGAGGCGTCGACGGCCTGGTAACCCGTGATCGCCTGGGGCACTAGCGTCTCCGGCGCCACCGCGAGCGGCGTGAACACGCGGTCGACGACATACGAGCGCGGCTCACCCCAGACATCCTCCGCGATGCTCGGCGGGCGCACCGGCACAGCCCGGTTGTCGACTATCGACCCGATCACCCACGACACCAGGATCGACACGAGAACCATCAGCCCGACGAGCGACACCACCCGGCCGGTCGCATAGGCGGCCGTCCCCGGCTCCGACTCGCGGGCGTCACTGCGGGTCCAGCCCACGAGCGCCTGCCACTGGCTGCGCGGAGAGACCACACCCCAGAGGAACACCAGCCCGAGAATCCCGAGAAGGATGCTGGGGAGGATGTTCACGTCTCGAGGCTACGGGGTCCCTCCGCGCTCCCGCGCCGTAACGTGGTCGATCAGGCCAATTCGTTCGATTCGAGCATCTCGGTGACGAGCGCCGCGATGGCCGAGCGCTCCGACCGCATCAGGGTGATGTGCCCGAACAGCGGGTGCCCCTTGAGCGTCTCGATCACGGAGGCGACCCCGTCGTGACGGCCCACCCGCAGGTTGTCGCGCTGGGCCACGTCATGGGTGAGGATCACCCGCGAGTTCTGGCCGATCCGGCTCAGCACCGTGAGCAGCACGTTCCGCTCGAGCGACTGCGCCTCGTCGACGATCACGAAGGCATCGTGCAAGGACCGGCCGCGGATGTGGGTGAGAGGCAGCACCTCGAGCAGCCCGCGCTCGATGACCTCCTCGAGCACATTGGGCGAGACGACCGAGCCGAGGGTGTCGAAGACCGCCTGCGCCCACGGGTTCATCTTCTCCGAGGCATCTCCCGGGAGGAAACCGAGCTCCTGCCCGCCGACTGCATACAGCGGGCGGAAGACCATGATCTTACGGTGCTGCTGCTTCTCGAGCACGGCCTCGAGCCCGGCGCACAAAGCAAGCGCCGACTTGCCGGTCCCAGCGCGTCCGCCGAGAGAAACGATGCCGATGTCGGTGTCGAGGAGCATGTCGATGGCCAGACGCTGCTCGGCGGAGCGGCCGTGCAGCCCGAACAGGTCGCGGTCGCCGCGCACCAGGCGCAGTTCGCCACGCGCGGTGACCCTCCCGAGGGCCGACCCCCGGTCCGAGTGGATCACCAGCCCCGTGTTGATCGGGATGTCGCCCACCACGCGGGTCTGCAGGCGCTCGTGCTCGTACAGGGAGGCGACCTGCTCGGCGCTCAGGGTGATCTCATCGGTGCCGACCCAACCGGAGTCCACTGCGAGCTCGGCCCGGTACTCCTCCGCGGCGAGGCCGATGGAGGCGGCCTTGACCCGAAGGGGCAAGTCCTTCGACACCACGGTGACGTCGAGTCCCTCGTTGGCGAGGTTGAGCGCGACCGCGAGGATGCGCGAGTCGTTGTCGCCGAGCTGCAGCCCAGAGGGGAGCACCGACATGTTGGAGTGGTTGAGTTCGACCCGCAGGCTGCCGCCGTCGTCGCCGACCGCGATCGGGAAGTCGAGCCGTTCGTGCTTGATGCGCATCTCGTCGAGGTTGCGCAGGGCCTGCCTGGCGAAGTAGCCGATCTCCGGGTCGTTGCGCTTGGCTTCGAGCTCGGAGATCACGACGACCGGCAGGACGACCGCGTGCTCGGCGAACCGGAAGATCGCCTTCGGATCAGACAACAAAACGGACGTATCGAGTACATACGTCCGTTCGGCGGTGTGGGTCCTGGTCTTGCTGGCGGTCTGGTTCGTGTTGTTGACCTGGGGCACTAGCACTCCAATTCCCGGGAGGAAAATCTCCCGGATACAGTCGCACAGACGGCCACGAAACGAAACGAAACGAACTTGCGTGGCCGTCTCGATCAGGTGCCATACCTGATGGAATAGAAACTACGTCGGCCATGTGTCGGCGGACAACCCGACACGCCATCCGCAGGTTACGGCCACGTGAATTGTCACCGCTCTCACACCCTTCCGGTCGCGGCGACGTCACCGAAGGCCGCCCGCAGGATGTCGAGGCTCTCCTCGCCGGTCGACACGTGCGGGGACAGCCGCACCTGCCCCTCGCGGGCCGTCGCGGTGACACCGTGGTTGAACAGCGCGGCAGCAAGCACCGTGAGGTGCTCCGGCGCCGGCTCAACCACCACGATGCCCGCCCGCTCGTTGTCGGCCCTCGGGGAGACCACAGGGATGCCGAACTCGTCGGCGAGGTCGAGGATCCGCGACACCCGATGCGCGATGGCGGTGTTGATCGACCCGACCCCGACCCTCGCGATGTCTTCGAGCGCGGTAGCGAGCATGGCCTGCGCGATCGGGCTCGGGTTGCTGACCGAGAAGGCCGACGCTCCGGGCCCCGGGGGCAGAACCGCGTCGAGGGGCATCGGTCCGCCGGTGGCGCTGAATCCCGAGAACACCGGCGTCAGTTGTTCCGACGCCCGGTCGCTCAGCGCGAGGAATCCGGTGCCCCAGCCCGCCCGCACCCATTTCTGCCCACCGGAGACGATCACGTCGGCGACCTCCCATGGCGCGTCGACGACTCCGAAACCCTGGATGGCGTCGACGATCAGCAACCGGTCGCCGATGACCTGGCGGATGCCGTCGAGGTCGGCGAGGTACCCGGTGCGGAAGTCAACCAGGCTGACGGCCACGGCACCGCAGGCGGGCGTCAGCTGGTCGCGGATCGCCCCCGGTGTCACCCGCCCGTAGTCGGTGTCGAGCCACACCGGCGACAGCACCCGCAGCGCCTCGGCCGCGCGCGCCGCCGCGAACGTGAGGCTCGGGAACTCGGTCGGCGCGAGCGCCACCGTCCCGGTCAGCCCGAACATCGTGTGCATCAGCCCCGAGCTCGTGTTGGGCTGGAATACGACCTGATCCTCCCGACAGCGGATGATGCGGGAAACGGCCATCCGCACGCGCGCGTCCTGGTGGTCGAGCACCCCGAGGCTGCCGAAACGGGCCCGGCGCAGGGTCTCGTCGAGTGCCCGCTGCTCATCGAGCACCGCCTGCCCGGGCGGGCCGACCCTGGCGAAGTCGAAGTAGCCGGACTCCTCGTCGAAGGTCGCCGCATGCTCGTCGACGGCGCTGTGATCGATTGAACGGCGGTCGACTGAGCGGTCGACTGAGCGGCCGACTGAGCGGTCGTCGATGGAGCGGCCCTCGACCCCACGCCCCACGACGGGGCGCTGCTCAGACACCGAACCGGCGATGCCTGCGGGCGTAGTCGCGCAGCGCGCGCAGGAAGTCGACCTCGCGCAGGTCGGGCCCGAGCGCCTCGACGAAGTAGAACTCGCTGTGCGCGCTCTGCCAGAGCATGAAGTCGCTCAGGCGCTGCTCCCCCGAGGTGCGGATGACGAGGTCGGGGTCGGGCTGGCCCCCCGTGTAGAGGTGGTCGCCGATGAGCTCGGGGGTGAGGATCTCGGCGAGGGCGTCGAGTGCTCCCCCGCGGCTCTCGTAGTCGCGCACGATGCTGCGCATGGCGTCGGCGATCTCGCGCCGGCCACCGTAGCCAATGGCGAGGTTGATGTGCAGGCCGGTGTTCGGTCGGGTGCGCTCCTCCGCCTCGGCGAGGGAGGCGACGAGCTCAATCGGGAGGCCGTCGGTCGACCCGACGTGCTGCACCCGCCACGAGCGGAAGTGGGAGAGGTCGGTGACCAGGTCGGCGATGATCTGGAACAGCTCGTCGAGCTCGGCTGGCTCGCGCCCGGTGAGGTTGTCGGTGGACAGCAGGTAAAGGGTGGCGACCTCGATGTCGAGATCGTCGCACCAGACGAGGAACTCGCGCATCTTCTCGGCGCCGGCGCGGTGGCCGTGGGCGGCGGTCTCGAGGAAGCGCTGCTTGGCCCAGCGCCGGTTGCCGTCGATGATCATGGCGACATGGCGTGGCAGGTTCTGGGTCGCGAGCCAGCGCCGGATGCGGTTCTGGTACAGCCCGTAGAGGATGCCCCGCCCGAGGGGTACCTCCCGTTTGGTCACGCCCCTACGCTAGCCCACCCGGACGCGCGGCCCCGTCCCGCAGCGCGCGCCGCCCGAAACCGTGCCGCCTTAAAGCACGCCGTCCTAAACTGGGCGCATGAGCACCGAGCCGATTCCCCATCTGCCGCTTCTCGACGATGCGATCGAACAGCAGGCGATGCAACAGGACGCGATCGAGCAGCAGAACGGCGTAGCTGAGGCTCCCGCCGAGGTGAAACCGACCTGGCGCGGCTGGATCCACGCCGGCACCTTCCCCATCGCGATCGTGCTGGGCACCATCCTCATGGTGCTCGCCGACGGACCTGCCGCGAAGATCAGCTCGAGTGTGTTCGTCGCGTCCTCGCTGCTGCTGTTCGGCATCTCGGCGCTCTACCACCGGTTCACCTGGTCCGGGAGGACACGCCGGCTGCTCAAGCGGATGGACCACGCCAACATCTTCCTGCTGATCGCCGGGTCGTACACCCCGATCACCGTGCTGGCACTCCCCCCGGCCAAGTCGGCGCTGCTGCTCTGGCTCGTCTGGGTCGGAGCCGGGCTGGGCATCCTGTTCCGCATCTTCTGGATCGGGGCGCCGCGCTGGCTCTACGTGCCGCTGTACCTGCTGCTGGGCTACGCCTCCCTCGCGTTCATCGTCGACTTCTACATCGCGAACGCGGCGATGATGACGCTGATCCTCATCGGCGGGCTCTGCTACACGGTCGGCGCCGTATTTTACGCGCTCAAGCGGCCGAACCCGTTCCCCGGCCGCTTCGGGTTCCACGAGATCTTCCACACGCTGACCCTCGCAGCGTTCCTCTGCCACTGGACCGCGATACTGCTCGTCGCGACGAATCCGCCAGTCTTCGCGTAGGGGCAGGCACGGCGGCAGAAGGCGCGGCGGAGGGCTAAAGGTCGGTGGATGACCTGGCGGGTCCGCCGGAGCTGTTGTCCGCATCATCCGCTTCGTCAGGAAGGGACCCGGACTCCGCCTCGAGGGCCGCGGCCTCCTCGGCGTCGAGCTGGGCCTTGATCTCCTCGCGGTAGCGCAGGCGGCGCACCCGGCGCACCATGTCGAGCACCAGCAGCACCACCAGGGCGGCGAGCACGAAGATCGCGAAGAAGCCGACGACGCCGGGGGTCACGGTGTTCGGGTCGAACTCCGGGGTGTTGTCGAGTCGCACGAGGGAGGGAAGGGGGGCAGACATCACGCAGGGGCCTCTGAATCGGGAACCCCGGCGAACAGGTCGCTCTCCGGGAAGGTCGTGTCGACGCTCGAGTGCGCCAGCTCGTAGTCCTCGAACGGCCACACCTCGCGCTGCAGGTCGTTGGGCCAGAAGAAGAAGCGGCTGTCAGGCGGCACCTGGCTGGCGTGCGCGCGCAGCGCGTCATCACGCACGTCGAAGAACGCGCCGCAATCGACGTGGGTCGTGGTGGTGATCGGCGGACGGTCCGCCGTGCGCTCCGTCATCCACCCCTTGAGCTCGGCCATCTGGGTGGTGCGCTCGGAGTCCGGCTCCACCTCGACGAGACGGTCGTAGACCGCGTTCAGCCGCTCGGGGTTGAAGATGCGGTCGTAGTACACCTTCGACACCGTCCACGGCTCGCCCGCGCCGGGGTAGCGGGTGGGGTCGGCCGCCGCCTCGATCGCGAACAACGACAGCTCGTGGGTGCGGATGTGGTCGGGGTGCGGGTAGCCGCCCGACTCGTCATAGGTGTGCACCACCTGGGGCCGGAACGAGCGGATGATGCGCACCAGCGGTTCCGCGGAGTGCTCGAGCGGGATCAGGGCGAACGCGTTCGGCGGCACGACCTCGCCCTCACCGGGCAAGCCGGAGTCGAGGTAGCCGAGCCAACGGTGCTCGACACCCATGATCTCGCGGGCGCGCTCCATCTCGATGCGGCGGAGGCCGCCCATGTCGCGGTCGGCCATGGCGCGCGGCGCGAGCGACTCGTTCTGCACGTCGCCACGTTCACCGCCGGTACAACTGACGACCATGACCTCGGTGCCGATGCTCGCGTAGTACGCGTACGTCGCCGCGCCCTTGCTCGATTCGTCGTCGGGATGGGCGTGTACTGCAAGCAATCGCTGTGTCACGAAACTCCTAGGGAAATGCACATAACCTAGTGGAGAGCCTAATCGTCAGAGCGACGGCTTTGCTGCGAGAGGATCCCCCTGTGACCGACGTGCTGGACCCCGGGATCGACGAACGCTACGGCAGGACCCCCTCCCGCCGCCGCGCCACCCAGCGCTTCGCCTGGGTCGCCGCGATCGGGTTCGCCGTGGTGCTGGTCGCCTGGGTCGTCTGGGGTGGTCTCGACAACACCTCCTCCGGGGTCGACGCGGTCGACACCCAGCACTCGGTCATCGACTCCCACTCCGTCTCCGTCGGCTGGCAGATCACGATGGCGGCCGGGCAGTCGGCGAAATGCGCGATCCAGGCCCAGAACGAGGCACACAGCATCGTCGGGTGGCGGATCGTCGACGTGCCGCCGTCCGACCAGCGCACCCGCGCCTTTTCGGCCGTCGTCAGCACCGCAGAGCTGGCCGTCACGGGCTTGATCTACCGTTGCTGGCTCACGTAAGGTAAAGACGAAATACCCATTGAGACCGGCGGTGACGCCGGTCTCCTTTGTTTGGGACGCGCCGCCGCACCCGCGCGGTCCACGACTGCCGAGGAGTTCCCGATGTCCACTGACGCCCAAGTAACCTGGCTCACCCAGGAGGCCTTCGACCGCCGCAGCGCCGAGCTCGAACAGCTCGCCGGGCACGGCCGCACCGACATCGCCAAGAAGATCGAGGCGGCTCGCGACGAGGGCGACCTCAAGGAGAACGGCGGCTACCACGCCGCCAAGGAGGAGCAGGGCAAGATCGAGGCCCGCATCCGCGTGCTCACCGAGCTTCTCCGCCACGCCAAGGTCGGGGCGACCCCCGACGACAACGGCGTGGTCGAGTCCGGCACCGTCGTCACCGCTACGATCCAGGGCGACGAGAGCGTCTTCCTGCTCGGCAGCCGCGAGATCGTCGACGCCGGCAGCGACCTCGACGTGTACTCGGAGGGTAGCCCGCTCGGCACCGCGATCCTGCATCAACGGGTCGGTGACACCGTGATCTACACGGCGCCCAACGGCCGTGAGATCACCGTCGTCATCTCGAAGGTCGAGCCGTACACGCCGTAGTAGCAGCCCTCCCCCAGCGGATGTCGCAGCGGATGGCCCAGTGGATGTCGCAGCGGATGTCGCAGGGCGGGGGTCAGTCGGCGATCCTCGGGTCATAGCCGGCCTCGCTCAGCCGGTCGAGCATCTCCCGCACATGCTCTGGGCCCCGTGTCTCGACGCTGAGCTCGAGCTCGACCTGGCTGATCAGGGCATTGCGGCCGTGCCGGGTGTGCAGCACCTCGACGACATTCGCATTGGCCTCGGAGATGAGCTCGGCGACCCTGGCCAACTGGCCGGGGCGGTCGGGCAGCATCAGCTTGAGCTTGAGGTAGCGCTCGGAGGCCGCGAGTCCTCGGGAGATCACCCGCTCCATCACGAGCGGGTCGATGTTGCCGCCACTGAGGATCACCACCGTGGTTCCGAGCCCGCGCACCTTGCCGGTGAGGATCGCGGCCACGGCGGCCGCCCCCGCCGGTTCGACGACGAGTTTCGCCCGCTCCAGGAGCACCAGCAGCGCCCGCGCGATGTCGTCGTCGCTGACGGTGACGACCTCGTCGACGGCGTCCTTGATGATGGCAAAGTTCAGCGCGCCCGGCTTGCTCACGGCGATACCGTCGGCGATGGTCGGGAAGATCGTGATCTCCGTCGGCTCGCCGCTCGCGAGCGACACCGGGTAGGCGGCGGCGTTCTCGGCCTGCACCCCGATGATCCGCACGGTGCGGCCGTCCCTGGCCGCCCGCTGCTTGAGCGCGCTCGCGACCCCGGAGATGAGACCGCCTCCGCCGATCGGCGCGATCACGGTGTCGACGTCGGGCACCTGGTCGAGGATCTCGGGCCCGAGGGTGCCCTGCCCGGCGACGACGTCGGCATGATCGAACGGCGGGATGAGGACGGCGCCGAAGGTGTCGGCGAACTCGGCGGCCGCCCGGAGCGGCTCGTCGACGGTGTGACCCCGGAGGATCACATCCGCTCCGTAGTTCCTGGTGGCCTGGAGCTTGGGAAGGGCGACCCCGACCGGCATGAAGATCGTGGCCTTGATGCCCAGCTCGCGGGCGGCGAAGGCGACCCCCTGCGCGTGATTGCCGGCTGAGGCGGCGACGACACCGCGCGCCTTCTCCTCGTCGCTGAGTCGGGCGAGCCGGTTGTAGGCGCCGCGGATCTTGTACGACCCGGTGCGCTGCAGGTTCTCACACTTGAGGAACACCGGGGATCCGAGGAGCTCGGCGAGGTAGCGGGAACTCTCCATCGGCGTGACGTCGGCGACCCGGGAGACGACCGCGCGCGCATCCTCGATCTCGGCGAGGGTCGGGCCGGCGAGAGTGGTCTCGGTCATGGGGTGGTCTCTGTCCTGGGGGTGGAGCCTGTCATGGGGGTGGGATCCTTCGGGGTCGGCGCGCTCTCCAGGCGCCAGGCGCCGCTCGCGATGTAGGTGGCCATCACATTGAGGGTCGCGACGACGGGGACCGCGAAGAGGGCGCCGGGGATACCGGCGAGGAAACCGCCGGCCCCGACGGCGAGCACCACGGCGAGCGGGTGCACCTTGACGGCCGCCCCCATCACGAGTGGTTGGAGAATGTGGCCCTCGATCTGCTGCACCAGCAGCACCCCGGCGAGCATGATGAGCGCGATGACGGGTCCCTGGTAGACGAGGGCGATGAAGACGGCGATCACACCGGTGAGCACGGCGCCGACGACGGGGATGAAGGACCCGAGGAACACGGCGACGGCGATGGGGATCGCCAGTGGCAGCTGCAGGATGAGGGCGATGCCGCCGATGCCGATCGCGTCGACGGCGGCGACGAAGATCTGCACGCGCACGAAACGGGTGAGGGTCTGCCAGCCGGCCATGCCGGAGCCGTTGACGGCGGTGCGCGCCCGGCGCGGGAAGAGGCGCACGATCCAGTTCCAGATCCCGCGCCCGTCGATGAGCAGGATGAGCGTCGTGAAGAGGGTGAGGAGGATGCCGATGAGCACGTGACCGGCTGTGGACCCCACCGAGAGGGCGCCGGTGACGAACATCCCGCTGTCGGTCTGGAACGCGGAGAGCGCCTGCCTCAGGTAGTCGCTGATCTCCGCCTCGGTCACGTGCAGTGGCGAATCCTGCAGGAAGACGATGAACTGCCGGTAGGCATCGAGCGAACGCGACTGCAGATCGGGGAAGCCGCTGCTGATCTGCGTCACGACGAGGTAGACGAGGCCGCCGACAATGCTGAGAAGTCCGATCTCGGCGACGGTCACGGCCAGCCACTTCGGCCAGCGGTGACGCATCAGGAACTGCACGAACGGCACCAGCAGGGCGGCGATGAGCACCGCGACCATCAGCGGGATGACGATGAGCCTCAGCTGCGTGATCAGGAACACGAAGACGCCGACGACGCCGCTGATCGCGAGGATGCGCCAGGCCCACGCCCCCGCGATGTGCATCCCGACGGGCACGGCCTCGTCGATCCGGGTGCGGCGCAGGGACTCGTCGGGGTCGATCCGCACCGCGGTGGCGGTGGCCGCCTTCTTGCGTCTGCCGAAAATCACTCGCTCATTCTAAAGCCGGGGACCTGCGGACACCGGCCGGCCGCTCAGCACGATGTGGACACGCTCGCCGGGGGCGGGATTCTGGGCCACCTCGTGCTGCACGAGCACGATCTGCCCGTCGTCGAGGCGCACCTGCGTGCGCCGCAGCGACCCGAGGAAGCTCGAGGCGACGACCGCGCCGGCGATGCCGTCGGCGGCGAACTCGATGTCCTCGGGGCGGATGAGCGCCGTGACCGGTCCATCGGCCTGCCGGTCGCCGAGCAGGTCGAGCCGCATGCCGAACGCGGTGACGACACCGCCCGCGTGCTCGGCTGGCACGGCGTTGCTGAGCCCGACGAAGTCTGCGACGAACGCGCTCGACGGGGTCATGTAGAGCTCCTCCGGGGTGCCGATCTGCTCGATCGTGCCCGCCCGCATCACGGCGACCCGGTCGGCGACCGCGAGGGCCTCTTCTTGGTCGTGGGTGACGAAGAGGGTGGTGATGCCGAGGTCGGTCTGGATGCGCCGGATCTCTTCGCGCAGCTGCACCCGCACCTTGGCGTCGAGCGCCGAGAGGGGCTCGTCGAGCAGGAGCACCCGGGGGCGGGTGACGAGGGCCCTGGCGAGCGCGACACGCTGCTGCTGCCCGCCGGACAGCTGGTGGGCGAACCGGGTGCCGAGGTGGCCGAGGCCGACCAGCTCGAGGGTCTCGCTGGCGCGCAGGCGACGTTCGGCGGCGGGCACCTTGCGCATCCGCAGGCCGAACTCGACGTTCTCCAGCGCGGTCATGTGCGGAAAGAGGGAGTACGACTGGAAGACCATTCCGATGTCGCGCTTGTTGACCGGCACGTCGACCACGTCGACGCCGTCGATGAGGATGCTGCCGCCGTCGACCTGCTCGAGCCCGGAGAGGGCGCGCAGGGCGGTCGTCTTGCCGCAGCCAGAGGGGCCGAGCAGCGCGACGAACTCACCGGGGGCGAGCTCGAGGTCGATGCCGCTCAGGGCGCGCTGGCCCGAGTAGTCCTTGACGACATCGATGAGCTGCACGGTCGCCCCGGCGGCGGGGGTGGGAGTGGCTGTGGGAGGGGTCATGACGCTTTCCGGCCTGGTCTGGTCGAGCCGATTCGGCCGATGAGGAGGAGGAGCACAAAGACGAATCCGAGCGCGAGGAGGGTGAAGATCACGGCGACATAGGGGTCGGACCGCGACACCTGTACCAGTGCGGTCTGCAGGTTGGAGCGGTTGAGCAGCGAGGCGATCGTGTACTCACCGAGCACCACCGCGACCGAGATCAGCGACGCGGCGAGGATTCCGCGGCGCAGGTTCGGCAGCAGCACCCGCCAGAGCACGTTCAGCCAGCTCGCCCCGAGCGATCTGGCTGCCTCGGAGAGGGTGGTCATGTCGACCGCGGCGATGTTGGTCTGGATCGCCCGGTAGGCATACGGGAGCACGGTGATGCCGTAGGCGAAGGCGAGGGTCCAGACGGAGCCGCCGAAGATGCGCACCACCACCGCATACACGGGGGCCAGTCCCACGACCAGAACGATCGCGGGGACCGTGATCGGGATGATGCAGATGAACTCGAGGGTGCGCCGCAGCCGGGGGAACTGCAGCTGCACCAGGATCATCGTCGGCAGCAGGATGAACAGCACGATGCCGACGGTGACGACGGCGAGCACCCCGGAATTGCCGACCGCCGTGAACAGCTGCCGGTACTTGCGGTTCTGCTCGGGGTCGAGCAGGGCCGTCCAGTGATCGAGGGTGTAGCCGCCCCCGAGCCCCGCCCGGAAGGTGAACTCGATCATGGCGATGATGGGGATCGCGAAGACCAGCCCCACCACGAGCAGGATCGTCAGGCGCACCCCGCGACGCGGCTCCGCGCCGATGCGCGCTGCCCCAGAGGTCACTGCTGCCACCGCGCGGTGCGGGACTGCAGCAGCGAGTAGGCCGACATCACGACGACCATCACCACGATCATGCCGAGGGCGAGGGCGCCGGCCATGTTCGACCTGCCCAGTACGGTCTCGCTGATCAGCGCGGCGCGGATCTGCAGCGGCACGATCTGCGCGCCCTGGCTGATCAGCGCCGCGGCGGTCGCGTAGGACGAGAAGGCGTTGCCGAACAGCAGGAGCAGGCAGCCGAAGAAGGAGGGGGCGAGCACGGGGCCCGCGATGCGGGACCAGTAGGTGAAGGGGGTTCCGCCGAGCGTGGCCGAGGCCTCGGCCCACTGCATCTTGAGCCCCTGCAGTGCCGGCATGAACACGATCACCATCAGCGGAACCTGGAAGTAGATGTAGGGCAGGAGAAGCCCGGGCACCTGGTAGAACCAGACGCCGTTGGCGTAGATGTCGAGCCCGAAGGTGTCGCGCAGGATGATCGTGACCAAGCCCTGGATGCCGATCGTGGCGATGAAGGCGAAGGCGAGCATCACGCCGCCGAACTGCGCGAGCACACTGCTGGCCGAGTCGACGAAACTGCGGATCGCACCATCCGCTTTCAGTCCGAGCATGGCGTAACAGACCAGGGCGCCGACGACGGCGCCGACGATGGCGGTGAAGGCGGAGACCCAGAAGGAGCTCGCGAAGGTGCCGAGGATCACCGGGTCCGCGAGCGCGGCGACGTTGTCGAGGGTGAAGGCGCCGTCGGCGTCGCGGAAGCCCGTGCCGAGGGCGATGAGCGTGGGGACGGCCAGGAACAGCAGCACGTAGAACGCGAAGGGGGCGAGGCCGAGGTACCTGACGAGACCGCGGCGGCGCGCCACCGGGCGTCGCCGGGACCCAGGGGTCCCGGCAACGTCGGCGACGAGCTCGGGGGCGTTGGCGACGGTCACGCCACGCCCCCGGCGATCGGGCGGGTGGTGCTGCTAGCCAATGGCCGCTGCCCACTTCTCGGCGAGGAGGGCGGCACCGGCCGTGCTCTGCGCCTCGGTGGGGGTGACGAGCTCGCTCGGCAGTTCACCGACGGAGTCGAGGGCGCTCTGGTCGACCGTGCCGGCATCGACAAGAGCCGGCAGGGTGACCGGGTAGGCGCCGGCGGCCAGGTAGAGGTTCTGTGCCTCGGGGCTGAAGATGAACTCCTGCCACAGGCGTGCGGCGGCCGGGTGGGGCGCGTCGACGTTCACGGCCTGGTTGTAGTAGCTCGTGTAGGCCACTCCCGGGAGGGTCGTGACCTTCCAGCCGTCGACCGTCGAGGCGACCGAGAGGTTGTTGTAGCTCCAGTCGAAGACGACCGGGGTCTCGCCGGAGGCGATGGTGGCCGGGGTCGGGTCGACGGGCAGGAAGTTGCCGGCCTGGTTGAGCTTCTGGAAGAAGTCGATGCCGGGCTGGAAGTCGTCGAGCGATCCGCCGCCCTCCTGCGCCGCCGCGAGGCCGATGGCCGCGAAGGCCGCGCCGGCCTGCGTCGGGTCGCCGTTGATGGCGACCTTGCCGCGGAAGGACTCGCCGAGGAGGTCGTCGAGGCTCGTGGGCGCCTCGACGACGTTCGAGTTGTAGCCGATCGACATGCTGCCGGTGTAGTCGTTGACCCAGAGGCCGGTGGTCTCCTTGTTGTCGGCCGGGATCTCGTCCCAGTTGGCGACCTGGTAGGGCGCGAAGAAGTCGAGGCTGGAGAGCGCGACCGCGGTGCCGAGGTCGAAGACGTCGGGGGCGGTGTCCTGTCCCTTGAGGTTCGTCGCGGCGGTGATCTCCTCGGCGCTCGACACGTCGGGGTCGGCCGAGTTCACGGTGATGCCGTACTTGTCCTCGAAGGCGGAGATGATCTGGCCGTAGTTGGCCCAGGTCTCGGGGAGGGCGATGACATTGAGCTGGCCTTCGGCCTGCGCCGCGGTGACCAGGGCGTCGATCCCGCCGAAGGCCTCTGCGCTGGTCGCGGTCGAGGCGTCGGTGCCGCCTGCGGTAGTTCCGGGGTCCGAACCGGCGCAGCCGGTCAGGGTGATGGCGACGGCGGCGATGGCCGCGATGCCGGCAAGGTGACGCTTTCTGAACAAGGGTTCCTCCAGTCGACCGCACGGCCGCCCGCGCTGTGTGCGGGCAGAAGGGAACGCCGTAGTGGCCTTCCCGGAGCATATCGGGATGCGCACGTAGTGCGACATCCTCAACGTGAACGCAACAACAACGGAATATGGCCAAACCTGCGGCGGCGGGTCGCGATAGCGTCGGGGGATGGTCACCTCTGTCTCCCCCGCTCTCGCCCGCCGCATCGCCCTCGGGGCTCAGGGCTTCGGACGCCCGCGCACGGCCGCACCGGCGACGCGGCAGCTCAACCTCGAGATCGCGCGCCTCGGGCTGCTCCAACTCGACTCGGTGAACGTGTTCGAGCGCAGCCACTACCTGCCCCTGTTCGCCCGTCTCGGCGCCTACGACCGGGGAACACTCGACCGGCTCGTCTTCGCCCCGCGCGGCGGGTACATCGAGTATTGGGCGCACGAGGCCGCGGTGATCCCCGTTGACACGTGGCCGCTGCTGCGCTGGCGGATGGAGGCGCACCGCGAGAAGAACGCCGCCGACACGGAGCACTGGTCGCAGGCCAATGCGGCGATGATCGACTGGCTCAAGGCGGAGCTCGCCGAGAAGGGGCCGCTGCCGGCCAGCGCGATCGAGCACGACGCGAACCGCCGCTCCGGGCCCTGGTGGGGCTGGTCGGAGGTCAAGACCGGGCTCGAGGTGCTATTCCGCTGGGGCGATCTAGTGAGTGCGGGGCGCACCCGGTTCGAGCGCACCTACGCGCTGCCGGAGCAGGTGCTGTCTGACGAGGTGCTGGGGAGGGTCGTGTCCCGTGCCGACGCGCAGACAGAGCTCGTTGCCAGGTCGGCGCGAGCGC
Organism: Microbacteriaceae bacterium; assembly: GCA_014378715.1. GTDB lineage: Bacteria > Actinomycetota > Actinomycetes > Actinomycetales > Microbacteriaceae > Marisediminicola. The sequence continues at coordinate 29,116 of JACMNE010000165.1, forward strand.
TCGGCATCGCCACCGCCTCCGACCTCGCCGACTACTTCCGCCTCACAGGGGTCGACACCGCGCCCGCGATCGCCCGGCTCGTCGACTCCGGCGAGCTGGAGCCGGTCGCGGTGCCGGGCTGGAACAGGCCGGCTTACCTGCACCGCGACGCCCGTGCCCCCCGCCGGATCGAGACGGTCGCGCTGCTCTCGCCCTTCGACCCGGTCGTCTGGCGGCGGGAGCGGGCCGAGCGGATGTTCGGCTTCCACTACCGGATCGAGATCTATACCCCCGCCCCCAAGCGGGTCTTCGGCTACTACTCCCTGCCGATCCTCATCGACGACGCCCTCGTCGGCCGCATCGACCTCAAGAGCGACCGCCAGGCCGGTGTGCTGCGGGTGCAGTCGGCGTGGGCCGAGCCGGGCGCCCCCGCCGACACTGCGCAGCGGCTCGTGCCCCTGCTGCGCAGCACCGCGGTCTGGCAGGGGCTCGGTGACATCGAGGTCGCCGGCCGCGGTGACCTGTCCCCCGCCCTCGCGGCCGAGCTGCCGTGGCACGATCGGGTCTGACCGATTCCTGGGAAGACCGTGTCGAGACCCTGATGCCGCCTTCATCGAGCGGATGCTGTGCCTGACGGCCGGACAGGTGCGATATGAATGCCCGCTGGTTCGCCACTCTTCGGGCACCCCGGGCCGAGAGAGGAAAACGCCCAGGCGAGGGTCAGGAGTTCGGGCCGCCGAGCTCGGTCATCATTCAGGAGAAACGGATGCTGAGCCGACGCGCTATGCCGGAAACGTGCGCTCAGTGGTGAGATGGCGGAACGATTCGCCACATCCGCTGGGTTCGACGCAAGCTTTTGTCGGGCGGACTTCTCCACTCCTGAATGATGATCGAGCCGGGACCGCTCGACCGGGACCCGGGAGCTAGAAGCTGCGGCCGCTTGCCCTGAGGCGCGCGGCGCGCTCGGCGATCGGCGGGTGGGTGCTGAAGAGGCGGTCCATGATGCCGGGCTTGGTGGGGTCGGAGATCCACATGTGCGCCATGGTCGAGTTCTGCCGCTGCATCGGACGCCCGTAGGCCGCGAGCTTTTCGAGTGCGCTCGCGAGTGCGTCGGGGTGGCGGGTGGTGAGCGCGCCGGTGGCGTCGGCGAGGTATTCGCGCTGGCGGGAGACGGCCGCCTGCACCACTCCGGCGACGAGAGGCGCGACGATCATCGCGACGAGGCCGAAGACGAGCATGATCGGGTTGCCGCCGCCATTGTTGTTGTTCCTGTTGCCGCCGAAGAGGGTGAAGCGCAGGAACATGTCCGCGATGAACCCGACAGCGACTACCAGACCGAAGACGATCATGGACAAGCGGATGTCATAGTTCTGCACATGACCAAGCTCGTGGGCCATCACGCCCTCGAGTTCCGCGTCGTCCATGATGTCGAGCAGGCCCGTGGTCGCGGCGACGATCGCGTGATCGGGATCGCGTCCGGTCGCGAACGCGTTCGGGGCCGGGTCGTCGACGATGTAGACCTTCGGCATCGGGGTGCCGGTGGTGATGGAGAGGTTCTCCACGATGCGGTAGAGCCTCGGGTTGTCGCTCTTCTCGATCTGCCGCGCCCCGCTCATGGCCACGGCCTGGGAGCTTGCCGCGAAGTACTGGAACAGCGCGTAGGCCGCGGCGACGACGAGGGTGATGATCGTGACGCTGGGGTTCTGATAGATGGAGCCCGCGAGCGCACCGAGCCCGCCGATGATCACCAGGAAGAGAATGATGATCAGAACGGTGTTGCGCTTGTTGGCGGCTATCGCACGGTACATCGGAGGTTAGAACTGCACGCGGGGTGGTTCCGCGATCGAGGCGATGTCGGCGACCTCGAAGAAGTCGCGCTCGGTGAAGCCGAGTCCGCGCACGTAGAGCGTGTTCGGGAACTGCTTGATCTTGGTGTTGAGCTCGCGCACCCCGCCGTTGTAGAACCGGCGGCTGGCCTGGATCTTGTCCTCGGTGTCGACGAGCTCTCCCTGCAGCTGCAGGAAGTTCTGGCTGGCCTGGAGCTGCGGGTAGGCCTCGGCGACGGCGAAGATGCTCTTCAGCGCGGACTGCATGTGGTTCTCGGCGACGGAGGCGTCTGCCGGTCCCCCGGCGGAGAGCGTCTCGGCCCTGGCCCTGGTGACCGACTCGAAGACGTTCTTCTCGTGGGCGGCGTAGCCCTTGACCGCCTCGATGAGGTTCGGCAGCAGGTCGGCCCGCCGCTTGAGCTGAACGGTGATGTCGCTCCACGCCTCGTCCACGCGCACGTTCAGGGTGACAAGGGCGTTGTAGGTGGTCCAGAGGTAGATGCCGACGACCACGACGAACAGGACAATGACGCCCACGACAATCAAGAATTCCATGGGCCGACTATATCCGGGGCGGGTACACGACTCCTGTTAACACGGGGGACACACACGGGGCATTTACTATCAACACAGACATCCGCTCATCTTCGTTTCGGAAGGACTCCCGTGGACCTCAGCACCCTCACGGCCCTGCGGCAGCCGGCCTCGCGGGCCGAGCTGGCACTGGCCCCCGGCGAGGCCTTCCTCGGCGGCGGATCGTGGCTGTTCTCCGAGCCGCAGGTGCATCTCACCGGGCTCGTCGACCTGACCGCGCTGGGCTGGCCGGCCACGGAAAGAGCCGCCGACGGCCTCTCGATCTCGGCGACCTGCACCTTCGCTCAGCTCGCCGCGCTGCCCCGCCGGCCGGCCTGGCGGGCGCAGCCACTGCTGCGGCAGTGCTGCACCGCCCTGCTCGGCTCCTTCAAGGTGTGGAACGTGGCGACGGTCGGCGGCAACATCTGCCTGGCCCTGGCGGCCGGCCCGATGACCTCGCTCGCGGTCGCCCTCGACGCCACGATGGTCGTCTGGACCCCGGACGGGCCCGAGCGCCGGGTACGCGCCGTCGACTTCGTGACCGGCGTGCAGTCGACGGTGCTGCGGCCGGGCGAGGTGCTGCGCAGCATCGACCTGCCGGCCGCCGCCCTCCGCTCACGCACCGCCTACCGCCAGATCGCGCTCTCGCCGCTGGGCCGCTCCGGCACCCTCGTGATCGCCCGCCTCGCCGAGGACGGCGGCTTCACCGTCACCGTCACGGGCGGCACCGAGCACCCCGAGCTGCTGACCTTCACCGGCATCCCCACCGCAGCCGAGCTCGAGACCGCCGTGCACGGCATCGACTCCTGGTACACCGACGCCCACGGCGCCCCCGACTGGCGCGAGGCGATGACCGAGCTGCTGGCCGAGGAAGCGCGCACCGAACTGACGAACACCGCACTGGAGGCAGCATCATGAGGTTCCAGGTGAACGGCGAGAGCGTCGACGCGGCCCCCTCCCCCGGCCAGTGCCTGCGCACCCTCCTGCGCGACGACGGCCACTTCGACGTGAAGAAGGGCTGCGACGCCGGCGACTGCGGCGCGTGTTCGGTGCTCGTCGACGGGTCGCCCGTGCACTCCTGCATCTTCCCGGCCGTGCGCATCGCCGGCCGCTCGGTGACGACCGCCGCAGGGCTCGGTGGCCTGGACGGCGCCGGGGCAGCGGATGTCGACGGCCTCCACCCCGCGCAACGCGCGTTCGTCTCCGCCGCGGCATTCCAGTGCGGGTTCTGCACACCGGGAATGGTCGTGACGGCGGCGGCTCTGGGGACGGCGGACGCGCAGGAGACGGTGGATACCCCCACCGGCGCGATCGGCACTGCGGTCACGGGCGCGAGCGGCACAGCGGGCACCGGTCCCGCCGCCGGCATCGACGCCGAGGGGATCCCCCGCCTCATGGAGGGCAGCCTGGGCCGGCGCACCGGCTACCGGGCGATCGGCGACGCGCCCTGCGGCCGCGCGAACGTGGAGGTGCCCGCGGCGGGCACCACCATCGGACGCTCCGTCGGCGCTCCGGCCGCGCTCCGGATCGTGCAGGGCCTCGAGCCCTTCACCCTCGACCTCGCGA
>JACMNE010000166.1 GCA_014378715.1 Microbacteriaceae bacterium
CGCGCCTGGCCGAGGAGATCATCATCTGGAACACCAAGGAGTTCGACTTCGTCACGCTGCACGACGGCTACTCCACAGGTTCGAGCATCATGCCGCAGAAGAAGAACCCCGACATCGCCGAGCTGGCGCGGGGCAAGTCCGGACGTCTCATCGGCAACCTGAGCGGACTGCTCGCGACCCTCAAGGCGCTCCCGCTGGCCTACAATCGCGACCTGCAGGAGGACAAGGAGCCGGTCTTCGACTCGATCGACACGCTCGAGGTCCTGCTGCCGGCCTTCACGGGCATGGTGGCAACGCTGACGTTCCACACCGAGCGCATGGCCGAGCTGGCCCCCCAAGGATTCGCGCTCGCCACGGACATTGCCGAGTGGCTCGTCAAGCAGGGTGTGCCGTTCCGCGACGCACACGAGCTGTCCGGAGCCTGCGTGCAGGTGTGCGAGCGGCGAGGCATCGAGCTGTGGGACCTCTCGGACCACGACTTCGTCGCCATCTCCCCGGCACTGACTCCGGGTGTGCGCGAGGTTCTCACCGTCGAGGGGTCGCTCGCATCGCGGGACTCCCGGGGAGGCACCGCGCCAGTACGTGTCGCGGAGCAGCTCGCGGAGCTGCGCGGACGGCTCGGCCGGGACGGCTGACGCCCGGCGTCCTCGGCCGGGGCAGGGACGCGAGACGATGGCAACATGACCGGCCACGAGGTAGTCGACCACGCCAGATCGCTGCTCGGTCGGTCCTTCCGCGGACACGGGGTCACGCTGCGGATCACCGAGGTCGAGGCCTACGGGGGAGTCAACGACCCCGCGTCGCATGCCTTCAGCCGCACGGCCCGGTCCGAGATCATGTACGGCGAGCCGTGGCGCCTCTACGTCTACCGGTCCTACGGCATGCACCTGTGCCTGAACGTCGTCACGGGACCGACCGAGCAGGCGGCAGCAGTCCTCGTGCGGTCCGGCGAGGTGCTCGAGGGCAGGGAGCTTGCGAGGCTACGGAGGGGCCCGACGGTCGCGGACGCCAACCTCGCCCGCGGCCCCGGCAACCTGGCTCGGAGTCTCGGCGCAACGATGGACGACCTCGGCACCTACCTACTGGACGGGGAAGCGGTGTGGCTCGGCCCCGCAGCTGCCACGGCACCTGACATCACCGCAGGGCCGCGAGTCGGGGTGTCGAAGGCCGCCGACGTGCCGTGGCGGTTCTGGATCACGGGTGACCCGACGGTGTCGGCCTACCGACGGAGCCCGCGTGCGCCGTGACGAATCAGCGCGGCGCCGACCGGTAGCGCCGCTCCGGGCGCCCGGCGCTGCCGTAGTTGAGCCGTACGACGGCCCGGCCCTGGTCGACGAAGTACTCGAGGTAGCGCCGTGCGCTGACCCGCGACAGGCCGACCTGCTCACCGCACTCGGCAGCCTAGATCTCGCCGCCGGTGGCGAGCACACCTCCGACGAGATCGGCTGACTCCGGGCTGAGGCCCTTGGGCAGGGTGACGGCAGCCGGGGGCGGTGACCCGAACGCCCTGTCGATCGAGGCC
>JACMNE010000167.1 GCA_014378715.1 Microbacteriaceae bacterium
ACTCTGCCTCGCCGAAAGTGGCGATGGAGGCGCCGATGGCGACGAACGCGACGAGACCGGCCCCGGCGTCGCGGAAGCCCCGGGGCAGTCGGGCTGATGAGGCGGGGCGGACCAGCTCGGCAGCAAGGGATCCGGCCGCCGTCAGCACCGCGGCAGTGACCGGCACCACGGCGAGCAGGTAGCCGGTGGCGCCGGCGAGCCGCGCGATCGTGTCGACGAGGAGCCAGAGAACTGGAGCCAGAAGGAGGGAGGCGGACATCCGCTCGATGAGGAAGCCCCGCGGCCTGCCGACCCACGCGAGCAGTCCCACCCCGAGAAGAACGGTCAGGACGAGGAGGCCGACCGCCTCGGTCGAGCTCAGGGAACGCACCCGGACGGCCCAGGCGCCGCCCCCGGCAAGGATCAGGGAGATCCAGAACAGCGTCGAGCGGTCGGGCGGGCCGAGGCGCGCGCCGTCGCCGAGGGTGACCCGTCCGGCGAACGCGGCGAGGAGAAGCAGGATCGCGGAGGCGATGGCAGAGGTGCGCACGGCCTCCGCGGAGAGGATCACCTGCCCGAACCCGGTGCCAGGTGACGCCAGTCGACCGACGGCGAGACCGATGGTCTGGATGCCGAGCAGGGCAGCGGTTCCGAGGAGCGCCGCGCGCGGGGCGGCCCGCCGGTGCTCGACCGACCCGGGCAGCAGGATGCGCACGGAGAGGAGAAGCGCGATGGTGAAGGTGGTGGCCGCGCCCCAGGTCGTGCTGCTCGCCCAGCCGGTGGCCCATCCCGCGGCAGCCGCACCGGCGAGCAGCATCACCAGAGCGGGGCGGTAGACCGCGCCCGTCGCGCGCACCCGATGGATCCCGAACCACGCCGTGGCGGCGAGCGCGAACCAGCCGACGACCACTGCGCCGACTGTCTCGAGCAGGGGAGCGGCGAGCAGCAGGAGCACCGCGCCGGCCCAGGCGAGTGCCCGCGCCCGGCGCCGATCGCCCCGGAACGCCCGGTGACCCCAGGCCAGCGCGCTGACGGCGACGATGGCGGTGAGCGCGGCCACGGCGGCGACCGACTCGGCCGAGCGCTGCACCAGGACGGTGTCGAGCTCCCCCGACCAGGGGGCGGTGAGGGGGGTCGCGGCGGTGGACACCACAACGCTGACCGCCGCCGTGAGCGGGACGAGCACGCAGACCGCTGCCGCCACGGCCGCGGCGGCTGCGGCGATGAGCAGAATCCTGAGGCGGCCTGACGCCGACTCGAGGGCCAGCGCGACGACCGTCGCTGCCACGGCGGGGGCCATCAGCGAGACCTGCGCCGAATCGGTGTGGAGGGCAGCGGCGACCCCCGTGACCCCCAGCGAGAGGCCGAGGATCGCCGAGAAGAAGAGACTGGGCAGACCCGGCGCGGCGCGGAGCGCTGCCAGGTGCGCCGCGGACACGGCGGCTACCCCGACCAAGGCTCCGACCGCGACCAGCGCTGCGACGGCGTCGCTGGGTGCCTGCTCGCGTCCGGAGAACTCCACGAACGGGGCGATCACGAGGGCCGGGATGAGCCCGACCACCGCCATGCCGAGCAGGATCGCGCGTTCCGGCGTGCCCGATGCGGGCACCAGCGGATGCACCAGCCCTGCCGTCGCGATCGCGAGCAGGGTGGCCCACGCTCGCCAGGAGTCGGGAGCGCCGTCGGTCGCCGAGAAGACCAGGAGCCCGACGCCGGGGGCGAAGGCGATCACGGCGGCGACTCCGGGGATCCGGGGCCCCGACACCCGCTGCCAGAGGGCGAATCCCGCCGCGGCCAGGACGAGGGTGCCACCCCAGAATGCCGGGCCGTCGATGGAGGCGAGGCCGGCCAGGTCGTTCGCGCGTGCCGCGAAGGCGTCGAGCACCACCAGCACCACTCCGAACGCGGCGACCCCCTCCGCCGTCGAGCGGAGTCGACGCCGGGCCAGGATGCTGCTGGCCCCGATCGCGGCGATGGTGATCGCCACGATGATCACCGAGCGCCAGACGATCCCGAAGTTGATGAACGCGTAGACGAGGAAGAAGATCGCGCCGACCGACAGGGCGGAGACACCGATCGTGAGCAGGATGACCTGCACGTTCCAGGCGCGGGAGGGCCGCGGTGTGGCCGGGGGCGGTGCCTGCTCGGTCGGCGCCGGGGTGCGCCCGGCACGGGTCACATCCGCAGGCGCATCCGTAGCCACATCCGCAGGCGCAGGTACAGGCAGAGCCACTGCAGCTGCAGCCCGCGCCGAATCCGCGCGGATCCGCCCGATCAGCCCGAGGCGCGCGTCGAGCGCCGCGGCGGCCTCCCGGGAGACCGCCGCGAGCCTGGCCGAGGCCGGATTGCCGGTGTCGAGGCCACAGCGGCGGCAGACCGGCCCGACGAGTGGTGCGAAGCAGGCGGGGCAGAGCAGCGGATCGGTGAGAGCCGCTGGACCGGTCGGCCAGTCGACGCGTCCGGCCCACGCGCGCTCGTCTGCGCTGGTCTCATCTGCGCTGGTCTCGTCTGCGCTGGTCTCGTCTGCGCTGGTCTCATCGGGGAGGTCCCCGCCCATGCCCGTCGGTTCCGTCACCGCGCCTCCCAGCCCCTCTTCAGGTTAGCGGGCGGACCCGGAGCACGGGCCGGTCTGTGGAGAACGCGGTCTGTGGAAACGCGGCGGGGGACGCGAGCGCTCAGGCTGCGTTATAGGCCCGCCGCACCCAGGCCAGGGCATCCGCGTCGACCTCTGCGCCCCGCGCGATCCGCACCCGGTGGGTGACGAAGCTGGTCCAGGAACCGGCCGCCTCGAGCCGGCCGGAGTCGCGCCGGGGTAGCCGGGTCAGCCGCGTATCAGGGCACCCGCAGGATCCTCACGGGATCGAGGCGGGCCGCGCGGATGGCCGGCGGCACGGATCCCGTCAGGGCAGCGAGCACCATCAGCACCGGCACCCCGATCGTGAACCCGGTTGGCGGCAGGGTGCCAGCGACCAGCGAGGCAACCACCAGCCCGGTGGCGGTACCGGCCGCCGCGCCCACGACGGCGCAGAGTCCGGCGCTGATCAAGATGTGCAGCACGATCGTGGTGCGGGTCGCGCCCAGGGCGCGGCGCCGCCCGATGTCTCGCGCCATGCCACTGACCCGGCCGAACTGCACGGTGGCGATGAGGATCGCCACTGCCACGAGAAGGCTCCCCACCGTCAGCCTGGCGCTGTGCGCGAGGTCGCTGACGACGTCGACGGAGAGCTGCGCGAGCTCACTCGAGGTCTCGATCCGGATGTGGGAGGCGTCGGCGACGATCAGCGTGGCGCGAACGGCCTCGGTCACGGCCGCGATCTGTGAGACGTCACCGACACTGACCCAGAGCGTGAGGAGGCGGTCCTGCCCCGCGGGCCCGCCGGAGTCGGCCCTGCTGATCAGCACACTGTCGTTGAGCATCGTCACCGGTGGCCCGGCGCGGAACCCGCCGACGACCACGGCGTCGATCGTCCGGCCCGCGACGGGTCCGACGCCGTCACCCAGAGCGAGGACCGCGGCCAGCCCCGGGCCGGAGAGGGCCTGGCCAGGTGCCAGGATTCGAGGTCCGGTGTCGAGAACGGATGTCGGCAGCTCCCCGTAGACGGCCCGGGACGGAACCGTGAGCCCGCTCCCAGCACCACGACTGCCACCGCCCCCACTCACGGTCGCGTTCGCCACGTCGACCGTCGGGCCGACCCCGATCGCCCAGTCGACTCCCGAGAGGAACCGGACCGCGCTGACGCTCTCCGGGGAGAGGCCGGCCTCGCCCTGCGCGTCGATGACCGTGATCAGGCGTCCCTCCGGGGAGTTGATCCGCTCGAGGGTGCGCTGCTGGCTCGCCGCCGCGAGGCCGGTGGTCGCGAACAGCGACACCGTGCCCGCGAAGAGGATCAGCACGGCGACGAGTGTGGGCACGATCGGTCGCCGGAGGCGACGGGCCGCGTCGACGACGAGGGAAAGGAACCCCGGGTGAGGGCGGTTCACGCCAGCTCCAGTCGGTGCGGGAGGTCTGTCGCGCGCGCCCGGTCGTGGGTGGCCACCACCACGGTGGCGCCTTCCTGCGCCGCATCCGCCAGAGCTGTCCACACGATGCGGGCCGAGTCGCTGTCGAGGTTGCCGGTCGGCTCGTCGGCGAACACGATCGTCGGGGTCTTCACCAGGGCGCGACAGAGGGCGATGCGCTGTGCCTGCCCCCCCGACACCTGACCGGGCAGGTGGTCGGCACGCTCGGCCACGCCGAAACGGTCGAGCAGCATCCGGGCCCGGCTTCGCGAGACATCCGCTCGCATGCCGGCGAGCCAGCCCGCTTCGAGCACATTGTCGAGGGCGGTCTGGGAGGGATCGAGCAGGGCGTCCTGGAAGACGAACCCGACATACTGCGCTCGAAGCCTCGAGCGGATGTTGTCGGGAAGCGCCTGGACGTCGTCGCCGTCCCATAGGGTGCGGCCGCCCGACGGTGTGAGCATCAGCGCGAGGATGTACATGAGGGTGGATTTGCCCGAACCCGACGGTCCGGTCACGGCGGTGAGGGTGCCGGGCTCGAATCGGTGCGAGAACGAGCGGATCACCGGATCGCCCGTATCGGTGAAGCGGTGCTCCAGGGCCTCCACCTCGATCAGCATGTGGTCACATGCCCGGCCCGCCGGCGACGACGATGCGCTGCCCGAGCTCAATCCCGTCGACGATGCTGCGGCCGTCGCTCGAGGCCAGCACCGTGACGACGATGGTGCTGCCGTCGGCGAGTGTCAGGTAGGCGGACCCGGAGGCGTCGGTCTGCAGGGAGGCGGTCGGCACCTGCGTGCCGGTCGTCTCGGCGACCAACACGAGGGTGCCGGGCAGGACCGCGGTGCCGCCCGGGGTGACCATGGCGGTACATTCCGTTCCGCAGATGCTGTCGATGCCCGATGAGGGGCGCAACAGAGCGATCGTGCCGCCGACGGAGTCAGTTGCCGCTGCGAGGCTGTCGACCTCGGCCGTCCACCGGCTGCCGTCGGCTTGGATCAGCACCGGCATCCCCTCGACGGTGCGGGACACGGATTCCGGCAGGACCCGGAAGCTGAACCGGGGTTCGGTGCCCGCGCCGACTATCAGTTCCTCGCCGGGGCCCACCCGGGCTCCGATCCGGAGTTCGGGGGACGGCGCGAGGAACTGCGGGAGGGTCGGGATGAAGACGACCCGACCGAGGGGCACCGTGTCAGCTGTGCTGTCGGTGATACCAAGGGTGCGCGACCAGCGGGTGACGGCTGCGGCGGTCGCCGACCCGTACTTGCCGTCTGGCGGGTAAGCGAAATGACCGGCGCCGTGAAGGAAAGTCTGGAGCTGCCGGACATCCGCTCCTTCCATTCCTGGACCCAGCTCGCGGAAGGCGGGCACCGCGCCCGTGATCGCCACCACGGGGGCGAGGTCGACGGTGTAGAGGAGTGCGCCGGACTCGACCGGTGTTCCTGTCGCGGCCAGGTCGAGGGAGGTGAGGGTGCCGGCGATCCCGTTGACGCCGACGGGCGCGGCCGGCCACTCGGCGTCGATGCCGTAGGCCTGTTCGACCGAGATGGTTCCCTCGGCGACCTCCGCGGTCACCGGTTCCGTGGTCGGCAGGCTGGGCTGAGGGGGCAGGGTCGCCTGGGTCGCCGCCCACCAGCCCAGGCCGAGCGCGAGCGTGACGCTGAGCGCCCACGCTGCCGCGGGCAGGGCTCGCCTGTGTCGAACACGGGGGCCCGGGCTGGTCTCGATCATCACGCCCTGTCGAGTGTCGCGCCGAGGGCTTCGGCGTCGCGTTCGCTCGGTTGCGGGCAGAGGGCCATCGCGCGCGTGACATCGTCGCCGGTCGCGTGCACGTCCATCAGGGGATTCCAGGAGGTCCCGTCGTAGTTTTCGACCCACTCGTCGCTCGATGGGGATTCGCTGATCGTGTAGCCGTTCGTGGTCAGGCACTCGGCTTGGGCGATGAGGAGGGAGTGGAGCCCCCGCAGAAAAGATGCCGTCGGCGGGGGAGCGGCCGGCGGGGTGCCCACGGTCCCCACACACTCGGCGTCGAGACCGTCCCGCATCTCCCGCCCCGCGGCAACGGGGCTCTGGATGTCGCCGTTCGGGGTGATCCTCGCGTCAGCGCCGAATCCGCGGGCGCACTCGACGTAGCGCGGCGCCCAGTCGGCGTAGGCGTCGGCGTACCCGGCCATGCTCGATGGCGTCGCGGACGCATCATCTGCTTGCCCGCTCGTGCAGCCGGTGGTGAGGGCGACCAGGGCGATGGCCGCGATCGCAGCCGGGCTGAATCGCGTGCCACTGGTCATCCCGCTCGCGAGCAGCCCGCGGTAAGGGTCGTGTAGTCGCCGTTGGTGACATTGCGATAGGAGCCGCCTCCCGTGCCCGGGTACTGGTAGTCAGAGATCCAGCGGTAAGCGCTGGAGTCGGCGTTCCACTGGGAGTTGGACCACCCGTCGGTCCAGTCGCCAGGGGCCCAGGAATTGCCCGACCCCTGCTGATAAACGGAGAGCTGACCGAACTGGCCGGCGCATCCTCGGGAGCCAACTCCGCTGTCCGTGTAGGCATGGGCGGCCGCGGTGCCGCCCAGAACGGATGCTGCGACGAGAGAGGCCGTTGCGATGACTACGAATGTTGTGCGCATGAATCAGTTCCCCTGAGAGTTGTCTTTCGTCTGGCGAATGGTCTTTCTGGGAGTTTGGGGTACATTTCCGACGGAGTCAACTGAAACGCAATGAATCTTCACTACCCGCCGTCCTGCGCACAGGACCTGCGCGAGCGGTCGTTTATCGCCGGCTTTCGGCCTGCGGCAGGTCGGCGATGCCGTGGAAGGCGCCGTGCCGGGGGAGTCCGATCGACTCGTAGACCTGGATGGCGAGCCCGCCCGGGGTGTGGTCTGTCCTGGTGAGGCGCAGTCCTGCGGGGGCTCCTCCGTCGGGAAAGAGGCGGCGTCCCTGGCCGACGATCACCGGGGCGACCACCAGGCGCAACTCATCGATGAGGCCTGCGCCCAGCAGGGACTAGGAGAGTCGGGCGCTGCCGTGGATCTGCAATTCGCGTCCTGGCTGCTGCTCGAGGGTCGCGATCTCGGTGGCGACGTCACCGGAGAGCACCGTGGTCGGGTTCCACCCTCCCTCGGTCATGGTGTGCGAGGCGACGTACTTGGGCAAGCCGTTCATCAGAAATGTGAACGGGTCGTTCGGGTCGATGTTGTCTGGCCAGTCCCGGGCGAATGCCTCGTAGGTGTGTCGACCGAAGAGGAGGGCGTCGGCCTGGCCGAGCCACTCCGCGGCCTGGGTGATGAACGCATCGTCCATATGGGGGACAAACCAGTCGCCCTCGGTGAACCCGTCAGTGGTGTCCTCGTCGGGCGCGCCCGGCCCCTGCGAGACGCCGTCGAGGGTGATGAACTGGATCAGGATGAGTCTCATGGGGGTGTCCTTCTGGATCAGCGGCACTGCTCTCTCGCGATATCGGCCGCCGGGCGCTGCCGTAGGGTCGAGGCGACAGTCCTCCACCCATTGAGGGGGCCTCAGACTCACCGAGGAGTGCTCTACGTGATCGTGGCCATCATCGTCGCGTGCGAGATCGGCTTCTGGGTGGTAATCGTCCTGGGGCTCGGGGCCCGCTACTCCTGAACAAGAAGCGGCTCGGGCTCGTCCTGCTGGCCCTGGCGCCGGTCATAGATCTGTTGCTGTTGGTCGCCACCGTCACGCACCTCCGGTCTGGGGCCGAGGCGGAGTGGGCGCATGGGCTGGCGGCGCTGTACATCGGCTTCTCCATCGCCTGTGGCAAGCGGATGATCCGGTGGGCCGACATCCGCTTTTCCCACAGTTTCGCCGGGGGACCTGCACCGAACAGGCTCTCGGGAACGGCGTACACGATTGCCTGTTGGACGGAGGTCCCGCGCACCGTGCTCGGGGCAGCGATCTCGGCCGGCGTGCTGGTCGGGCTGATCTGGATGGTCGGGGATGCGGCGCAGACGGCAGCTCTGGCGGACTGGTTCCGCATCCTGTTGGTCATCTGTGGCATCGAACCGCTCTGGGCGGTGTCGTACACGATCTGGCCGCGGGCGAGGCCGGCGGCCGCGGTCGGGTGAGCGCTGCTCGCTCGAGTGGGTGCCGGGTGCTCGTCCGTCTCGAGGACGGGGGCGATCGTGGCGGAGGGGGAGCAGACCGGTGCCGGTCCCGCGCGGGAGGTGTACCGATTGACCGCCGCCGGTCGTGCGCTTCGGGAGGACCTGCTGGCCGAGTGGGGCGCGTTCACTGCCGCGGCGGAGGCGGTGGGCCGGATCGAGTGAGCGCCTTGGCCTGGCTGTGCTGGCAAAAGAATTGGCAAGCGGATGCGGCGGGTGCCGACATCCGCTCTCCTGCACTCAGATGCGCCGCTGCTTTCCGGCGTCGACGCCGTTCTGGGCCGTGAAAACTGCCAGCGCTCTGCGGTGACGGCTGGCAAAGACGATTGCGAAGACGATCCAGGCGAGGGTGGCGACGATCGACCAGACCGCGATTGCCGGCCTCAGGGTGATCTGCGCGATCGACAC
>JACMNE010000168.1 GCA_014378715.1 Microbacteriaceae bacterium
CTCGGGGCGCTGACGGGGATGCCGGTGCTGGCCGGCGACAACTCCTACGGCAAGGTATCGGCGATCTATGCCGACTATCTGCACGGGTTCGAGAACGTGGCGATGGTGTCGTCGCTGGAGGAGGCGCGGGAGCGGCTCGGGGTGCTGCTGGGCTGATTGTCTATCGGGGCCTAGAAGACCGTCACCGTGATCACCGCCACGTAGGGGTTCAGCGGGGAGCCGTCGATCGAGCCCACGAAGTTGGAGCGGTAGGCGCCGGGCGGCACCGTCAGGGTGAAGGCGGGGTCGAAGGTGTAAGTGCCGCGATGCGCTCCGGGTGAGGAAAGTAGGGTCTGCGGCTCGTCAGTGAGCTGGAGGGTCGACGGGGTCAGCCCGACCGCGGAGTCCGTGCCCGACATCGCGGTGATCGGACCGGTCGAGATCGCGAGGCTGCCGACCGGCAGCTGTCGGGGGATCGTGTCGGCTGTGCCCGCCGCGCTCGTGGGCACGGTGGCAGACAGCGTGAGCGTCCACCTCGCGCCACTGCCGCGCTCGTCCGAGACGGACCATCCCGTTGACTGGCCGGTCGCGAACTGGGTCGTGACGCCGTCGAGGACGACGCTGCCCAGTGTCGCGCCGTTCGCCGTCGCGGTGAGGGTGCCCGGCTCCTCCGGGGGACTCGCGACCGTGTTCGTGCTGAGGCTGACGGCGCCATCGAGGCTGATCACCCGACCGTCGAGCTGCATGTTGGTGCCGACCGTGATCGTCGCGGGGCTCAGCACCGTGCCGGAGAACTCGGACGCGGCCCCCAGGCTGACGGCCCCGGTCACCTGCCAGAACACGCGGGACAGATCGGCGCCGTTGATCAGGCGGATCCGGCTCGAGGCGGCCGTGCCCAGGGCCGCGTTCACCTTGAAGATCCAGACGCCGTTCGGGTCGTTCTGCCCGTCCAGAATGAGGGTCGTGCTCACGGAGACCGCGGCGGCGGACGCGTACACCCCCGACCGCAGGGTCAGCCCGCCGAGATCGCCGGCGATGGTCGCGCTCGCGTCCAGGGACGCGGCCTCCTCATACGCGCCCACGGCGTCCGCGTGCGCCTGGGCCGCCACCGCGTCTCCGGCGTGCATCGTGCCGCTTGTGGTCCCAGGAGGGAAGCCGGTGATCACGGTGCCCGGGCTGACCCCGACATCGAGGTTGACTGTGGTCGGCCCGACGTTGTTCACAGTTGACCCGCCCAGCACGGAGAAGGCGGATGCCGTGCGCAGGCGCAGCGGCGACAGCGAGGTGAAGCTCGCGTCCGTCAGGGTCACCGATCCCGTCATCGACAGTGCCCGGCCGGTGAATCGCACCCCGGAACGCACCACGATCGCCCCCGAGCCCAGGATCGTGCCCGAGAACGCGGATGCGGCGCCGAGGGTCGTCGATCCGGTCACCTGCCAGAACACCCGGTTCGGCTTGGTGCCGTTCACCAGCTGGATGCGACTCGCGGCGCCGGTCACGAGGTCGCCGCGCACCTGCAGAATGAAGATCGAGTTCGGGTTCCCCTGCCCGTCGAGCACCAGATTCGAGCGGATGTCGACCGAACCGCCAGAGCGATGCACTCCGGCGATGAGCGTAAGCCCGCCCGGGCTCGGCGCGAGACCCCGGGACGCGGGGCGCGCCGCGGCCTCGCCGTAGGCGGTGCGGAGGTCGGTCTGCGCCTGCGCGGCCTGGGCGTCGGCGATGTGGAGAGCGCCGTCGATGATGCCGGGGGGGAACCCGGTGACCGAGGTTCCCGGGCTCACCCCCACGCTGGCGTTGAGGGTGCTCGCGCCGGAGTTGACGACCGCGGTGGCGGCCAGCACCGAGTAGTCGAAGGCGGTTCCGAGTTGCAGCGGACCTTCCGGATTGATCGGGTTCGAGCTCAGCGACAGGGCCCCGTTGACCGAGAACACCCGGCCGATGACGCCGGCGCTGGCCCCGACCGTCACCGCCTCGAGGCCGAGGACCGTTCCGGAGAAGCTCGACATCGCCCCGAGGGAGGTGGCGCCGGCCACCTGCCAGAACACGCGGGAGGCCTGGGCGCCGTTCGTGAGGATGATCCGGCTGGCGGCGGCGGTGCCGAGGGCCGCGTCGACTTGGAAGATGAAGACTGAGTCCGGGTCGCTGCCCCCGTCCAGGGTGAGGTTTGTGCTGATTGACAGGGCCGCCGCCGATCGGTACACCCCGGCGGTCAGGGTGCGCCCGGCGAGGTCTCCGGCGATGACGGCGCTGAGTGGGCGGCTCACGGCGTCGGCGTAGGCGCTGACCAGGTCGTTGTGGGCAGCGGATGCCGCGACATCCGCTCGATGGATCGTGCCCGTCAGGGTGCCCGGCGGGAAGCCCGTGACACTGACACCCGGACTCACCCCGACGTTACCGCTGAGGGCGCTCGGGCCGGTGTTCACCACGGAGGCACCGGCGAAAGCGGAGTAGCCAGCCGCCGTTCCCAGCTCGATGGTGGTCGTCGACGCGCTGGCCGGGAGGGGGGCGGCAAGTGCGGCCGAGATCAGTGCCGCGCCGAGCAGAATCGCCCCGAGGCTCATGCGCCCGCGCCTGCGCCCGCGCCCGCGCTCGAACCCGCGACGAGGGAACCGGGTCATTCGACGAAGGACGGGGGTGGTGCGGCGGCGGCGACCTGGGCGATGGCGCGGCGCGCGGTCCGCACGAAGCGCACGGTGCGGGAGAGGGCATAGGCGAGCGCGAACAGGCCGACGATGACCCCGGCCACCACGGGCCAGGGCACACTGAAGAACGGCGCCGAGGCGGTGTCGATGCCGGCGGCGGACGTGACGGTGGCGTGCGCGGTGCCGATCTGCACAACATCCGCTATCACGAGGGTCGCGGTGAGGGTGATGGTGGCGCCGGGCAGCACACTCTCGGGGGTGAGGAAGTCGACGCTGCTCGGGGCGGTGAACCAGCGGTCGATGGTGGCCGTCGCCGTGGGGAAGAGGGTCGTGTTACCCGCGTTCGTGACCGGGAGTGTGAGGGTGATGTCGTCGCCGTCGCGCGACCAGGTGAGGTCGCCTGTGTCGAGGGCCTCGACGGCCTCGCCCGGCACGGTGAGGTAGATGCGCACCCCCTGGCGCTGGACCACGTCGATGCGCATGGGGGTGCCGGACTCGGCGGTCGTCTCTCCCTCGACCGGCGGGGACTGGATGATGAGCGCGCCGGCGTAATCGCCGGCGCGGGTGCCGGTGGGGACGGTCAGACGGAAGGGCACCTCGACCTCGGATTCGGCGGGGACGGTGACCTCGGTGGCGTCGAGGATGGCCCAGGCGCCGATCTGGTCCCGCCCGTCACTCTCGGCCTCGAGGGCGAACGCCCCGGAGGCGGTGCTGGTGCCGTCGACCGGGTAGGTGAGGAGGGTCACCGGCTCGGCGGTGTGATTGGTGACGATGGCGACGGCGTCGAGGTGCTCGCCGGGGAGCACGGACAGGTGGAAGAAGTCCGATTCGTTCGACGGGCGGATGCCGAGGGTGCCGTCGTCGATGGCTGCTGCCTGCTGGGGGACAGCTGCAGTGAATAGCGCAGCGAGGAGGGCGGCCGCCAGAACTGCGCGGCGCGCTCCCCGAGGTCGGGCGCGCATGGGTCGGGATCAGGCGATGGTGAAGGTGATGGTCGCGATGTAGGGGTTCACGGTTCCGGTGGTGCCCAGGGCGAAGTTCGACCGGAAGGCGTTGGCGGGAACGGTGAGGTCGAATGTCGGGCGGAGGGTGAACGTGCCCTTGAGGTTGCCGCTCGTGGTGACGAGAGCCTGCGCCGCGCCGGTCATCGTGACGGGCGACGTGAGCGGCGCGTTGTCGGCGCCGGCCGACGCCGTGACGACGCCGGGGGTGATGACGAGGTTGCCGATCGGCAGCGTGCGCGGCGTCAGGTCCTCGGTGCCCGCGGCGCTGACGAAATCGGTGCCGCTGGCCGACAGTGTCCAGGCCGCTCCTGAGCCACGCGCGTCGGTGAGCTGCCACAGGCTGGCCGAGATGCCGGACGCCACCTGGGCGGATTGCGGCCCGAGGCTGACGCTGCTGAGGACCGCGCCGGAGACCGTGGCGCTGAGGCCGCCGGCGGTGACGGAGGCGGCGACCTCCTGGTTGTCGATCGCGTTGGCTGGCGCCATTGCCAGGGCGAGGATCAGAGTGGTGGTGGCTGCGATGCCGAGGGTTGTGAAACAAGCGCGCATGGGGGCCTCTTACGGGTGAGGGAGGGACAACGGATCTGCCGAAAATTGGCAGCACAACGAGTGCCATGAGCGGGCC
>JACMNE010000169.1 GCA_014378715.1 Microbacteriaceae bacterium
CCTGGGTGACCATCACCGGCATGGCCCTGCGGGTCTCCATCGGACCGTTCTCGCACCGCGGCGACATTCTCGAGGGGCCCTTCCTTCCGGCTCCCCCGCGGTGCAGGCTTCCCTCATGCGCACTCTGCACCCCGGCCTCCGGGTCACCGACATCGAGGCCTCGCTCGCCTTCTACTCCGCCATCGGGTACCGGATCGTGGGCACGGTGCCGGGAACGGGGCTGGGCGACCTGACCCTGCTCAAGCTGGCGGATGATGCGTTCGCCGCCCTCGAACTGGTGCACGATCCGCGACATCCCCTTGTCGAGGTAGGAAACGGGCTCACCCACCTGGCCGTGCAGGTCGAGTCGTTGGACGAGGTGCGCCGGGCGCTCGCGCACGCGGGATTCTCGACGCGAGACGTGGAGTCGCCCGGCGGTGCCGACGGTCCCCAGACGTCGTGGGCGATCGACCCGGACGGGTACCGGATCGAGCTCACGCAGTGGCCGGCCGGGCATGCACTCGGGCTCTGCGCGGAGGACTTCCCTGACTGACGGCAACCCCACCCGAGCCGCGCTCAGCCGAAGCTGACGGTGCCGTCCTCGCCGATACTCCAGCCGGGGTTGTGGGCGACCTCCCACACGATGCCGTTGGGGTCGCGCACGTGGGAGTGGAAGATGCCCCCGAAGGCACCGGGCTGCGGCGCCTTGAGCACAGCCGCTCCGGCGGCGACCATCGCGCCGACGACCGCCCGCACCTCGTCCGGCGACCCGACGTTGTGCGACAGGGTGACCCCGGACACAGCCGAGTGGTCGTTGCCGTCCGCGAGGTCCTCGTTGAACTTTCCGCCTTCGAACAGTCCGAGCATCACCCCCGGAGCGATCTGGAAGAAGATGATCTCCCCGGGAACGTCCATCAGGGGCATCCACCCGAGGGCCGCGACATAGAACTCGCGGGCCACATCCAGGTCAGCGGTGGAAAAGGTGATGAAGTGCACGTTCTGCTGCACGGGGTTCCTTCGCTCGGCATCCAGACTGTGCTGGCCATCCAAGCCTAAGACAGGCGGCCTACTCCATTTCTCACGAAATTTCGAGGGTGACGAGAAGCGGATGATTGGCAGTACCGTTCCCTCATGGACGACCAGTTTCCTCCGGAGGTGGCACTGGCCGACGTGTTCGTGCGGCTCGCCGACTCACTGCGCGAGGGCTATGACGTCGTCGACACCCTTGACCTGCTTGTGCGGGCGAGCGTGAACTTCACAGACGCGTCGTCGGCCGGCATCCTCCTGGCCGACGACGACGGCGTGCTGCACATCGCCGCATCCTCGAGCGAGCGCGCCCGCCATGTGGAGGAGGCGCAGATGGGCGCGAGCGAGGGTCCCTGCTTCGAATGTTTCCACTCGGGGGAAATCGTGGAGGTGCCCGACATCCGCTCGGTGCGCGGGAGATGGCTCCAGTTCGCGGACATCGCTGAGTCGTATGGCATCCAGTCATCGCACGCCATCCCACTGAAGCTGCGGAGCACGACCCTCGGCGGGCTCGGACTGTTCTCCGACCGGCCGGGACCGATGAGCGACCGCGACGCCGCCGTCGGCCTCGCACTGGCCCAGATCGCCACGATCAGCATCATGCAATACCAGACCATCGCACGGTCCGGCACGGTCGCCACCCAGCTGAAGGGGGCGCTCTTCAGCCGTGTGCTGATCGAGCAGGCGAAGGGGGTGGTGGCGCAACAGTGCGCCGTATCGATCGACGAGGCGTTCGAGTTGCTGCGACGGCACTCACGTCAGACCAGGACCGGTCTGCGTGCTGTCGCCGACAGGGTCGTGAACGACGGGCTCCATATCTCTGGGCAGCCGGGCTGACGTCAATGCCCGGCTATCGGCCCGCGTTCTCGCCGACGACGCTCAGAAGATGAGCCAGGTGAAGATCCTGGCGGTCACCTCGGACGCGTCGCACGCGCCTTATGACGGCCCCTGGGCTTCATCCTGGTCACACATGCGCCTGAGTACCAAGACGGTGACATCGTCTTCGTTGGCCTCCCCCTGCTCGGCCCGAGCGCTGATTCGCGCAACTGCATCCGCGGCGTCCGTGGCGGTGACCACGAGAGCAGCAATGTGCCGCAGCGACTCGATTCGCCCATCGTAAAGGTCGAGGACTCCGTCACTGCAGCTCACGAGCGTATCCCCTGGCGCAAGCGTCAGTTGGGTTGTTGCCCACTGTTCGTCGCTCCACATCCCGACGGGCATATTCTGTGACGACAGACGGTCCCAGGTGCCGTCCGCGTGCACGTGGAGTGTCAAGCCGTGCCCGGCGTCGAGGTAGCGGACGGTGCCGGTCGTCTCGTTGAGGCGGGCGTGGAAGAGTGTCGCGAATGAAGACGTGTCACCGAGATCCGAGACGAGACTCTCGGACGCGCGCGACGCGGCCACCGCGAGGTCGTCGTGGCCCCGGGCGCTGCGCACGACCGCGCGCACGGTCGCGGCGATGATTCCGGCTCCGACGCCCTTGCCCATCACGTCGCCGACAGTGAACGCGGCGCCCCCGTCGATGTCATACCAGTCGAAGAAGTCGCCGCCGATAGCGCGGGAGGGGAGGCACGCGCCAGCAAAGGCGTAGCCGCGCACCTCCGTCCGCCCCTTGGGGAGCAGAGCCTGCTGCACGACGGAAGCCTGCGTCAGCTCGAGTCGGGTGAGCTCCTCCCGGGCGCTGATGTCGGCAACGCGCTCGCGCGCCATGCGCGCGAGATTGTTGACGACCAAGGCGGCCAGACCGAAGGCGCCTGCCGAGAAGAACCCGCGTGCGATCTCGTTCGGGTTGTCCTGCAGAGTCGAACCGAGGACGAACGGCAGCATGAGTCCCGCCGCGACGCCCAGGCAGGCAAACGCGACGTGCCGCCGGCCCGGCCCCGACGCGATCCACACGGTCGGCAGCACAGCGATGGAGGCGAAGATCGAAGCGCTCTCGCCCGTCGCGAAGCGCAGCATTCCGACGATGAGAAAGTCGAGCGCGGGGATCATCAGCGTCGCCCGGCCGAGCGGATCCACCCGCGGCAGCAATGCCGCGAGCGCCGTCGCCCCGAGCATCATCACCACGGAGCAGACCAGCGCGGACGAACTGGATATCTCGATCGTCGGCACGGTCATGCTCAGCGCTACCGCGATGAGGAACAACCCGAGCGCGGGAAGCTGCTTCAGCAGGGGCGCCTGCGCGTCGAAGTTGTCCACCAGAAGGGCGGAAGAGTAGACGGCAGTCGCGGAACGGGTGCGCCGATGCGAGTGAGCCGGCTTCACGACGTCGCGGCGGGTCGATGTTTCGCGATCGTCCAGACGTTGCGTCCCTGCTCCCGCTCATGATCGAACGAGTCGACCAGCGCCTGGATGAACGGGATCCCGCGGCCCGACTCCGCGAACTCGTCCGGCATCGCCCGCCGTTGGGTGTCGACGAGCGGCGGTTCTGCGGTGTCGACGAGCACGGCGCGCAGGATCCGTTCTGTCGCCTCGAGGCCCAGTTCGCACATGACGGTGGTGGTGGAGGACGCGTGCTGGACGACGTTGGACACGAGCTCGATGAGCGCGGTCTCGAACATCATCCGCTCTTCCTCGTTGACATCGGTGCGGTCCTCCCACAGCGCCGCGAGGGCTCGGTACACCTTCTCGACGCCGTCCGGGGGCGTACGGAACACGATGGTGCGCTCAGTCACGGTAGGCGTCCTCGGCGCTCTCGAAACACGCCAGAACCCGATCGAGATTGGAGAGACGGAGCACCATGGAGACCTGTGCGCCGGGGCCCGCGATGCGCAGGTCGCCGCCGGCCTGGCGCGCACTCTTGAGACAGCCGACGAGGGCCCCGAGGCCCGAGGAATCCATGAAGTCGATGCCGCTGAGGTCGACGACGACGCGGTTCTCGCCCCCCTCGATCACGCGCAGCACGAGCGTGCGCAACTTTGGCGCCGAGACCATGTTGAGTTTGCCCTCGCCGCGGATGACGGCGATATCGGGTTCGATCTTCTCTGTCGTGAATGTCATGCTGACTCCTTCTGGGTGGCGTGGTTCAGGGTGGTGTCTGAGATCTGCGGGCGGAAACCCCGGTAGTGGACGGCTGGGAACAGCACGCTGAGGACGACAAGATCGTAGATCGCCCATGCGATGTTGACCCCGGTGCCGATCGGCTCTGCACCGTCAACGATCAGGTGCCAGGTGCCGCCAAGGATCGCGATCACCAGTAACACCATCACCACGAGCTGCACCTTGATCAGCCGCCATTGCGGCCCCGTCGACGCCTGCCGGGTCTTGGGTGTCACGGCGAAAGCAAGCGGGATACGCAGGAACACGTTGTTCGCGGCTGTCGTGCACGCGGTGATCCAGATCGGGAAGAGGGCCAGGCTGTACTGCTGCCCGCGCCAGGTTGGCGTGCCATTGGCCGAGACGAGGAACAGCAGCTGGTTCGCGATCATGAAGGGAATGAACCGGGCAAAGAAGTCGACCGAGAGCGAGTCGACAGGCAGGATCCCCAGCACCAGGAAGACAATCGGGGCCGCGAAGTAGACGATCGCCGCGTAGCCGCTGAGATAGCTCCACATCGTCGCGAAGTACATCAGCCGCTGAGGGATCGAGAGCGCTTTCTGCAGCAGCGGATTCTCACGGAGGAATACCTGCATGGTGCCCTGCGCCCACCGCAGACGCTGGGTGAGCATGGTGCCGGCATCCTCGGGCGCAAGGCCGTCGGCAAGGAGTTCGTGGTGATAGACGGTCTTCCAGCCGAGGCTGTGGAGGCGCATGCAGGTCGCCATGTCCTCAGTCACCGAGATGGTCGCCAGCGGCATGATCGGCTGCGCCTCGTCGGGGCGGTCGACGGCGATCCCGTGCAGAACCGCCTGAACCGACTCGAGCGCGTTCAGCGGCGAGAGTTCGCGGTCTGCCAATGACGAGATGATCTGCTCCAAATCGCCGATCGTCTCTGTGTCCGATCCAGTTGTCCGAGCCAGGGCGCGGATCTCTGCGAGATCGTCCTCGAGCCCGGCAACGTCAGAGGTGACGAGGGAGCGGCTCGCCTCGTCGATCGCGCGGTGCAGGTCATAGGTGACGGAGCCGATCGAGGCTCCGGAGGTGAGCGCGGTGCGAGCGTGCGCGATGGCTGCCGAGACATCGCCGAGGGCCGCTGCGCCCGCCCCATCGCGGGCGGCGGGGTGCGAGCGGGCCCTGGCGATGGCGCGGGAGGCTGTGCGCAGGGCGCGCCCGACGCTCCGGTCTATCTCACGTACGTACCCGGCGATGCCGAGCTGCATCAGCGCCTCTCGTCGCAGAACCGCGTTCGAGCCGCAGAAGAATGCGGCGTTCCAGCCGTCTTTGCCTTGTTGGATTGGTCCGTAGAACAGCGGCGCCTGGCTGCCGAGCGGGTCCCCCGTCGGCACATTGGAAAAGACCTGCGGGGTCTGGACCAGCGCCACCGACTCGTCGCGGAAGTAGCCAAGGGTGTGCTCGAGGATCTCAGGACGGGGGATCTGGTCAGCGTCGAGGATGAGAATGTACTCTCCAACGGTCTGCTCGAGGGCGTTGTTGAGGTTGCCCGCTTTGGCGTGCCGCGGCATGCCATTCCATGCCTGCGAACGGGTGATGTAGCCCAGCCCCGCGGCCCCGGCTGCTGTTCTCATCTCCGGGCAGTCACCATCGTCGAGCACCCAGGTGGAGTGCGGGATCCGCACCGCCTTCGCCGCCAGCGCCGTCTCGATGACCAGCTCGACCGACTCGTTGTACGTCGTGATGAAGATGTCCACCGTCGCCGTCGGATCGGGGGCGGGCGGTGCCGGGCGGCCTCGGGCGCGCCACATCGTCATGCCGTACAGGCAGACGTCGATCAAGCTGTACGTCTCTGCTGCGACGAGCGGGACTGCGATCCACCAGGCGTCCCAGTTCACCGAATCGATCCAGCGCCAGCCGACGTAGTTGACTCCGAGGACGACGGTGAGCAGAACGACGATGCGCAGGAACAGCATGCGCACGGGTGAGACGAGCGTGCTGCCGGTGCCCGGTCCCGACACACCGCTCTTGCTCCGCGAGTCCTTCCTCCTGGCGCTCATCGAGGCACGACTCCAAACAGGAATCGCGCCTTCACCATGACCCAGAGCAGAGCCAGGACGACGACATAGGCGACAGAGTTGATCACGACGCTTCCGGTGGTGAGGACGGGCACATTCGCGACGATCAGCACGAAGAGCACGTGCATGATGAAGACATAGAGAGTGGCCTGACCGAGCGGGATGAGGAACCAGCCCAGGATCCGGTTCACCGGCTTCCAGAAGACGCTGAGCGCGGCGTAGCCGGTCACCGTCACGAGTAGCACGTTCAGCACGCGGCCGGGTTCGAGCGTCGTGCGTTCAAACGCGATGGAGTAGATCGACGAGAACGTATTGTTCGGCACGAGTCCGAGCCGCACGTCGAACGCGCTCGAGAGATAGGGATTGTTCCACGAGAACAGCGCAAGCGCGACGGTGGCCACGATCGACAGGGCGAGTAAGATCCGCCCGGCCCGCGTGGCGAACCAGTCGAGGATTCTTCTGCGGTGGAAACCCGCGACCATACCGGTGACGAACAGCGCTTGCCAGGTGAGCAGTGGGAACGAGTCCTCGAACTGCGAGGGCAGCAGCCGCAGACTCAACAGCATCTGCAGCGTGTAGACCCCCCAACTCACCGCGAGCACCAAAATCCAGTGCCGTCGCGACAGTGCCCAGAGAATCACAGGAGCCACGATGAGCATGACCACATAGAGGCCGAGGACATTGACCTGCCACGGTCCGATGCGCAAAAGTGCGATGTCCACAATCACCGACGGGTTCACCGGGTAGCGGAAGAGGTCGCCGAAACCGGCGAAGAGGTCATAGACGCGCCCCGTCGCCTCGCTGCCGGCAGCGCCGGTGCCTTGATCGACGTAGGTTGTCGCGGTGACCGCGTTCACGAGCGGCACCCGGCTCACGACGCCGACGACGACGATGATGACGAGAGCTGTGAGATACAGCTTCCAGGCGCGCGCGCCAGTGCGGCGGATGACCTCGCCGATGCCGCCGCCGATCACCCTGGGCCGTTGTACGAGACCGAGAACGGCACCCGACAGCAGGACGAACAACTCCGCGCCCGACACGATTCCGATCGCTTCCTGCGTTGCGTTTTGAAAGACTGAGACAAGGCCGAGGTGATTGATCACGACGAAAACGATCGCTCCACCGCGGAGGAAGTCGATGCGAAGGTCACGCGAGGGCGAGCCAGAGTAGGCAAGCCGGGTCGAGCGACCACGCGACAGTCCCCGCACGGCGAGTGCCACGGCCGCCAGCAGCGCGGCCGCGACCACACCCCAGGCGGCGGCACCGCTGATCGTGCCCCGGCCGGTCTGCACCGGCCCCGGGGAGGCAGAGGGCGAGTAGACCGGGCCGAAGACGAGTTCGCTCCCTGCCGCATCGGCACGGAACGCCGACGCCACCTCCGCGCTCCGTGAAATACTCCAGTCGATGACCACCTCGCCAACCACGGCGCGTGCCGAGGATGAGTCGCGCCAGAGCACGACGCTCAGGAGAGGGTGCTCCTGCTCTGACGCTGCGGCGATCACCTGGCGCCACCACTCCTGCTTGATCGTGAGTTCATTCGATCCGCCCGCTCCTGGACTGAAGAACGCCGCGGTCTCGAGCATCATCGGCGTGCCAGTCGCCTTCGAGAACCTCTCGTAGAAGTCGCGGTCGCCACCGCCGCCGTCCAGCATGGATTCGAGCGCCCCCGGCGCCGGGATCTCATTCAGGGGCCGCCCGCCCCCGCTGGGGTCATGGTAGGCCGAAAGGCCGACCCAGTCGACGTACTCGTCACCGGGGTAGTAAGGGCCGTACGGGTCGTCACCGGATCCGAGAAGTCCATCGCCGTCGGTGTCAAGAGACGGATCCGCTCCGCTGCGTGCCGCCTCGAAGGGGTAGGCGCCGCCCGCGACCGGCGACCAAACCACCACCGCGGCGGGGAGGCCGTCGTGAACGGCGTTCGAGAATAGGCGGAAGGCCGCGACATAGGCCAGGGGATCCTGTCCCCAGACCACCCAGTTCGAGTTCATGTCGGGCGCGAAGCGCAGGTAGAGCGGCAGTGACTCGTCCTGGCGGACGCGCGCAAGGGCGTCGACGGCATCCTGAGCCGCGTCCCTGTCGAAGTCGAGGAGCTCGCCGGAAGGGCGCAGGGTGATCGCGGCAAACGCGCCCTCTCGCTCCGTCTGGCGCAGGAACGGGACGAGATACGCCATCTCGGCATCCGTGATCGGGAGCGAGGCGGTGTGCTCCAGAACGGCGGCCGAGTCGCCGAGACGCGTACTCTGCTGGGCCGCGCTATCGATGCTCCAATCGAGACTCGCCCCGAAGTATGCACCGAATTCGGGCACGAGAACGTCGACCGGCGACGGCCGCTCCGTCGCGGCGGCGGCCGGCCCGCCGAGGAGAGTGGCGACGGCGATACCCACCACGACAAGTGCGCTCGCTACTCGGTGCTTGCGACCGCCACGCGACCCGGGGCACGGGCTCATCAGCGCGTCGCCACTAGCACGGTGCTGTTGTGGTGCGCGAAGCCGGAGGCGGCCACGGCTCGCGCAAAGTCGAGGGGACGGAGCGTGCCTGGGGCCAGGTCGGAGTCGACAATCGGCGGGCGGCCAGCGGGGAAGCGGGGGGAGGGGTGACGAGCGTGCTGCCCCGGGCGACCCGTCATGAGCGGTTTCCTCCGGTGGATGTTTCGCGCGAGAATGGATTCCTCAGTTGAGTGCGCACTCTCAGCACTACGCGCCCCCGGTGTGACCAGCGGCGGGAACCTAAAACCGCTTTTGATGACTATTCATCATATACCGACTCGTGTTCTCGAGAGTGCAGACGCCGTGGCGGAAACGTGACGCTGACACCTGATTTCGGTGGTCGCGGAGGTGCTCTCACCCGCGTCGATCGCGTGGCCGCACAGGTGAATCCTTCGGAGTGCACTGTCAGAGTGATCCAACGGAGCCGCGCATCGCCCCACTGAACATCACCGACAGCAGCCAGCGCCCACAGCGCGTCCTCGACCAGGCCAAGGCGCACCGAGAGTGAATCGGTGTTCCTCGAGTGCCAGCATCGTCGCTGCCGAAGGGTCTCTGTGAAGAAGCCCAATCTTATGGCGGTCAGATATGCGGTGATGAGCAGACGACTGACCGCGGGCACTTCAGTGATGCGCGAATCGTTCTAGGCGAGGTCGGCGGTCGCGAAGATGACGCGGCTGACGTTCTGTCTCACGTAACGATCATCGCGCCTTCCACCGGCACCGGCCGCCGCCGCGTCTCGGAGGCGCGCACTGCGCCGATCCCGGCGAGGATCAGCCCCCCGCCGAGGAGCTGCAGCGGGGTGAGCGCCTCCCCGAGGAGCAGCCAGGCGAAGACCGCGGCGCACACCACCTCGAGCAGTCCGACGAAGGACGCGAGCCGCGACCCGAGAGCCTCAGCTGCGGTGATGCCCGCGGCGTAGGCGAGCGACGTACTGACCAGCGCCACGATCCCGAGCGGCACCCACCACGGCAGCATCGACCCGAAGAGCGGGAGCTCCCCGAAGGTCGCCGCCATCGGTAGCACCCCGACCGCCCCGAGCAGCGCGAGCAGCACTCCCCCGACGACGAGCCCGGAGGCGGCGAACGCCACCGGCGGCAGGCCGTTGCTGGGGCGCGCGGCGACAAGGAAGTACACCGCACAGCTGACCATCGCGAGGAACGCGAAGCCCAGCCCGACCGGGTCGACGACCTCGATCGCGCCCGGCCCGATCACGAGCACCAGGCCACCGATGGCGAGGATCGATCCGGTGATGACGAGAGGAGGCGGCGTGCGCCTGGTGGAGACCGAGACGACCGCGACCAGGAGCACAGGCGCGAGCAGTTCGATGAGGATCGCGGTCGACACCTGGATGGTCTGGATGGCGGCGAAGTAGGCGAGTTGGGTGCACGCGACCCCGACAGCGCCCATGATGAGCACCCGGCCGCGGGCACGCCAGAGTGCTGCCCAGCGCCCGTGTAGCGAGACGAGGGCGATGGGCAGCAGCGCGAGGGCGCCGAGCAGGGCCCGGGCGGTCACCGCCGCGGTCGGCGACCAGCCCGCCTCGAGCAGCGGCTTGATGAACGGTCCTGACGCCCCGAACGAGACGGCGGCGAGCACCGCGGCGGCGAGGCCCGCTGGGGCGGAGAGGGCGGCGCGGGCTGACGGGGCGGAGTGGGCAGTCATGGCGTCTCCGGATGTTATGGACTAAATTGGTGTTCGACCATAACGATATTGCCGACGCAGTGAGGAGTCAATATGCAGTTTGCCCATGACACCGACGAGGCGCTGGACTTCGCCGTCGACCTGGCGAACACCGTGGCCGGCGCCTCCCGCAGCGGCGAGGACGAGCTCGCCACCGTCGGCCAGCTGTCTGCCATGATCGGCGCCTACCCCTTTTCCGGCCGGATCGACGGCGACGACGCCGAACTGCACGACGTGCGCCTGGCGCGCGCCGCTGTCCGGCGCGTCTGGACCCTCGACCGCGACGCCGCGGTCGTCGAGGTCAACGCCCTGCTCGAGCAGGCGAAGGCACTGCCGTACCTCACCAGGCACGACGGGTCCGACTGGCACCTGCACGCGACATCCGCTGAGGCACCCCTGGGCGAGCGGATGCGGGTGGAGGCGGCGATGGCGCTGATGGACGTGATCCGCATGGACGAGATGCGGCGCCTGCGCGTCTGCGAGGCGACGGACTGCACGGGACTTGTGCTCGACCTGTCCCGCAATGGCTCGAAGCGGTTCTGCAGTGCTCGCTGCGGCAGCCGGATGAACATGATCGCATTCAGGGAGCGGAAGGCACGCGGCTGAGCGCATCCCATCATCCCCCTGCCACTAGCGTGCAAAACAAGGTGGCTTGATCGCATGGCAACGGATGTGGGCGCGCAACTCCGCCAGGGAGTGGTCGACTCCTGCGTCCTCGGCCTGCTCGACCGGGAGCCGATGTACGGCTGGCAGCTGTCGGAGACCCTGATCCGGCACAACCTGATCGCCAGCATCGGCACGCTCTACCCGATGCTCAGCCGCCTGCGCACGCAGAGACCCGTCACGACCCACGACGAGGGCGGGGCGCCGGGGCCGTGCGCAAGTACTAACGACTGACCGCCGCGGGGGCACACGGCTGCGCACCTTCCGGCGGCAGTGGGGACCGTTCGCCCACACCGTCCGCGAGATCGTCGGAAAGGACGAACCCGATGCCTGACTCCCTCACCAGCCCCACCGCACGCACCTACCCCGCCGACCTCCGCGAGGCGCTGCACACCGTCGCCCCCGGGGTGCGCGGCGGCATCCTCGACGGCGTGGGCGAGGAACTCGACGGGCTCGACGAAGCGGATCCGTCGGCATCTGACTGGGGGTGCGGGTGCGGAGCACCGGAGCGCGCGGCTGAACGCAGGGCCCAACCCAGCGGAAACTCAGGAAGCCCCGGCCTAGGGTAGACAATACGGTTGTCGACGTCGACGAGCCACTCGCCCCACTCCCCCACAACCGAAGGATCTTTCATGACGACCACTGTTCCCGCCCTCGCGGCCCCCACCCCCGGCGCACCTCTTGCCCGCACGACCGTCTCCCGGCGCACCCCGCGTGCTGCCGACGTGGTCATCGACATCAAGTTCGCCGGCATCTGCCACTCCGACATCCACCAGGCCCGCGACGAGTGGGACGAGGGCATCTTCCCGATGGTTCCCGGCCACGAGATTGCCGGAATCGTCTCGGCCGTCGGCGACGGCGTGACGAAGTACCGAGTCGGCGACCGCGTCGGCGTCGGCTGCTTCGTCGATTCCTGCCGCGAGTGCGTCAACTGCCTGGCCGGCGAGGAGCAGTACTGCCTCGTGGGCGAGGTCGGCACCTACAACGACCGCCACCCCGACGGCGAGCTGACCTACGGCGGCTACAGCACCGAGGTCGTCGTCGACGAGAACTACGTACTCGGCATCCCGGAGGGCATCGACCTCGCACACGCCGCACCGCTGCTCTGCGCCGGCATCACCCTGTACTCCCCGCTCAAGCACTGGAACGCCGGACCGGGCAAGAGGGTCGCGATCCTCGGCATGGGCGGACTCGGCCACATGGGTGTGAAGATCGCCCACGCGCTCGGCGCCGAGGTCACCGTGCTCAGCCAGACGCTCAGCAAGAAGGAGGACGGCCTGCTCTTCGGCGCCGACCACTACTTCGCCACGAGCGACCCCGCGACCTTCACCGGGCTCGCGAACCACTTCGACCTGATCATCAACACGGTCGCCGCCAACCTCGACATGGAGCAGTACCTGGGCCTGCTCGCCCTCGACGGCGCGTTGGTCAACGTGGGGATCCCCTCCGAGGCCGACCCGATCAAGATGTTCTGGCTCGCCTCGCAGCGCCGTTCGCTCGCCGCATCGAAGATCGGCGGCATCCGCCAGACCCAGGAGATGCTCGACTTCTGCGCCGCCCACGGGCTCGGCTCGGAGATCGAGGTCATCTCGGTCGACCAGGTCAACGAGGCGTACGAGCGGGTCATCCGCAGCGACGTGCGCTACCGCTTCGTGATCGACACGGCGACGTTCGCCTGAGCACTATTGGCGAGTTCGCCTCGGGCCAGCTCGCCTGAGACCGGCCCGCGCACCGGCCGGCGCACCGGCCGGCCGGCCACGCTTACCCGTGCCGGACCGTGTGGTGCGTGACCTGGCCGGAAGGGATATCGCCCTGGAGTTCGACGACCTCTCCCCCGGCCGGATGGCCGGGGGACGGCGCGATGACCACCAGGTAGTTCGGCACCAGCCGGGACTGTGCGACCGCGAGGTCCCGGTAGGACGTCACCTCGTGCACCCACGCCGCATCCGTCACCGGCGCGGTCCCAACGAGCACGCAGTACGCGCCATCGGGGTCGCGTTCGCGTGTCAGGTCGATCATCCGGTCGAGCAGCTTCTGGAGCTTCATGTTCGGTTCCTCTCGTGATGCGGCGGGTGGGAAGTCACGTGCGGGTCAGGGTCAGGTCGCGAAGTAGCCGCGGTAGTACTCGAAGGTCCAGCCGACGAGCGTCATGAACACGATCGGCACCCCGATCAGCGCGATCCAGCGGCTGATGGCGGTGCCGAGGAAGACGACCGAGATGGCCCCGGCGAGCAGGATGGGCCACCAGCTCCAGGGGCTGTAGAAGCCGACCTCCGGGTCGCCGTCGTCGATCTCAGATAGACCGCATCGACCGCATCGACCGCATCAACCGCGAGGAACGATCCCCCGAGCAGCCACATGAGACGAGCGGTGGTACGCACAACAGGCACCTTTCAATGAATTTACTATTTCATCATATCGCTTAACCAGCGGATGTTGCGCACGGTGTACCCGGCACTTGCAGTGCCCCCCACCGTGAGTGCACTAGCGGGGTAACCATCGCACCATGTTGGCGCGTCGGCGCTGTCGAGGTCAGACGGTGTCACCACGGCCTCTTTCGCCCGACCGGTCACCGATCCGGGCGAGCTCCTGACCTCGATCACCGGGTCCACGTTCCCGATCGACGTTGGGGAGGTCGGCACGGCCGCGGCGCGCAGTCGTTCCACACCGATGGCCCGCCGTTCATCGGGGAGCCC
>JACMNE010000170.1 GCA_014378715.1 Microbacteriaceae bacterium
CACACTGGTTGAGACAGTGGGAAAAGCCGGTCAGGATTCAGTCCTGGCCGGCTTTTCTATTGGGCCCTGCGAGAATGGGCAGATGAAAACGACCACGATGCCGCAGACCGATCTCGAAGCCTCCAACGTCATCCTCGGGTTGATGCGCATCGCCGACATGACGGACGCGCAGATCCGCGACCTCGTCTCCTCTGCTCTCGATGCCGGAATCACCTACTTCGACCACGCCGACATCTACGGCAGCAGTCGCCACCAGTGCGAGCAGCGCTTCGGCGACGCGGTCAGCTTCACCCCGGCGGAGCGGGAGGCCGTGGTCATCCAGTCGAAGGTCGGGATCCGCCCCGGATACTTCGACTTCTCGAAGGAGCACATCCTCACTACGGTCGACGAGTCGCTCGCCGCGCTGAGGATCGATCACCTCGACGCCCTCCTGCTGCACCGCCCTGACACCCTCGTCGAGCCGGAGGAGGTCGCCGCGGCCTTCGCCGAGTTGCACGCCGCTGGCAAGGTGCGCCACTTCGGCGTCTCGAACCACACCCCGGGCCAGATCGAGCTGCTGAAGCGGTACGTCATCCAGCCGCTCGCGATCAATCAGGTGCAGCTGAGCATCACCCACGCGCCCATGATCGCCCACGGCACCGCGGCGAACATGGCCGGCCTCGACCAGTCGATCGTGCGCGACAACGGCATCCTCGACTACAGCCGCCTCCACGACATCACCCTGCAGGCCTGGTCGCCGTTCCAGCGCGGATTCTTCGACGGTGTCTTCCTCGGCGACCGGGTCAACCATGCCCAGCTGAACGACGTGATCGACGACCTCGCCGCGAAGTACGACGTGCCGAACTCGGCGATCGCCGTTGCCTGGATCACCCGGCACCCCGCGAACATCCAGGTAGTGCTCGGCACGACCACCATCGACCGGGTGCGCGACTCCGCGCTGGGCTCCGACCTCCCGCTGACCCGCGAGGAGTGGTACCGACTGTTCACCGCGGCCGGTCACCTTCTGCCGTAGCGCTGCGGCAGCCCGGGTATCGTGAGCGCGTGACCCACTCACATCCCCTTCACGCCGACGTGCTCGTCGAGTGCCTGTGCTGCCATGCCAGCCAGCCGTTCCACTTCAGCTCGTCGAGCGACCAGGTCGTCTGCCCGTACTGCGCCCGCCACCTCGGTGACGACCGGGCCGTGCAGCGCGATGCCCAGCACATCGCGCTCTGGGCGTCGCTGCTCGAGGACGCCGAGTCCCGGTTCGACGACGCGACCTCGGCGGCCCAGGTGGCCCTCGACGAAGCGGATGTGCGCATCACCGTCCTCACTGCGCAGGTCGGCGAGCTCAGTCGGATCATCGCCGGAGACATCGACTCCGCGGCCGAGAGCCCTAGCCGCACCCTGCTCGAGACCGAGGCGCTCGGCCGGGCCCGGCGCCGAGCCGAACTCGCCGCCCGCGGCAACGACGCGGTCTTCGCGGCCCTGTGGGCGATCAACGCCCGGCATGGCGACGCTGGGGCGCTCTGCGCCTGCGGGGAAGCGATCACCGACTGCCCGGACCGTTCGGTGCTCGCCCCGGTGCGCGGCAGGATCGCCGACTGGGAGGCCCGCAACCTCGCCCTGCTGGCCCAGGGCACGCGCCACGCACTGCCAGCCGGGCACCCTGCCATGCGCTGAGGGAGGGCGCTGAGAGTGCCTCTAAGCGGGGATCTCGATGTCGGCCTCGGTGGTCGCCTGCGCCCCGTAGTCCGCGGCGACCAGGATCGGCATGTGGTCGGACTTGCCACTGGGCAGCGTCTCGACGCTGTCGATGCGCAGGCCCACCGAGGTGACGAAGTCGAAGTGCCCCGTGAAAAACTTGTATCTCGTGTAAGTCGACCGGTCGCTGAGCGAGAGGTCGTAACCGGATTCGTTCACCCGGGTGGTGAGGTTGTTCTGGAAGTACGGGTAGTTGTAGTCGCCGACCATGAGCGTCGGCAGGTTCTGACCGAACCCGCGCAGCTCGGCGTGGGCAGCCTTGATCTGGTTGCGTCGCAGCGAGTTGAGGGCGGTGAGCGGCGCCGCGTGGAACGACGCGACCACGAGCTCCTGGCTGGTCTGATTGTCGACGAGCTTGGTGCCGATCAGGCGTTCGTGCGCTGGTGTCAGCACCCGGTCGTGCAGCGACTTCTTCAGCGCGAACGCCTTCGTCGACACGGCCGTGAACCGGTCGCGCCGGTAGTACACGGCGAGCCCGAGCCGGTTGCGCTTGGTCGAGTCGGCCAGGTGCAGGTTGTCGACCTCGGCCGGGAGGTTGATCGTGTCGCATTCCTGCAGGCAGAGCATGTCCAGGTCGAAGCGGTGAACGAGGTCGACGAGCTCGTCGCTCGCCTTGTTCTTGCGCAGGTTGTAACTCATGACTCGTAACATCGCCGTCGATCCTACCGAGCATCGGTGGAAGTGGGGTGCACGGCAGCCGTCCGGCTGCTGAACGCGCGTCTGCGTCGGGTCAGCGCCCGCCTCCCCCGCCGCCACCGGAGAATCCGCCTCCCGTCGATCCGCCGATCCACTGCCTGTCGCAGCGGATGCGGGGACCGATGCGGCTGTCGCGGTGGTGCCGAACCCGCTGATCGCCACCGCGAACGTCGCCGGGGAGAACGAGCCGCCCAGGTACCACTCCGGGGTGTCCCCGTCGTAGTGGGTCGCGAGCTCCCGCGCCCCCTCCTTCTCGACACCCCAGAGCACCGCCCAGGGCAGGAGTCTCTCGTAGAGCTTGACCACGTCGGCAGTGCCGATCTCCGTCGAACCCACCCGGTCGGCGCCCTCAGGGCTCTGCAGCATGCGGAACCGCTCCGCCTCGGCGAGGGCGAGGTACACGCGCAGCCCCGTCACGTAGTCACGTCGCTGCGCACCCTCCCGCGTAATGACGGCGGGGCGCACCGTGCAGGCGGCGGCCACGAACAGCGCGAGTCCCGCAGCGAGGAGGCCCACCGTGACCCAGCCGGAGACCACGTCCGACAGGGCGGAACTCACGAAGAGCACCGCGGCCGCTGCCAGGAGTACCCCGGTCGACGCGACGACGATGAGCCTCGGCCTGCGGTCGGCGGTCGTCACGCGCCACCCCCTGGCAATCAGCGCCGGGCGCACCCCGGTGCGGATCGCCGCGAGCCGCGTGGCCAGCTTCTGGCTCTTCCCCGACAGGTTGCGCTCGACCCGGTCGCGCCGGGTGCCGAACAGGGCGTCGAGCACCTTCGCCTCCTGCGCGTCGACGTCGTCACCCGTGGTGTACCGCAGGGCGAACCCGTCTCCCCGGTCGACGATCCGCAGGTTGCCGCGCACTTGGCCACGAATCTCTCCACGGTGCGCACGGGCGAGGTGCCGTCGGCGTCCCTGGTGAGGGTGTAGTCGCCGGTGAAGGAGGCGAAGTTGACGTCGTCGACTCCGTTGGTCAGCCTGTGGGAGGCGATTGTGGCGCTCGCCGCGGTGGGCGCAGTCACGGCGACACCGGCCAGTGTGCCGGCCAGCAATGCACAGGAGAGAAGAACGGCACCGATGGAGACTCTGCGAATGTCCCCCAGCCTAGGGCGGGGCG
>JACMNE010000034.1 GCA_014378715.1 Microbacteriaceae bacterium
CACCACCTGCCCGTGCACCACCTGCCCGTTCCCCGCCTGCCCGTGCAGCACCCGACTGTGGCCCTGCCACAAGAAATGAGAACATCGTGCGAATGATCTACCGGATGGGGGCGGTGGCCATCGCCGGCGCCGTGGCGCTGACGGGCTGCAGCTCGGCCGCACCAGCGACCGACACGACGGCACCGACCGAGCTCGTGCTGGGCAACAACGGCGACGTCCTCTCCTGGGACCCGGGTGAGATGAAGGAGGGGGCGATCATCCAGTACGCCGAGGCGGTGTACGACCCGCTGCTGCGCAAGACGCCGGACGCCGGGATCGAGGCCAACCTCGCCACCGAGTTCACCTACAACGACGACCTGACCGAGCTCACCCTCGTACTGCGGGACGACGTCTCCTTCAGCGACGACACCCCCTTCAACGCGGACGCGGTGAAGGCCAACATCGAGGCACGCAAGCTGGGCGCCGGCAGCGCCTCGGAGGCCGCGAAATCCATCGAGGAGGTCGTGGTCGTCGACGATTCGACGGTGAAACTCGACCTCCTCGCGCCGAACCCCGGGCTGCTCTCCGCACTGGCCTCCTACCTGGGCTTCATGGCCAGTCCCGCCTCCATCGCGTCGGGCGACATCGCCACGACCCCGGTCGGATCGGGGCCGTACACGCTCAACGGCGCGGAGTCCGAGGCCGCCACCAGCTACACGTTCGACGCCCGTGACGGGTACTGGAACCCCGACGCATTCCCCTTCGACACCGTGGTGATCAAGCCGTTCACCGACTTCACGGCCAGGTACAACGCCCTGACCACCGGCCAGATCCAGTTCATGTATGGCACGTCGGACATGGTCGACCAGGCGAAGGCCGACGGACTGACCGTGCAGACGGTGCCCGGCGAGTGGCAGGGCATCATCTTGCAGGACCGCGCCGGATCCGTGCTTCCCGCACTCGAGGACGTGCGCGTGCGCCAGGCGTTCAACTACGCGCTCGACCGCGAGACGATCCTCGCGAGCTACTACAGCGGGTTCGGGCAGGTCTCCACCCAGACCTTCAACCCGGCCAGTGAGGCGTGGGTCGAGAAGCTGAACGACGAGTACCGTTACGACCCCGAGAAGGCGAAGGACCTTCTCGCCGAGGCCGGCTACCCTGACGGGTTCTCCATCCCGATCTCCTACTCCGAGGGCTTCATGACGCCCCTGGTGCCGATCGTCTCCCAGTACCTGGCCGACGTGGGCATCACGGTCGAACCCGTCCCCATCAACGGGTTCGCCAACGGCGGGCTTGACACGCTGATCGGGCAGCCCGCGTTCATGCTGTCGTTCTCGACGAACATCCCCGCGTGGACGGACGTGCTCAACAAGCTCACCCCGACCTCGCTCTGGAACCACTTCGGCTACACGGACGACACGGTGAGCGGCCTGCTCGAGCAGATCCCCCTCACCCAGGGCGACGAGCAGGTGAAGCTCTACCAGGAACTCAACACCCACCTGGTCGAGGACGCCTGGTTCGCCCCCATCGTGACGCAGCAGAACGTCTACCTGGCCAGCCCGGCCATCGACGTGACCATGCAGCAGGCACAACTCATCCCGAGCCTGCGCAACTTCGCGCCGGCCACCTAGGGAACCAGCCGGGCGGGGTGGCGAGAGTCACCCCGCCCCTCACCACGAAGGGACACCGGATGGTGCGCTTCATCGCACGACGGCTCGTTGCTGGCGTTCTGCTCGCCTTCGTCGTCGTCACGGGCATGTTCTTCTTCCTGCACCTCACCGGCACCGACCCCGCCCGCGGGGCCCTCGGGCTCTACGCCACCGAGGACCAGGTGGCGATCAAGAGCGCCCAGCTCGGCCTCGACCGACCCGTCATCGAGCAGTACCTCGACTGGCTCGGCCACGCGGTGACGGGTGATCTCGGCACCTCCTCTGCCCAGAGCTCCCCGGTCATCGACCTCCTGGTCACCCGGCTCCCGGTGACCGTCTCGCTGGCCCTCGGCGCCATCATCGTCGCGGCGACATTCGGCGTCGTCCTCGGGGTGCTGGCCGCCGTGAACCCGGGCAGGTTCGACCGTGCCCTCCAGATCGTGATGGTCATCGGGTTCGCCCTCCCGAACTTCTGGGTGGCGATCATCTTCGCCATCGTGTTCGCCGTGGGGCTGCGGTGGTTCCCCGCGACCGGTTATGTGCACCTGCTGGACTCCCCGGTGGGCTGGTTGCTGTCCATCACCCTGCCTGTCGCAGCCCTTGCCCTCGGGTCGATCGCCGCGATCGCCCAGCAACTGCGGAACTCCGTCATCAACGTGTACAGCCAGGATTACGTGCGCACCCTGCGGAGCCGCGGCCTCCCGCCCCGCACCATCCTCCTCACCCATGTGCTGCGGAACGCCTCACCGCCGGCACTCACGATGCTGTCCCTGCAGTTCATCGCCGCCATGAGCGGCGCCGCGATCATCGAGCGGGTGTTCGGGCTCCAGGGCATCGGGTCCGTCGCGATCAACGCCAGTGGCAACAGCGACATCCAGGTGATCATGGGCGTGCTGCTGTTCACCGTTCTGCTCGTTGTGCTCGTCAACCTCATCGTCGACATCCTCTACGGCGCCCTCAACCCGAAGGTGCGTGCCGCGTGACCGACATCCCGATCGCGCCGGCTGCGCCCGCCGCTCCGCTGCGCCGACTCGGACGCTTCGCCGCGAACCCCCTGGGGATCGTCGCGGCGTCGGTGCTGGCGCTGATCGTGCTGGCCAGCGTCTGCGCGCCCTTCTTCGCGCCCTACGATCCCAATCTCATCGTGCTGGCCGAGACGCTCCAGCCCCCGAGCGCCACCCACCCGCTCGGCACCGACGCCAGCGGCCGGGACGTGCTCAGCCGCATCCTCTGGGGCGGCCAGGTCAGCCTGAAGGCCGGAAGCATCATGATTGCCACGGCGATCGCCGTGGGAGTGCCCACCGGACTCATCGCCGGATACTTCGCCAGGACGTTCGACGGCGTCGCGAGCTGGGTCTCGAACCTGCTCATGTCCCTTCCCGAGATCCTCATCCTCATCGTGGTCATCACCTCCCTCGGGAGCGGCCTCGCACCGACCATGATCACCCTCGGCATCCTCGCCTCACCCGACCTGTTCCGCCTCACCCGCAGCGTGGTGATCAACGTGCGCGAGGAGCTCTACATCGACGCCGCGAAGGTCTCTGGGCTGAGCGACACCCGCATCATCTTCCGGCACATCGTCTCGGTCATCCTCGGCCCCCTCCTCGTGCGCTGCTCGTTCGTATTCGGGCTCGCGATCATCGTGCAGTCGGGGCTGGAGTTCCTCGGGTTCGGCGACCCGACCCGCCCCAGCTGGGGTGGCATGCTCAGCTCGGCCTTCCAGACCATCTACCGCGCGCCGGAGCTGGTGTTCGCGCCCGGTATGGCCATCGGTGTCAGCGTGATGTCGCTGGTGATCCTCGGGGCGGCCATCGCCGACTCGCTGGGGGCCGAACGTGCCCCCACGGCCCGGCGCCGGTCGACGGGCACGCGCCGGTCGACGGGCACGCCCGCACCCGGCGCCGGGCCCGGAACCCCGCAGGAGGGAACCCCGCAGGAGGGAACCCCGCAGGAGGGAACCCCGCAGGAGGGAACTCTGACGACGGATGTCGGGCAGACGCCGGCCGACGCGCTGCTGCGGGTCGAGAACCTGCGGGTCACCTACCGCGGGGAGGACGGCACCTCGAACGCGGTGGTCGAGGGGGCCACCCTCCACGTGCACCGCGGCGAGGTCCTCGGCCTCGTGGGCGAATCGGGGTCCGGCAAGTCGCAGACCTCCTTCGGCATCCTCGGACTCCTGCCGCCGGAGGCCACCCTGTCGGCCGCGCGCATCACGCTCGGCGGGGAGTCGCTCCTCGGGCGCAGCGAACGGGAGTTGCAGCGATTCCGGGGCGGCCGGATGGCCTATGTGCCGCAGGAGCCGATGTCCAACCTGGACCCCTCGTTCACCATCGGCAGCCAGCTGATCAAGCCGATGCGGCACCAGCTCGGCGCCTCCCGCGCCGAGGCGACCACGCGGGCCCACGAGCTCCTAGACCGGGTCGGGATCCCGGACCCGGTGCTCACCATGGCGTCGTATCCACACCAGCTCAGCGGCGGGATGGCCCAGAGGGTGCTCATCGCCGGCGCGGTGTCCTGCGACCCGGAGCTGCTCATCGCCGACGAGCCGACCACGGCCCTGGACGTCACTGTGCAGGCGGAGGTGCTCAACCTCCTCCGCGAACTCCAGCGCGAACGGAACATGGGCATGATCCTGGTCACACACAACTTCGGGGTGGTCGCGGACATCTGCGACCGGGTCGCCGTGATGCAGAACGGGGTCATCGTCGAGCAGCGCCCGGTGCTCGAGCTGTTCGCCGACCCCCACCACGCGTACACCCGGATGCTCCTCGCCTCCACCCTCGAGAATGCCCCACCCCGGTCGAGGCACGGCGTCCGCAGGGAGGTCGACTCATGACCGGACCGCCGCCGCTGGCCGCGCGGGACACCCTGCTCACCGTGTCCGACCTCAACGTCACCTACCGCGGGAGGGGATTCCGGGCACCGCAGTTCCGGGCCCTCACCGACGTGTCGATCGACATCGGGCGCGGCGAGACCGTGGGCCTCGTCGGCGAGTCGGGGTCCGGCAAGACGACGCTGGGGCGGGCCCTGCTCGGGCTGGTGCCCATCGACAGTGGGAGCGTGCGGTTCGAGTCGGCGGAGATCGCCGGACTCAGCGACGGTCAGCGGCGCCGGCGCAGCCCCGATATTCAGGTGGTCTTCCAGGACCCGTACTCATCGCTCAACCCGGCCATGACGGTCGAGGCGATCCTGTCCGAGCCGCTGACCGTGCGGGGTGTCAGCAGAGGGCATGCGCGCAGGAGGGTGCGCGAACTCCTCGACCAGGTGCAGTTGGCCGCCGGCGCGGAACGCCGCTATCCGCGGGAGTTCTCCGGAGGCCAGCGGCAGCGCATCGCCATCGCGCGCGCCCTCGCCCTGGAGCCGAAGCTGATCATCTGCGACGAACCCGTGAGCGCCCTAGACCTCTCGACCCAGGCACGGGTCCTCGACCTCTTCATCGAGATCCAGGAGCGCACCGGGGTCGCCTACCTCTTCATCTCCCACGACATCTCGGTGGTCAGGTACATCAGCCACCGCGTGGCCGTCATGCTGCGCGGCGAGATCATCGAGTCCGGCGACGGGGAGAGCGTCACCTCCTCCCCTGAGCACGACTACACCCGACGGCTGCTCCTTGCCTCGCCCGTTCCCGACCCGCTCCGGCAGGCTGAACGGCGCGCGCGGTATCTGAGCCTCCAATGACCACCACAACGCACGATGAAGGAACTGCCGTGAAGTTCGGATTCAGCTCGTACACCTTCTACCAGCAGCTCCGGGACGGGCGGATGTCGCTGCTCGACGTCATCGACTGGATCGCGGCGAGTGACGGCACTCACATGGAGATCGCGACGGTGTCGCTGTCGCCGGAGATTTCGAACGACCTCTCGACCCTCGACAGCAGCCCCGACTTCGTCCGGGACATCAAGACGAGGGCGGCCGACACCGGAGTGACCCTGTCGAACATGGTGGTGCCCGGCAACCTCCTCGGCGATGCCGAGGTGACGGCGCGGAGTATGGCCCGGTTGAAGCGTCACATCGATGTCGCCGCCGAGTTGGGCATCGGCCTCTTCCGGCACGACGTCGCGACCTGGGCGCACCGTGCGAGGGGCGTCGCCGAGTTCGAACAGCTGCTCCCGCGGATGGTCGACGGGGCGAAGGAGCTGGCGCGGTACGCCGCGCAGTACGGCATCACCACCAGTGTTGAGAACCATGGCCTGCTGATGAACGGGAGCGAGCGGGTTCGTCGGCTGATCCACCTCGTCGACGAGGCGAATTTCAGGACCACCCTGGACGTCGGGAACTTCCTGTCGGTCGACGAGGACGCGTGCGTCGCCGTTGCCGCCAACGCCCCGTACGCGTCGATCGTGCATCTCAAGGACTTCTATGTGAGACGGATGTTCCCGGGCGACGGGTGGCACCACACCCCGGGCGGCGCCTACCTGCTCGGCGCGATCGTCGGGTTCGGGGACCTCGACATGCGGGGCATCATCCGCGGCATCACTGAGTCGGGCTACGACGGGTTCATCTCGATCGAGTTCGAGGGGATCGAGGACTGCCTGATGGCCGCGACCACCGGACTGGCCAACGCCAAGCGACTGTTCGCGGAAGTCTAGCGGCCGGCCATGAGCAGATTACGCGTCGCCATGATCGGGGCGGGAAGCATCGCGGCCAAGCACCTGCGGGCCTACGCCGACAACCCGGTTGTCGACCTCGTCGCCGTGCATGACATCAACTTCGGCCGCGCGGCAGAGCGGGCCGAGGAGTTCGGGGCGACCCACGCGTACCGCACCCTGGCCGAGGTCCTCGACAATCCGGAGATCGATGCGGTGAGCGTCTGCACCTGGAACGACAGCCATGCGGAGCTGGCCATCGCCTCCCTCGATGCCGGCAAACACGTGCTGCTGGAGAAGCCGCTCAGCAAGACCGTCGCGGAGGCGGAGGCGATCGCCGCGGCGGTGGCCCGCAGCGGCAGGCACCTGCAGGTCGGGTTCGTGCGACG
>JACMNE010000171.1 GCA_014378715.1 Microbacteriaceae bacterium
ACGAGGTCGACCGGCAGGATGTCGGCCCGGGAGATCGCGGGACCGCGCGTCTTGACGAGTGACGACTCGCCGGGTTCCGGGTAGTCCTGGGGCGGATCGAAGGTCGGATCGGTGACGATGCGCAGGCCTGCATACTCGATGAGCGCGGTGGGGCCGCCGATGTAGGTGATGGCTGTCGTAGTCACAGGGCGAGCCTACGCTGGAGTCATGCCCAATTCGCTGGGGGACGCCGTGAGTCCCTACCTTCGGTCGCATTCCGAGAACCCGGTCGACTGGCAGGAGTGGGGAGCGGATGCCTTCTCCCGTGCCGCCGAGCGCGGGGTGCCCCTCCTCGTGTCCATCGGATACTCGACCTGCCACTGGTGCCACGTGATGGCCAGGGAGAGCTTCAGCGATCCCGGGATCGCCGCGCAGCTCAACGCGGGATTCGTGGCGATCAAGGTCGACCGCGAGGAGCACCCCGATGTCGACTCCAGCTATCTCGCCGCCGCCGGGGCGTTCACCGAGCAGCTCGGCTGGCCGCTCAACGTGTTCGTGACCCCGGACGGCCGGGCCTTCTACGCCGGAACCTACTGGCCGCCGGTGCCCGTCAACGGGCACGCGTCCTTCCGCCAGGTGCTCGATGCGGTGACCGACGCGTGGCAGAACCGCCGCGACGAGGTCGAGCAGAACGCGCAGGTCGTCGCCGCCTCCTTGGCCGGCCGAGTGCAGGAGTCGGCCGGCAGCCTGCCCACGGCCGAGCAGTGGACGCGGACCGTGGGCGAGCTCCTCGGGCAGGAGGACACGAAGTTCGGCGGCTTCGGCGGCGCGCCGAAGTTCCCCGTCGCCCCGGTGCTCGGATTCCTGCTGGCACGGGGCGAGGCGGGGGACGCGGATGCCGCCGGGCTGGCCCGCCGCACCCTCACGGCCATGGCGGCGTCCGACCTGCGCGACCGCGTGGAGGGCGGCTTCTTCCGGTACTCCACCCGCCGCGACTGGACCGACCCGCACTACGAGCGCATGCTCTACGACAACGCGATGCTGCTGCGGGACTATGCGGCGCTGGCGGGGGCGGGGGGTACCGCCGTGCGGTCCGGTGCCCTCGAGATCGCGGCAGGGATCGCCGACTTTCTGCGCACCGGCCTCGGGCTGCCCGGCGGAGCGTTCGCGTCGGCGCAGGACAGCGAGAGCACTGTGGCCGGACAGCGCGTCGAGGGCGGCTATTACGCGCTCGACGCCGCGGCGCGCGCCCTCGAATCACCCCCCGCCCTCGACGAGAAGGTGCTCACCGGCTGGAACTCCCTCGCCATCGGCGCCCTCGCGGTCGCGGGGGCCCGCCACGACCGTCCCGACTGGATCGCCCAGGCGCGTGCGGCCGCGAGCTACCTGGTCGACCGGCATGTGCTGGCCGACGGCTCCCTGCTGCGGGCCTCGATCGGCGACCGCACCTCCACCGCGGTCGCGACCCTCGAGGACTATGGGATGTTCGCCGGCGCCCTGCTCGACCTCTCCGCCGCGACGGGCGAGCCCGAGTACGCCGTGCTCGCCCGCCTGCTCGTCGACGCCTGCCTCACCGGCGGCCCGACCGTGTTCGCCGCCGGATCCGACCCGGTGCTCGCCGCCCAGGGTCTCGCCCTCGACGTCGACCCCTCGGAGGGCGCCTACCCGTCAGGGTCGAGCGCCATGGCAGGGGCCGCCCACGACTTGTATCTGCTGACCGCCGACATCCGCTACGAGAATGCGGCGATCGCCGCCATGGAGCTCTTCGCCCCCCTCGCACTGGCCCGCCCGGTGTCGTTCGGGGCGGCCCTGGCGGTGATGGTGCGGCTGCAGACCGCGCCGGTTCAGCTGGTGGTCGTCAGCGACGACCCGCGGTCGCCCCTCGCTCGTGCCGCACGTCGGCACGCGTCGACTGGTGCGCTCGTCTCTGTCGTCACGGGGGAGCAGGCGACAGCGTTCGCCTCGGCCGGCTTCGAGCTGTTCACGGGCCGCACGGCGGTCGGGGGCGAGCCGACCGCGTACCTGTGCCGCGATTTCGTCTGTCTGCTGCCCCTGGCGGATGTCGCGTCGCTGCGGTCAGAGCTCGAGGCACTGTCGGGGTGGCCGCTCTAGGCGCAGCCGGGCTGAGCGGTGCGCAGCCGGGACCGCCGCGCTCAGCCGCCGATCTTCGCACCGGACGGAGAGGCGGCCCACCACACCTCGCCGACCCCCTGTCCCGTCACATCTCCCGCCTTCTGATCACCGACGTAGGTGTACAGAGGCATTCCGTCGAGGGTCACCTGGGGAGAACCGTCGACGCCCGTGATCGTGTCAACCGATCCCGTGACACCATCCGCTGACGGGGTTCCCACGGTCGTCACCGCCGGCCAGTTCGCGGAACAGGTCCCCGTGCAGGAGCTCGACCCGGAATCCTTCACGTCGAGATCGAACGAGTAGACGGTCATCCCGGCACCATCGACGACGATCGTGCCCAGTGAGGTGGACGCGGTGCTGAGCGCCGGCCCCGAGGGCGCGGTCGGCGCTGTTTCGGCGGGCCCGGTCGAGCATCCGGCGAGTCCGACCATCGCGATCGACAGTGCGGCGGCGAGACCCAGCCTGGTGGGCATTCCCGACCGTGACGGCGAGCGGCGGGTGTGCGACATACCGCGAGGGTAGTCACCCGACCTGTGCGCGAAAAAACTACCGTGGAGTCATGAGCACAGACAGCGCCCCGCCCACCCCGCCCGTCCGCCAGCTGCGCATCGTCGTCGAGGTCGACGACTACGACGCGGCGCTCGTCTTCTACCGCGACGTTCTC
The DNA here is from genome assembly GCA_014378715.1 of Microbacteriaceae bacterium. Lineage (GTDB taxonomy): Bacteria > Actinomycetota > Actinomycetes > Actinomycetales > Microbacteriaceae > Marisediminicola. Next base: position 2,777 of record JACMNE010000171.1, read on the forward strand.
GGACTCACCGAAGAGGACGCCTTCGCCGGACCGGACGGTGCCCTCGTCGCGATCCTGCAGGCCGGTCGCGCGACGCTCGAGATCGCCAATCCGGCGCAGAAGCGGATGATCGACGATGTCGAGGTCGGACGCCAGGTGGCCCCGCGCATCCGCCTCGCCTTCGAGGTCGACGACACCGCGACTCGCACCGTCGCCCTCGTCGCGGGCGGGGCGGAGCTTGTCGCCGCACCCACCCTCACGCCGTGGAACTCGCTCAACTCCCGGCTCGACGCGCCGGGCGACCTGCAGATCACCCTGTTCGAGGAGAAGGACTAGGTCAGATTGTCGCCGGCCCCATTGCAGGGCCCGCCGCGGGCGCCGTGTCCGCGGCACGCGTCACCTGCACCGCGAGGATCACCGAACCGGACGCGAACAGCAGCATGGCGAGTGTGCCGATGGGAAAGTAGATGTGGCCCTGGTAGACGAGCGCGGCACCGACGATCGCCAGGATCGCGCCGGGAACCGCCGCGAGTCGGGCGCGCATGATGGCCGCGATGCTCGCGACGACGGTGCCCAGCACCAGCGACCAGGCGCCGACCCTGGCGAGGGTGCGGGCGATCTCGAACAGCGGGCCGGTCGCGTCGGACTGTCCGCCGAGGACCATCGCCCCTCCACCGACGCCGGCGAGGATGTCCAGGGCCGTGTACAGCGTGGCGAACCCGTAGCCGAAGACGGCGGCGATCCAGCCGAGCCGTCGGTCGACCGCCCGGGCGATCAGCCACGGCGCGAGACCGATGAGGGGGAACAGCGGGATCAGCACGATGTGCATGTTCTGCCAGTACAGCGCGGTGTCCTGGCCGAGCTGCGCCGGGTGCGTCAGGCCGACCGCGGCACAGAGCAGCGCGGGCAGGACGACGGCGAGGATGGTCATCAGTCGCGAGCGGGGCATACCCCGATGCTACGCGAGCGCACTGTGCCGGCACCCGCGCGCGGGCCGAGTGCACGCGCCGCCCCCGGTGGTCGCCCCCGCAGCTCCGCCGCCTACCTCTTCGCGGCCGTTCGCGCCCGGTTGTGCTCGATCGCCGCACGGATCAGGGTCTGCAGGGACGAGGTGTCCGGGACATCCGTTTCGAAGAAGTCGATGCCGCGTCGCTTGTTCCCCTCGAGCTCGGCGTTGAACAGGGTGTGCGGGTCGTCGAGTGCGGCGCCGTCCATAAAGACGAGCTTGACCTTGTTCGTGAAGATGTTGCCCACGCAGAGGATGCCGCCCAGCTCCCAGACTGGCGAGCCCATCCACTTCCAGGTCTCCTCGATGCCGGGTTCCGTGTCGAGGATCAGCGCCCGCAGATCGGAGAGGCGCGCGCCACGCCAGTCCTGATGCCTCGCGATCAGGGCGTCGATCTCCTCGTCCGCGGTCACGATGCGGCTCCCGCCCAGACGAAGCCGTCCGGATCGGTGAAGCCGCTCGGGTCGGTGAAGCCGCTCGTCGAAGTTCTTCCGGACCATGAGCCGGTGGTCGACGCCGTGACGGACTCGATCGAGGTCACCTGGGCTCTTTCCTGAATTCTGGGCGGCCCTCGGCAGCGGATGTCGCGGGGCCGCGGTTGTGGGGCGACGCTACCACCCCGAAGGACCTCACAGAGAACGGCCGCGGGGATCAGGAGATCTCCGCGGCCGTTCCAGTCACGCTGCGGTCAGTGCGATCTGCGTTCAGGGCGATCCGGGCTCAGTGCCCGACCGCGCGCAGGGCGTTGATGACCCCCTTGCCGAAGAAGCCGTTGCTGTTCGTGCTTCCCTCGCAGACGTGGGTCGATGTGCGCACGATGACCGAGCCGTCGGCCTGGGGCACCCGGCGGGTGTAGGTGTACGCCGGGGGAGTGGGGCAGGCCGTGGGGGTCGCGGTCTTCGCGAGCACCTTCTCGACCACCGACGCGGGGAGCGTCGTGCCGCCCGTCTTCTTGTCCTTCACGCCGTAGTGGCTGACGATCAGCGCGGCGACCCCGGCCGCGTGCGGTGACGCCATCGAGGTGCCCTGCAGGTACTGGTAGTACCCGCAGATAGTGCCAGAGACGTCGCAGCTCTTGACCACGTAGGGAACCGTGGGGTTGCCGTTCGCGTCGATCTCGCCGTTCGCGATCGCGAGCGACTCCGGGTACGCGGCGAGGATCTGGCCGGTGGTGGTCAGGTCGCCGGTGGGGGTGTCGTAGGCGTCGCCGCCGGGTGCCGCCACGTCGATGTAGCCGTTGCCGTAGTCGGAGTAGTACGCCTTTCGGCCCGACTGCCCAGTGCTGCTCACCGAGATGACGCCCTTGCCCTCGGACGGCATCGACGTGCAGGCGTTCGGGTCGAGCAGGTCGCGGGTGTACGCCACCTCGCCGGGAACGCTGGCGAAGTCGGGGCTGGACGAGTCCACCAGCGGCTTCGTGTAATCGGTCGCGCCGTTGCCGGCGGCCGAGACGAGGGTGACGCCGCGCTGGTGGGCGTAGTTGAGGGCCCGCTGCATCGCTGTGATGATCGTCCGCTGCTCACGCTGGTCGGCGCGGCTGTCGGCCGGGTTCTTGGTGCAGTTGAACAGCCACGGGTCGACGTAGTAGCTCATGTTGACCACGTCGATGCCGTTGCGGCCCGCGTAGGTGAGCGCGTCGATCGACGGCTGCAGGAAGAAGTATCCCGAGTCCTGTCCGGCGCGGAGGTTGACGAGGGTCACATTCGGGGCGACGCCCCCGATGCCGATGCCGTTGATCGGCGATCCGATCGTGGAGGCGACGTGGGTGCCGTGACCGTCCTCGTCGACGTTGGCCGGGTCGTTGCAGGACTGGTCGGGCTCGGCGTCGCAGGGTCCGTCGATGACGTCGCCATTGGCGTCATAGGGAATGTCGACCGTGAAGTTGCGGCTGAGTGCCGCGTCGAAGTTGGGGGCGATATCGGGGTGGGTGCCGTCGATGCCGGTGTCGATGATCCCGACGAGCACGCTCTTCTTGCCCTGGTCGTACTTGTACGAGCCGTCGACGGTCGCGCCGATCTGCTTCATGTCCCACTGCAGGGAGGCGAGCGGCTCGGCGTTCGGCGTCTGGGTGGCGACGATCTGGGCCTGCTGCACGGTCGCCCGGGCGTCGGCCTGCACGGCGTCGAGCTTCTTCGCCTCGCCCCGCGCGTTGCGGTTCTCCGGCACATCCCCGATCACCTGATTCTTGGCCGTCCCCTCGATGGCCGACTGGGTGGCAGCGGATGATTCGAAGTTGCCGTCCGTCGCGACGACGGTGGCCACACCGACATCCGTATTCTCGGTGAGGATGGTGCCTCCGGCCGCGGCGATCGCGGCGCGTGCGTTCGCAAGCGGGACCCCCTCGGCGTAGAGCACCACGAACTCGTCTCCGGCGGCACCGGGGGCGATGATCGGCGAGGAGGACGGGGCGGGGGGCGGGGTGGCCGGTGGGGCGGCGGCGCCCGTGGTCAACGGTGCCGCCAGGAGCAGTACCGCCACGGCCGCGGTGGTCAGTTTCATCATGTCGGGAGCCAGCTTTCTCGAACGTCGTCGGCGAGTTTTGCTGTGAGTCTGACATGGGCCCGAGAAGTGGCACAAGGGAGTGCGCGCGCGGCCGAACACGGGTAATGGAGGTCGCGGGCACCCCGGAACCCGCCCCCCGCCGACAGCTCAGGCTTTCAGTGCACCTGCTTGCGCGACGAGATGACCCCGGTGTCGAACCCGAGAAGGTGCAGTCCGCCGTGGAAGCGGGCATGCTCGACCTTGATGCAGCGGTCCATCACGACGGTGAGCCCCCGGCTCTCGCCGTAGACGGCGGCGTCCTGGTTCCAGATGCCGAGCTGCACCCAGACGGTCTTCGCGCCGATCGCCAGCACGTCGTCGATGACCGACGGGATGTCGCCGGCCTTGCGGAACACGTCGACGATGTCGGGAACCTCCGGCAGCGACGCGAGGTCGGGGTAGGCCCTCTGTCCGAGGATCTCGGTCGCGTTCGGGTTGACGAAGTAGACCCGGTACGTGCTCGACTGCAGCAGGTAAGTGCCGACGAAGTAGCTGGACCGCGCCGAGTTCGGCGAGGCACCGACGATCGCGATCGACTTCGCGGTGCGCAGGATCTTCAGGCGCTCCTTCGCGGTCGGTCCGACCCAGGTGCGCTGCGACTTGAGCAGCTTCGCGAGCGGGCTGCTCGCCGGCATGTCGCAGGTGAGCCCGTTGGCGAGCTGCGTGGACACGAGCTCCTCGGGAGGAGCGGTGGGGGAAACTGCGGAAGCCATCAGGAGCCCTTCGTCGCCGTGGTCAAAGCCTGGTCGAGGTCATCAACAATGTCCTCGGGGTCCTCTATTCCCACGCTGATGCGCACAAGGCCGGGGGCCACCCCGCCGTCGAGCAGCTGCTGCACGGAGAGCTGCGCGTGGGTCGTGGACGCCGGGTGGATGACGAGGGTCTTCGCGTCCCCGATGTTCGCGAGGTGGCTGGCGAGCTCCACCGACTCGATGAACCGCTGGCCGACCTCGCGGCCGCCCTTCACACCGAAGCTGAACACCGAACCCGCGCCCTTCGGCAGGTACTTGTTCGCCCGGTCGTGGTGCGGGTGCGCCGGGAGTCCGGCCCAGTTGACGAACTCGATGCGCGGGTCGGCGTCGAGCCACTCGGCGACGATCCGGGCGTTGTCGATGTGCGCCTGCATGCGGAATGGCAGCGTCTCCACGCCCTGCGCCAGCAGGAAGGCAGAGTGCGGGGCGAGGGAGGGGCCGATGTCGCGCAGCTGCTCGGCACGCAGCCGGGTGAGGAACGCATACTCGCCGAAGTTGCCGTCCCAGTTGAGGCCGCCGTAGCTGAGCACGGGCTGGTCGAAGAGGGGGAAGTGCTCGTTCGCCCACTGGAAGCGCCCGCTCTCGACGACGACGCCGCCGAGGGTGGTGCCGTGGCCGCCAAGGAACTTCGTGGCCGAGTGCACCACCACATCCGCTCCCCATTCGATGGGACGGCTCAGGTAGGGGGTGGCGATCGTCGAGTCGATGATCAGCGGGATCGAGTGGGAGTGCGCGACGGCCGAGAGGCCCTCGATGTCGGCGACCTCGCCGGAGGGGTTCGCGATCGTCTCGGCGAAGATGAGCTTGGTCTTCGGGGTGACGGCGGCCTCGTAGTCGGCCGGGTCGGAGCTGTGCACGAACGTTGTCTCGACTCCGAACCGACGCAGGGTCACGTCGAGCTGGGTGATCGATCCGCCGTACAGGCTCGCGGAGGCGACGATGTGATCGCCGGCCCCGGCGAGGGAGGCGAAGGTGATGAACTGCGCGGACAGTCCGGAGGCCGTGGCCACTGCGCCGAGGCCCCCCTCGAGGCTCGCGACGCGCTCCTCGAACGCGGCGACCGTGGGGTTGCTGACCCGCGAGTAGATGTTGCCGTACTTCTGCAGGGCGAACCGGGCCGCGGCATCCGCTGTGTCATCGAAGACAAAAGCAGATGTCTGGTAGATCGGAAGCGCGCGGGCGCCCGTCGCCGCGTCGGGGATGTTTCCTGCGTGGATTGCACGGGTTCTGAACCCGTATTCGCGGTCTGCCATGGGGCCAACGCTACCCGAGGGTGACTGCACGGCCGGGCGGTGGCGTAACACGGGTCAATGCTGCACGCGCTCCGCTCACCCCCAGGTCGGCAGCCAGTAATGCAGCCGCTGGTAGACCGACCCGACCGGGATGCCCGTCCAGGCGGACCAGAAGAACACGCTCGTGAGGAGGATCGCGACCAGCGCGGCGCCGACGACGAGGAGCGCGGCGCGGCGCTGGCGGGGAGGATCGGCGGGGGAGCCGAGCACCAGTTTCACCACGAACACCAGCCCGAGGATGAGGTAGGGCAGGAAGACGATCGTGTAGAACTGGAAGACTGTGCGGTCGGTGTAGAGCAGCCAGGGCAGGTATCCGGCACCGATGCCGGCGAGGATCAGCCCCACGCGCCACTCGCGACGGCGCGCGAGCCGGAAGAGCAGGTAGAAGGCCGCGGCGACGGCGAGCCACCACAGCACCGGGTTGGCGATCGAGGTGATGAACTCCGAGCAGTGGTCGAGGGTGCAGCCGTTCTCGCCGCGCTCGCTCCCGATGTAGGAGAACGCGGTCGGGCGCACGAGGAACAGCCAGCTGAGCGGGTTCGCCTGGTAGCCGTGCGGGGTGCTGAGCGAAAGGTTCGTGTTGTAGATGGCCACGTGATAGTGCCAGAGGCTCTGCAGCGCGTTGACGAGCCCCGAGCTCGACGCGCCCGGCTGGAGCGACGCCCAGTCCCGGTCGTAGCCGCCCGCGGTGACGAGCCACCCGGTCCAGCTCGCCAGGTAGGCGCCGACGGCGACGGGCACCATCAGCAGGAACGTGACCGGAGCCTGGCGGAAGACGACCGAGCTCGCCCAGAAGTGCACCCCCGCGCGACGGCGGGCGACCGCGTCGACGACCAGCACGTAGAGCGCGAAGGCGGCGAGGAAGTAGAGCCCGCTCCACTTGACAGCGGATGCCAGCCCGAAGGCTGCACCCGCCGCGACGAGCCACGGGCGGAACAGGAGCGAGGGTCCCCAGTCGGTGCTCCGCGCGGCATCCGCTCTCTTCGTCATCCAGAGGTCGAGCCGGCCCGCGCTCTGCCGTCGGTCGAGGAGGATCGCGCCGAAGCCGAGGAGGGTGAACAGCATCAGCGAGTTGTCGAGGAGGGCGGTGCGGCTCATCACGATGGCGAGGCCGTCGACGGCCATGAGGCCGCCGGCGAGGGTCGCCAGCGCGGTCGAACGGAACAGGGCCCAGGCGATGAGGCAGAGCAGGGCGACCGCGAGAACCCCGACGATCGCGGTGCTGATGCGCCAGCCGACCGCGTCCTCGGCTCCGAAGACACGCAGGCCGAGGGAGATGATCCACTTGCCGAGCGGCGGATGTGCGATGTACGCGGCCTTGGCTGTGAAGACATCGACGATGCCGGCGTTGAAGCTGTCGTTGGCCTCGGCCGGCCACTGGCCCTCGTAGCCGAGGGTCATCATCGAGTAGGCGTCCTTGACGTAGTACGTCTCGTCGAAGACGAGGAAGTGCAAACTGCCGAGGTTCCAGAGCCGGAGGACCGCGGCGAGGAGGGTGACGACGATCGGTCCGGCCCACGCCCAGGCGAGGCGCTTCGCGCGGGTGTCGAGCACGCGCGCCCACCAAACGTCGAGCCGGGTGAGGCCGGCGTCCGGGTGGCGGTGCTGCGCGACATCCGCTGACGTGGCGGACGGCACACCCGTGAGGACCTGATCGAAGTCTCTCGCGCGCATCACACCCGCAATGTTAGGCCGTGGTGCTCTGGGAGAATGGGTGGGTGATAATCCTCGCGGCGACGCCCATCGGCAATCTCGGCGACGCGTCCCGGCGGCTCGTCGAGGCGCTCGGTAACGCGGAGGTCATCGCGTCGGAGGACACCCGCGTGACGATCCACCTGATGCGGGCACTCGGGATCGAGAACCGGCCGCGCCTGATCGCCCTGCACGAGCACAACGAGCAGGCCAAGGCGGCCGAGATCGTGGAGCTGGCGCGGGACACCGACGTTCTGGTGCTCACCGACGCGGGGATGCCCGCGATCAGCGACCCGGGCTTCCCGCTCGTCGCCGCCGCGGCCGCTGCGGGGGTCACCGTGACCGCGCTGCCCGGGCCCAGCGCCGTGATCACCGCGCTCGCGCTGTCCGGGCTGCCCACCGACCGCTTCAGCTTCGAGGGGTTCGTGCCTCGCAAGGCGCGCCTCGGTGCCCTGCGGCTGCTCGCCCGAGAGGAACGCACCATGGTGTTCTTCGAGTCGCCGCACCGCATCGCGGAGTGCCTCACCGACATGGCGCGGGCCTTCGGTGACGACCGGCGGGTCGCCGTCTGCCGGGAGCTGACGAAGATGTTCGAAGAGGTGAAGCGTGGCACGGCGTCCGAGCTCGCCGAGTGGGCCTCAGCCGGGGTCAAGGGCGAGATCTGCATCGTGGTGCAGGGTGCCGCCCACGTCGAGGCGGACCTCGGCGGGGGCATCGCGCAGGTGCTCGCACTTGTCGCGTCGGGCGCCCGACTCAAGGAGGCGTCGGCGGAGGTCGCCGAGGCCACGGGCCTGGGCCGTCGCGAGCTGTACGAGGGCGCGCTGGCTGCGCGCTGAGGACACCCGCCTGCCGCGCCGCTGCTCTGCGGCGCCGCTACGCGCTCAGCCGCTCCAGCTGGCTGGCCGTCAGCACCAGGTCGGCGGCCAGCGCCGAGTCCCTGATCGTTGCCGGGCGCCTCGCCCCGGGGATCGGCACCACAGTGTGCTGCAGCGCGAGCTCCCAGGCGAGCGCGACCCGCTGCGGGCTCACACCGAGCTCGGCGGCCACCTCGACGAACGCCGGGAACGGGTCGCCGGCCCCGCCCGCCCCGCCCAGCGGGCTCCACGGCAGGAACGCGATCTCGTGCTCCGCGCAGTGGTCCATCTCCGGCTCGCTGGTCCGGTAGGCGGGCGAGAACTGGTTCTGCACCGACACCAGCCGACCGCCGAGCACCTCGTCGGCGATGCGGATCTGCTCCACGTTCGCGTTGGAGATCCCCACCAGGCGGATGATTCCGTCCTCGAGCAGTTGCCGGAGAGCGCCGATCGACTCCGCGTAGGGAACCCCCGGATCGGGGCGGTGGAACTGGTACAGCCCGATCGCGTCCACACCGAGCCGGGCCGCCGACGCGCGTGCTGCCGCCGCGAGGTACTCGGGGGAGCCGTGGCGGTCCCACGGCCCTCCGGCGCGATAGGCGAGCCCGCCCTTGGTCGCGACGAGCACGTCGGCCGTACTGCCGTGCAGGGCCTCGGCCACGAGGAGCTCGTTGTGTCCGGGTTCACCGGAGGTGTAGGCATCCGCTGTATCGATCACGGTGATGCCGGCGTCGAGGGCGGCGTGGATCGTGGCGATGGCCTGTGCGCGGTCGGGACGGCCGGGGACCGACAGGGGCATCGCTCCGAATCCGATGGCGCTCACCCTCACATTACCGATGCGGCGATATCTCATGGGCCCACCCTAGGTCGGCGTCCCTGCCGTAAAGGCGACCGCGCGCCATTTAGACTGAACCCATGGCCGCTGGAGATTCCTTCTATATCGCGACGCCCATTTTCTATGTCAATGATGTGCCCCATATCGGTCACGCATACACCGAAGTGGCCGCCGACGTCCTTGCCCGATGGCACCGACAGAGCGGCGACGACACGTGGCTGCTCACGGGCACCGACGAGCACGGGCAGAAGATCCTGCGCACCGCCGTGGCGAACGATTCGACCCCGCAGGCGTGGGCCGACAAGCTCGTCAACGAGTCCTGGCTGCCGCTGCTGCAGACCATCAATATCCAGAACGACGACTTCATCCGCACCACCGACGAGCGGCACGAGTCCGCCGTCAAGATCTTCCTGCAGAAGCTCTACGACGACGGGTTCATCTACTCGGGCGAGTACGAGGGCTACTACTGCGTCGGCTGCGAGGAGTACAAGCAGCTCGACGACCTCCTGGAGACCGAGACCGGCGACTACGCCGGCCAGCTCGTCTGCAAGATCCACACCCGCCCGGTCGAGATCCTCCAGGAGCGCAACTACTTCTTCCGGATGAGCGACTTCCAGCAGAAGCTCATCGACCTGTACGAGTCGCGCCCCGACTTCATCCAGCCGGAGAGCGTGCGCAACGAGATCATGTCCTTCGTCAAGTCCGGGTTGCAGGACCTCTCGATCTCGCGGTCCAGCTTCGACTGGGGTATCAAGATCCCGTGGGACGACACCCATGTGCTCTACGTCTGGTTCGACGCGCTCCTCAACTACATCACCGCGATCGGCTACGGCAGCGACGACGACAATTTCCGACGCCGCTGGCCCGCGACCCAGCTCGTCGGCAAGGACATCGCCCGCTTCCACGCGGTCATCTGGCCCGCCATGCTCATGGCCGCCGATCTTGAGGTGCCCACCCGGGTCTTCGGGCACGGGTGGCTTCTCGTCGGCGGCGAGAAGATGAGCAAGTCCAAGCTCACCGGCATCGCACCCAGCCAGATCACCGATACCTTCGGCGTCGACGCGTTCCGCTACTACTTCATGAGCGCGATCAGCTTCGGCCAGGACGGCTCCTTCAGCTGGGAGGACCTTGCCGCCCGCTACCACTCCGAGCTCGCGAACGGCTTCGGCAATCTCGCCTCGCGCGTCATCGCCATGATCAACAAGTACTTCGACGGTGCCGTGCCCACCCCGTCCGAGTACTCCGAAGCGGATGCCGCGATCCAGGCGACCGTGCGCTCCGCGGCCGACAGCGCGGACGCCGCCGTCCAGCGGCTCGCGATCCACGAGGCCATCGCCGCCATCTGGACGATCGTCGACGAGCTCAACGGCTACATCACCATCCAGGAGCCGTGGGCGCTGGCCAAGAGCGAGGAGAACCGCGCACGCCTCGGCACGGTGCTCTACACTACGGCGGAGGGCCTCCGGGCGCTCGCCGTGCTGCTCTCCCCGGTCATCCCTGACGCAACCCAGAAGCTCTGGAGCGCGATCGGCGCCGCCCACGACCTCGGCAACCTCACCGACCAGGTCATCGTCGACGCCGGCCACTGGGGCCAGCTGCATCCCGCCGCTCGCGTGCACTCGATCGACGCGCTGTTCCCCCGAATCGAGTCGCCCGAGCCGGGAGCGGTCGCATGACCGGTGGTGCTGACCCGTCGCAGTACATCCGCCAGCGCGAGTCGCGGGCGGAGCACGGACAGACCCGCGACCTGAGCTACCCGCCGCTGCCGCCGGCGCTCGTGGTCTCCTGCTACGACAACCACACCCACCTCGAGATCGCCGACGGCGACGACCCGCTCGACTACCGACAGCAGCTCGACATGGCCTCGAGCGTCGGCATCCGCGGGGTGGTGCAGGTCGGGGGCGACCTCGAGACCTCCCGCTGGTCCGCCGAGATGGCGGCGAGAGAGCCGCGGATGCTCGCAGCGGTCGCGATCCACCCGAACGAGGCTCCGGCCTACGAGGCGGCGGGCACGCTCGACGCGGCGCTCGCCGAGATCGACGAGCTCGCGGCGCGCCCCCGGGTGCGGGCGATCGGCGAGACCGGCCTCGACTACTTCCGCACGGAGGAGTCCGGGCGTGCCGCCCAGCAGCGCTCCTTCGAGGCGCACATCGAGATCGCGAAGCGCCACGATCTGGCGATGCAGATCCACGACCGCGACGCGCACGACGACGTGATCGCCACCCTCCTCCGTGTCGGGGCCCCCGAGCGCACCGTCTTCCACTGCTTCTCCGGGGACGCGGACATGGCCAGGCTCTGCGCCGACAACGGATGGTACCTGTCGTTCGCCGGCAACATCACGTTCAAGAACGCCGCCAATCTGCGCGAGGCGCTCGAGGTCATCCCGCGCGACCGCGTCCTCGTCGAGACCGACGCCCCGTTCCTGACTCCGATGCCCCACCGCGGACGACCGAACTCCCCGTACCTCATCCCCGTCACCCTGCGCTTCATGGCCGACCACCTGGACACGGATGTCGCGCTGCTGGCCGCCCAGATCAGTTCCAACACGGAGCTCGTGTACGGCACCTGGGACGCCGAGCCCGTCACGCAGGACGCCGCCTCCCCGTGGGACGCCGCGATCGACCCGTCCGAGCTGGCCTGAATGGCGTCGACCCTCCTCGGTCCCGCCGAGATCCGCGACCTCGCCGAGCTCCTCGGCATCCAGCCGACGAAGAAGCTCGGCCAGAACTTCGTCATCGACGCGAATACCGTGCGTCGCATCGTGAAGGCGGCCGGCGTCGCCGCGGGTGACACGGTCGTCGAGATCGGGCCGGGGCTCGGGTCGCTGACCCTCGGGCTGCTGGAGGCCGGTGCGAGTGTCGTCGCGGTCGAGATCGACAAGCGGCTCGCCGCCCAGCTGCCCCTCACGGTCGGCGAGCTGCAGCCGGACGCCCAGCTGTCGGTCGTCACTGAGGACGCCATGCGGGTCACCGAGCTGCCCGGGTCTCCGACGATCCTCGTCGCCAACCTGCCGTACAACATCTCCGTTCCCGTGCTGCTGCATTTCCTGGAGACCTTCCGCGGGATCCAGTCGGGCCTGGTGATGGTGCAAGCCGAGGTGGGCCAGCGGCTCGCGGCTCCTCCCGGATCCAAGGTCTACGGGAGTCCGAGTGTGAAGGCCGCCTGGTTCGCGGTGTGGAAGACCTCGGGGCAGGTGAGTCGTCAGGTCTTCTGGCCGGTGCCGAACGTCGACTCGATCCTCGTGTCGTTCCAGCTGCGTGCCGCCGAGCCGGGCACAGAGGCCGAGCGTCTCGCCACCTTCGCGATCGTCGATGCCGCCTTCCAGCAGCGGAGGAAGATGCTGCGGCAGGCGCTGGCCGACCTTCTGGGCGGCTCCGGCGCAGCATCCGCCTTGATGGTCGAGGCCGGAGTCGACCCGACGACTCGCGGCGAGCAGCTGACGGTCGAGAGTTTTCTCGCGATCGCGCGGGCGGCCATCGCGGGCGGGGTGCTGTAGACGATCAACCCCGCTTGGCCCGGATCGACAGCGCCGCGTCGAGGATGATCCTGGCGGAGGCGTTCCACGAGTACTTCTCCGACTGGGTCCGGCCGCGCTCGACGAGCGCCGTGGCGATCTCTGGATCGTCGAGCGACTCGACCGCTCTGGCGAAGGCCCGGGCGTCGTTCGCCGCGAAGAACAGGGCGCCGTCGCCGGCGATCTCGCGGAACACGGCCAGATCGCTCACGACTGCGGGCACCCCGAACGCGAGTGCCTCGGCCACGGGCAGGCCGTAGCCCTCGTCGATGCTCGCCGTGACCAGCACCGCGTCGTCGGCGAGCAGCGCCGCGTACTTCTCGTCCGAAACGCCGTTGTGGAAGACCACGGCGGCGCAGGCCGGAACGAGTGCCTCGAGCTCGACCTTCCGCCCAGCCTCGATCGTGCTCAGGATGTGCAGGGTGCGGCCCGGCAGCCACGCCATCCCCCGCAGGAGCGTCTCGACATTCTTGTACGGCATGAACGAGCCCATGTAGACCAGGTTCCGTCGCGTAGTGGAGGCAACGGATGCCGTGGCCCCGAAGACCCCGAGGTCACGGGGTGCCCCTGGCGCGACGAACACGGGCCGTTTCGTGAGTTTCGCTGCGGCGAAGTCGTCGCGGCTCTTCTCGCTCACCGTGCAGACGAGATCGGCGCCGTCGAGGGTGATCCGCTGGGGGATATAGGTGAGGTGGAAGGCCCGCCAGCCGATCCGCAGCAGCCACGGCAGGTCGCGGGGCGGGGTGCGATGGCGGTAGTAGATCATGTCGTGGAGGGTGAGGATGAGTCCGAAGCGGCGTCCGAGGCTGCCGAGGGTCTGCATGGGGGAGAAGACGACGTCGGGGCGGTAGCGGTTCAGGATCAATGCGGTGATCGGTTCGAGGGCCGAGGTTCGCGGGTGGATCGTCACGGTCTTCGCACCGGCCGGCAGGTGGTCGAGGTGCCCGGGTTCGGAGATGATGAACACCACGGGGGTGATCTTCGCGATCGCGCGGGCGATCTCGGCCGTGTACCTGCTGATGCCGTCGTGGTGATCGAGCCGGATGTGGCGGGCGTCGAAGAGCAGCCTCAGGGGGCCGGGGGACTGGGGTCGTACGTGCCGGGGGAACATCGTCTGTCCATCATGTCGCCCTTTTCTGCATGCTATCGACACAGGCAGGGGGAACGAGGGGCCGCCGGGATCAGCTAGCTTGGAGCAATGACCACATCGGCCGCCTCCCCTATGGTGCATGCTCGGGCGCCCGGCAAGATCAATGTCTTCCTCAAGGTGGGGGCCCTCCTGGAGGATGGGTACCACGATGTCGCGACGGCCTACCAGGCGGTGTCCCTCAGCGAGGACATCCGCGCCTACCCGGCGGATGATTTCTCGGTGAGTTTCACGGGTCCGATCGACACCAGCTCCCTCGCCGTCGACGGCTCCAATCTCGCGATCCGTGCGGCCACCCTCCTCGCCCGCAAGGCCGACTTCCGTGGGGGTGTCCGCCTCGAGATCGAGAAGCACGTTCCGATTGCCGGGGGGATGGGTGGCGGCTCAGCGGATGCTGCGGCGACCCTCCTCGCCTGTGACACGCTCTGGGGAACCGACCTCGGGCGCGACGAACTGCTGGAGCTCGCCCGCCAGCTCGGCGCCGACGTGCCATTCGCGTTCATCGGCGGGACGGCGATCGGCACCGGACGAGGGGACGAGCTGAGTCCTGCGCTGGCAAAGGGTCAGTTCCAGTGGGTCTTCGCGTTCGCCGAGTTCGGGATGTCCACTCCCGAGGTCTACCGCGAACTCGACCGCCACCGGGACCGTCACGCCCAGGACATCTTCCCGGTCGAGGCGCAGCCGCATGTCGACACCGATGTGCTGCATGCCCTGCGAGCCGGCGATCCGCGCCGACTCGCCGAGGCGCTGCACAACGACCTGCAGGCTCCTGCCCTCCACCTCGAGCCCGAGCTGGCTGCGGTCATCGAACTGGGCGAGGAGAACGGGGCGCTGGCCGGCATGATCTCCGGTTCTGGTCCGACGGTGGCGTTCCTCGCGGCCGACCTCGATGGTGCGCTCGAACTCCAGATCGCCTTGAGCGCCGCGCGTCTGAATGTGGTGCGCGCCACCGGACCGGTGCACGGCGCACGGATCGTCAGTTCGTAGCAGGCACGCTGCGCTGGGGTGGTGTATACCGCAGGCCACGCTGATGATCTGCCCGTGCGAAGCGGACTCCGATAATCCGTTCCGGGTCGCCCAGAGCTGGATCCGCCGAGCAGGAGTCAGTGGCCTCCGAGGCTGCCGTCGTCGATGTTGGTGGGGCCGTGGTCGCGATTCCCGAGTTTGTTGATGTGGTGGGCT
>JACMNE010000172.1 GCA_014378715.1 Microbacteriaceae bacterium
ACCCCGCGTTCGAACATGATCTGCATCCCGACGCAGACCCCGAGCACCGGGCGACCCCCCGCGGGGCCGCGGGCGGTCCGCCCCGGGGCCCGCCCCGGGGCCGGGGGCCTTTTTGTCCCAGGGGCCGGCGCCTTCGGGGCGGCCGTCGAGGCGCTCGGCACCGTGCGCGCCGCCGAGCTGATCGACCGCCGGCTCGCCGGCGGTCGCCCGGTGCTCGGGGTCTGCGTCGGGATGCAGATCATGTTCGAACGCGGGGTCGAGCGCGGCTCGCAGGCCGAGGGCCTCGGCGAATGGCCGGGCACCGTCACCGAGCTGCGCGCCGATGTGCTTCCCCACATGGGCTGGAACACTGTCCGGGCCGCCGAGGACTCGGTGCTCTTCGACGGCATCGCCGACGAGCGCTTCTACTTCGTGCACTCGTTCGCCGCCCAGGAGTGGACGCTCGAGACGCAGAAACCGTTCCCTCCCGCCCGGCTGACCTGGGCCGAGCACGGCTCGACGTTTCTCGCGGCTGTCGAGAACGGACCGTTGTCCGCGACACAGTTTCATCCCGAGAAGTCGGGGGACGCCGGCATCCGCTTGTTGAAGAATTGGATCAGCAGCCTGCACTAGTGGCGTCCCGCACGCTTTCCCACCCCTCCCAGAAAGTACCCATGAGCTTCAATCAGAGTCCCGCCCTCACCCTCCTGCCCGCCGTGGACGTCGCGGGTGGCACAGCCGTGCGCCTCACCCAGGGGGTGGCGGGCAGCGAGACGAGCTACGGCGACCCGGTCGACGCGGCGGCGGACTGGGCCAGCCAGGGTGCCGAGTGGATCCACCTCGTCGACCTCGACGCGGCGTTCGGGCGCGGCAACAACCACAGCGTGATCAAGAAGGTCATCAAGCAGGTGCGCGGCAACGTGCTGATCGAGTTGTCGGGTGGGATCCGCGATGACGAGAGCCTGGAGGCGGCGCTGGCGACCGGGGCGAAGCGCATCAATCTGGGCACAGCGGCGCTCGAGAATCCGGAGTGGGCCGCGCATGTGATCGCGGAGTACGGCGAGACGATCGCCGTCGGGCTCGACGTGCGCGGCACGACCCTCGCGGCCCGCGGCTGGACCGAGGACGGCGGCGACCTGTGGCACGTGCTCGAGCGTCTCGAGGAGGCCGGCTGCGCGCGATACGTGGTCACGGACGTGACTAAGGACGGCACCCTCCAGGGCCCGAACCTCGAACTGCTGCGCGAGGTCGCGGCGCGCACAGACAAGCCGGTGATCGCCTCCGGCGGCATCTCGAGCCTCGACGACATCATGGATCTGCGCGGCCTCGTGCGCTACGGCGTCGAGGGCGCGATCGTGGGCAAGGCGCTCTACGCCAAGGCGTTCACCCTCGCGGAAGCGCTCGACGTCGCGAGCGACTGATGGGGGCAGGTCAGGTCGACTCGGCCGGCCAGCCCTGGGCCGGCCGCAGCTTCGCGCCGTCCGACCCCTCGGCCGATGACGGCTCCGCCCCACCCGCGCTGATCGCCATGCTCGCGCGTTTCACCGCGCGGGAGGCCTCCGAAGCGGATGTGGTGGACGTCCTCCGCACCAGCCGCGTACTCATCCCGCTCGTCGCCCAACTCGGCGAGACCGGCATCGGTCCGACCGGACTGGTCACCGACAAGAGCGCCGACCTCTCGATCGTCACCGTCGCCGGGCCCGACGGCCGTGCGGTGCTCCCCGTCTTCAGCTCGGTCGCCGCGATGTCCCGCTGGAACGCGACCGCGCGGCCCGTGCCCGCAGACGCCGTACGGGTCGGACTCGCCGCCGCCAGCGAGGACACCGAGCTCGTGGTGCTCGACCCCGCAAGCGACACCGAGTTCGTGCTGCGGCGTCCCGCGGTGTGGGCGCTCGCCCAGCAACTGCCCTGGCTGCCGAGTCGCCTCGACCCGGAGGTGCACGCCGCCTTCGCCGCGTCGATAGCGGATGTGGCGGAGGTGCGCGACATCCGCTGGGAATCGGGAGACCCGACCTGCCGTCTCGCCGGCCCCGAGCTCGTGGTCACCGTGGTGCTCGAGCCGGGGCTCGACGCGGACGACCTCGCGTCGCTGCTCGCCCGGCTGCAGGCCGCGTGGGCGGCGGACGAGGTCATCGCGACCCGGGTCGACAGTCTGGCGCTGCGCGTTCGGTCGTAGCCCAACCCGCGGGGAGTGCTGGCCCCGGCTAGTTGACCGCGCCTGCCGGCCGCGCGCGGCGCTGCCCCCCGGGGAGCGGGTGGGCTGCGGCGCGGGCGCCGCCGCGGATGACAGAAGTCCGTACAGCGGTTGCCGGAGGGCCGCCCTTGTACGCGCTTATGTCATCCCTGGTGCCTTCGAGATGACATATCTCCGTGCACAGGTCGAGAAGCGGCTTCCTGTGTACGCACATGTGCGGTCCGGCACCCCAGGCCGTCTGTTCCGCAACCGTCCGGACACCCCGGGGGGAAACCGGCCGCGGCTAGTTGACCGGCCCGGTCCACTTCTCGCCGGCGCCCTTCCCCGGCGCGTCCGGGAAGGGGGAGGCCTCGCGGAACGCGAGCTGCACCGAGCGCAGTCCGTCACGCAGGGCGCGGGCGTGCTGGTCGCCGAGGTCGGGGGCGGACGCCGTCACGAGTCCCGCCAGCGCGTTGATGAGCTTGCGCGCCTCGTCGAGATCCAGCTGGGTGTCGGGGTCGTCGGCCAGACCGCACTTGACCGCCGCAGCGCTCAGCAGGTGAACGGCTACAGTGTTGATGACCTCGATCGCCGCGACATCCGCTATGTCACGGGCCTCGGACGCCCCCGAAGTGGCACCGGAAGAGGGCACAGAGCCCTCGGAAAACGTGTGGACATGCGCGCTATCGCTCACGGGGAGATCCTCTGTTAGACTTCTGTCGGCTCCCGGGCGTCACAACCTGGGAACGAAAGTGGAGATTCTCCCACCCGCGCTTACCGCTTCTTCAGGTTACCGGGTAGTTGGTGCCCCGCCGACGAGCAGGAAACTGTTCGGCGGTAGTCAGGGTCCGTGCGTGATTCTCTCCTTTTGTCTGGTCTCGGTAGGTTCCGATCCCCAGTGCCACCAGACACAAATACCAAGGAGTAACGCATCAGCGATCCCCGTACCAATGACCGAATCCGCGTACCGGAGGTCCGTCTTGTTGGCCCCGCCGGCGAGCAGGTCGGTGTCGTGCGCATTGAAGACGCCCTGCGTCTTGCCCAGGAGGCAGACCTGGATTTGGTTGAGGTTGCTCCCAATTCCAAGCCTCCCGTCGCCAAAATCATGGATTTCGGCAAGTTCAAGTACGAAACGGCCCAGAAGGCCAAAGAAGCGCGCCGCCACCAGGCGAACACGATCCTCAAGGAGGTTCGTTTCCGCCTCAAGATCGACGTGCACGACTACGAGACCAAGCGCAAGCGCGCAGAGGGCTTCCTCAAGGCTGGCGACAAGGTCAAGGCCATGATCCTGTTCCGCGGCCGCGAGCAGTCGCGCCCCGACCAGGGGGTGCGTCTGCTGCAGCGCTTCGCAGCGGATGTCGCGGAGTTCGGTTCCGTCGAATCGACCCCCATGATCGACGGCCGCAACATGGTCATGGTCATCGGACCGATCAAGAACAAGTCCGAGGCGAAGGCTGAAGCCGAGGCCAAGCGCGCCTCGGCCAAGCCGACCCGTGACGACCGGCCGGCCGAGACCCCCGAGGCCGCCCGCGCCTCGAGCGCGTTCACCGAGGCGCTCGAGGCGCAGCCGCCGATGTCCGCCGCCGAGGCGAAGGACGCGGGGATCGAGCCGGCACCGATGGCTCCCCTGTACCCCGTGCGCGAGGCGCCGACTCGTTCGGCACCCGCGCGTTCGGCAGCCCCGGCGAGCCGCACGTCGGCCCCGTCAGCGGCTCCCGCCGCGGCACCGCGCGCGGCAGCTCCGGCCGCCGCAGCTTCGGCGCCGGCAAAAGCCCCTGCTGGGGCAGCCCCGGCAGTGGCTCCGGCCGCCGCCCCGGCAGCTGCAGCCCCCGCGAAGGCCGCGTCGCCCGCCGCCCCGAAGGTCCCGGCCCCCGCGCCGAAGCCGTCGGGCGCGATCCCCAAGCCCGGCGCCCCGCGCCCGGCCATGCCCAAGGCTCCCCAGCCTTCCCAGACCGCATCACCAGATGTTGCGCCGGCTTCGAAGCCCGACGCGAAATAGCACGAGAGACACGAGGAGAACCACATGCCCAAGATGAAGACCCATTCGGGTACCAAGAAGCGATTCAAGGTCACCGGGAGCGGCAAGGTCATGAAGCAGCAGGCCGGCATGCGCCACAACCTGGAAGTCAAGTCCAGCGTTGTGACCCGCCGCCTCAACCAGGACAAGGTGCTGGCTCCGGCCGACGCCAAGCTCGTCAAGCGCCTTCTCGGCAAGTAGCCCGACCACTAACTCCAAGGAACAAGAAACATGGCAAGAGTAAAAAGGGCCGTCAACGCCCACAAGAAGCGTCGGGTCATCCTCGAGCGTGCCAAGGGCTACCGTGGGCAGCGTTCGCGCCTGTACCGCAAGGCCAAAGAGCAGCTCATCCACTCCTTCGTGTACTCGTACCGCGACCGTCGTGCCCGCAAGGGCGACTTCCGTCGCCTGTGGATCCAGCGCATCAACGCCGCATCGCGCGCGAACGGCCTCACCTACAACCGCCTCATCCAGGGACTCAACCTGGCCGGAGTGGGAGTGGACCGCCGTATCCTCGCCGACCTCGCCGTGACCGACCCCGCGACCTTCGCCGCGATCGTCGCCACTGCGAAGGCAGCTTTGCCCGCCGACACCAGCGCGCCGAGAGTGACCGCGTAGTTTCGAGCCATAAGCTGTAGGCATGATTGATAACCCCCGTTCTCCTCGAGTTCGTGCGGTGGCCAAACTGGCCAAGAGAGACGCCCGGTCTGAGACCGGGCTCTTTCTTTTGGAGGGGCCTCAGGCAGTCACTGAGGCCCTCACCTTCCGCCCGCAACTCGTCGTGGAGCTCTTCGCCACCCCGACCGCCCTCGAGCGCTATTCCGACATCGCCCGGGCCGCAGAGGAGGCGGGGATCGAGATCGAGTTCGTCTCCGAGCAGGTGCTCGACTCGATGGCCGACACCGTCACTCCCCAGGGCATCGTGGCGGTCTGCCACCAGTTCCCCACCTCGGTCAAGGACATCTTCGCGCCCGACGCCGACGGAAACGGCCCCAAGCTCATCGCCATCCTCGAAGAGGTACGCGATCCCGGCAATGCCGGAACCATCATCAGGGCAGCGGATGCCGCTGGCGCGGACGGTGTCATCTTCACCGGACGCAGCGTCGACCTGTACAACCCCAAGGTCGTCCGCTCCTCCACCGGATCGATCTTCCACGTGCCCGTCGCCGTCGGAGCCGACTTCGACTCCGTGCTCGACCGTGCCCGCTCCGCCGGCCTCCAGGTCGTCGCCGCCGATGTGAAGGGCGACGACCTGCTCGCCGCCCGCGAGTCCGGGGTGCTGGCGAAGGCCACCGCCTGGGTCTTCGGCAACGAGGCCCGTGGTCTCTCCGACGAGAACCTCGCGCTCACCGACCGTGCCCTCACGGTGCCGATCTACGGGCACGCCGAATCGATGAACCTCGCCACCGCGGCCTCCGTCTGCCTCTACGAGAGCGCGTTCGCCCAGCGTACGGTCCGCGCCGACTAGTCGTCCCCCTCTTCACCCACGCTGTACCCCAACGCCCGCCTCGATCCCGAGACGGGCGTTGTTTCGCGTTTCTCGCAGGTTACGAAATGGCGTCGAGTTTGTACCCCCCGCCGGCATTGTGGTTGGGTATACCCATGGAGCAATCACACGGCGGTGAACCCCTTGTCGTCATCGACCGGGTCAACAAGCACTTTGGCCAGCTCCACGTCTTGAAGGACATCTCGACCGTCGTCACCCGCGGCGAGGTCGTGGTGGTCATCGGACCGAGTGGATCGGGCAAGTCCACCCTCTGCCGGGCCATCAATCGTCTCGAGACCATCGACAGCGGCACGATCACGATCGATGGCGATGTGCTCCCTGCCGAGGGTGCCGCGCTCGCGAAGCTCCGAGCCGATGTCGGGATGGTGTTCCAGTCCTTCAATCTCTTCGCCCACAAGACAGTGCTCGAGAACGTCACGCTCGGCCCGATCAAGGTGCGGGGACTCTCCAAAGCGGATGCTGTGGAACGCGCCATGACCCTCCTCGACCGCGTCGGCGTCGCCGACCAGGCGAACAAGATGCCCAGCCAGCTCTCCGGCGGGCAGCAGCAGCGCGTCGCCATCGCGCGGGCGCTCGCCATGGAGCCCAAGGTCATGTTGCTCGATGAGCCGACATCCGCTCTCGACCCGGAGATGATCAATGAGGTTCTCGACGTGATGATCGGCCTCGCCAAGGACGGCATGACGATGGTCGTCGTCACCCACGAGATGGGCTTCGCCCGCAAGGCCGCGAACCGGGTGCTGTTCATGGCCGAGGGATCGATCGTCGAAGAGGCGACCCCCGAGGAGTTCTTCACCAACCCGCAAACCCCGAGAGCCCAAGAGTTCCTCTCGAAAATACTTACCCACTAACCAGTGGGCGAGCACACAGCAGACAGACCAAGGAGGACCTCTTGAAGATCAAGAGAACCCTGATGATCTCGGCCATGGCGGCCATCGGAGTCCTCGGACTCACCGCATGCACCGACTCCGGCGCCACCGCACCGGCCCCCGAAGTGAGCAGCGGCGTCGAGTTCGAGGCCGGCACCACCATGGCCCGCCTCGCCGAGGCCGGAACCATCAAGATCGGCACCAAGTTCGACCAGCCCCTGTTCGGCCAGGTCGGCCCCGACGGTGTGCCCGTCGGCTTCGACGTCGAGATGGGCAAGCTCATCGCGGCCGGGCTCGGCATCTCCGCCGACAACATCGAGTTCGTCGAGACTCTCTCGGCCAACCGCGAGCCGTACATCGAGGCGGGAACGGTCGACCTCGTCATCGCGACCTACACGATCAACGACACCCGCAAGGAGGTCGTGTCCTTCGCCGGGCCGTACTACACCGCGGGCCAGGACCTCCTCGTTGCGGCAGGCAACCCCGACGGCATCACGGGCCCGGAGTACTTCAGGGAGAACCCTGACAAGGTTGTCTGCACCGTGAGCGGATCGACCTCGGAGAAGAACATCGCCGAGTACACCACCAACATCATCGCGGCCGCCGGCTACGGCGACTGCCTCGAGCCGCTTCGCACCGGAGCTGCCGCAGCACTCACGACCGACAACGTGATCCTCGCCGGATACGCGGACTCGACCGACGGTGAGTTCGAGGTGCTCGGCGCACCGTTCACGTCGGAGCCCTACGGAATCGGGCTCAAGCTCGACGACACGGCGTTCCGCACCTTCATCAACGACACGCTCGAGGCCGCCTACGCCGACGGTGCCTGGGCCTCCGCCTGGGAGTCCACGGCGGGTGTCGTCCTCGACACCCCCGACCCGCCGGCTGTCGACCGCTACTAGCAGCACCTGAGTCGGGTCGGCCCCCCCCGGGGGGGGCGGGCCCCCCCCCCCCCCCCCCCCCCCGCAAGGGGGGGGGGTGACCCACGTGCAGATCTGGGCCGGCCTCGGCAATCCGGGAACGCAATATGCGCTCCACCGCCACAATGTCGG
>JACMNE010000173.1 GCA_014378715.1 Microbacteriaceae bacterium
ACACCGTGGCCGGACTCGATCAACGCGGTGCGCCGGGCGGCCGAGCACGGGCAGATCACGTTGCTCACCAACAACAACGCACTGGCCGGCGAACACCTCGCCACCCTCGCCCCCGAGCTCGCGGACCTCTTCGGCGACCACCTGCTCACCACGAGCTTCTACGGGGCGCGCAAGCCCGACCCGGCGGTGTTCGCGAGCGTGCTCGAGCGGTATTCGGTGCCGGCATCCGAGGCGTTCTTCGCCGACGACCTGCCGGAGAACGTCGCCGGCGCTGCATCCATCGGCATCACTGCCCACCTGTTCTCGACGGGCGCCGAGATGCACGCCGCCATTGACGCCTTCGCGCTCAGCCGGGGCTGACGCTCGGAGGCTAGGGCTAGGGCCAGGGCTAGGGCTGCGGCTCTGGCGAGGGCTCCGGGCAATAGAGCATCGTGCGCTCACCCGTTCGGTCGACGACGTGCTCGTCCATCCGCGCGGAGCAGATCGGGCACAGTCCCCCGTGCGGTTGCAGCGGCACCGGCGCCTCCCCCGGCTCGCCGAGCTGGGCACCGCTGAGGTACGGGCGCAGTCGCGTGTTCAACCTCTCGATGAAGTCGCCGAATCGCGTTCCTTGCCCCGGATAGTCCGTGCTCATGTTTCGCCCCTCCTATTGATTAGTGTACTAAACATTCATGCACTCGAATATGCGCGATACTGGGGGGATGGCCACCCGTGACTATTTCCGCGCGACCGACGACCTTCTCGCGCTCGAGAACCAGGTCTGTTTCGCCGTCGCGGTCGCCGCGCGGAACGTGGTGGCGCTTTACCGGCCGATCCTCGAGCCGCTCGGGCTGACCCACCCGCAGTACCTGGTGATGCTCGCGCTCTGGCAGCACGGTAGCCGCTCGGTCGGACAGCTCGGCGACCTGCTGCAGCTCGATTCGGCCACGATCTCCCCGCTCGTGAAGCGCCTCGAGTCCGACGGGCTCGTCACGAGACGACGCAGCCGCAGTGATGAGCGCGTGCTGGAGGTCGCGCCCACCCAGAAGGGTGCTGCACTGCGGGAGCGCGCAACCCTCGTCCCCGGCACGGTTATCGAGCGTCTCGGAATCGACATCGCCGCCCTTGAGGACCTGCGCGCCTCGCTCACGCGGTTCAGCACGGCGGCCTCCACTGCGGCGACGACGGCGACGGCTGCCGCACGCCCGCGGCCGTCCACACACCCCCGATCGACTCGACCCCCCGCGGCTGACGCACCGAAAGCCCGGTCGTCATTCAGGAGTTCGGCCGAGACGGCCCGCTAGCCCCACTTCATCATTCAGGGACACAGAGCGTCGCACGGCGATTTCTTGCGTCGAGAGAGCGGATGTTGCGGAAACGGTTGCTGTTATATCGCTTTGCGCACGATTCGAGCGTGGCACCGCGACGCGACATCTGATTCTCCTGAATGATGATCGAGGGCGACGGCCGGAATTCCTGAATGATGACCTGAGCGGAGCTGGTCCGTCAGCGGAGAGCGGTGGTGGCGCGGTCGCGGCCGAGGAGGTCGCGGTGGGTCGCGACCGCGTTCCAGCCGTCAGTGACCAGCAGCGCCGAGATCGCCGCACCCTGCAGCTCGCCGTGCTCGAGCACGAGGGTGCCGCCCTGGCGCAAAAGGCGCGTGGCGGTTGCGGAGACAGCCCGCACGACATCGAGTCCGTCCACTCCCCCATAGAGCGCATGCTCCGGATCGAATAGACGTACCTCGGGGTCGCGCGGGATCGCCCCGAGCGGAATATACGGCGGGTTAGAGATGACAACGTCGACCGTGCCGTCGAGTTCGGGCAGTGCGGCGGCGAGGTCCGCGAAGACCAGGGACGCGTTGGCGGCTCCGACGGAGTCGAAGTTGCGCTTCGCCCAGGCGAAGGCCGCTGGCGAGTTCTCGACGGCGATGACGCGGGCGTGGCCCACCTCGGTCGCCATCGCGAGGGCGATCGCCCCACTGCCGGTGCCGAGGTCGATGCCGACCGGCTCTGGGGCGGCGACGGCGAGCAACGCGTCGATCGCGAACTGGGCCACCAGCTCGGTCTCCGGCCGGGGCACGAAGACACCGGGTCCGACGGCGAGCTCGATCGATCGGAACGGTGCGATCCCGGTGATGTGCTGGAGCGGTTCCCGACTTGCGCGCCGGGCGACCGCGGATCGGAGGGACGCGACATCCGCTGCGGACATCGGAGCTCCGGTGATCGCGCGCGCCTGGACCTGTCCGCGGGACATGCCGAGAACGTGTCCGATGAGCAGGTCGCTGTCGACCTCGGCGGCCTCGATCCCCGCGAGGGCGAACGCTTCGGTGGCGAACACCCGCGCCTCGGCGACCGTGGTGATGGTCATCCGCGGATCAGGCCTGGTCGCCGAGGTCGGCGAGGCGCGCCTCTTCGTCCGCGAGGATGCAGGACTCCACG
>JACMNE010000035.1 GCA_014378715.1 Microbacteriaceae bacterium
CTTCTTCTTCGGGGCGACCGGCAGCGGCGGCACGAAGACGCGCTCCGGGGGCGTCGGGGCACCCACGACGTAGGGGGTAGTGGACTGGTACTGCGCGGTGGGCTGGTACTGCTCGGTCGGCTGGTAGTCGGTGGCCGATTGATGGGGCTGGGCCGCGGCAACGGGCTCACCGACAGCGGGCTCGACAACAGCGGGCTCGGCAACAGCGGGCTCTGCCCGAGTGGACTCTCTGACAGCGGGCTCGGCCACCGCCGGCTCTGCGTTCACGGGCTCTGCGTTCACGTGCTCAGCGTTCACGGGCTCTGCGTGAACGTGCTCAGCGTGAACGGGCTCAGCCGAAGTGGGCTCGGCTGACGTGGACTCGACAGGCGAGGACTCGGAAGCACCGGGCTCGGAAGCACCGGACTCAGCGGTCGCTGACTCGGCCGGACCCTGCGAATCCACACCCGTGGCGTTCGGGGCTTTCGCGGTCGGATCGACGAGCGGCGGCGGCGTGGTCGGGGCGTGGTCGTTGGGGTTGTCGCTCACGGGTGACGCTCCTCAAGTTGTCGGACGACATGGCTGTCGGCTGCACCGAGCCTAGCAATCGCACTCTGAATCGCCGCGAGGCTGAACCGTGTTTCGAGGCGACTCCCCCGCACCCCCGAATGACGGCTACCCGGCCTAGGATCCGGGGACCAGGGGCGACGTGCCGAGCAGGATCGTCCCGACTGCTCCCGCGAGCATCCAGGGACCGAAAGCGATCCGGGTGCCCCGCCCGGCCCGCCCGAGGACGAGCAGCACGATCGCGTGGATCCCGCCGAGCAAGAAGGCCAGGAGCGTTCCTGCGATCAGGTCACCCCACCCGAGCCAAGCGAGATGGAGGCCGATCAGCCCCGCGAGCTTCACATCGCCGAACCCCAACCCCTGCGGTACCGCCCAGGCCAGCAGCAGGTAGACAGCGAAGAGCGCGGCGGCCCCGGCGACGGCGCGCACGAATGCCCACCCGCCCCCGAGCGACGCCACCGCGATCAACGCCGTCGACACCGCATAAGACGGGTACACGATCCGGTTCGGAATCCGATGCGAACGGATGTCCGCGGCAGACACCGCCACCGCGACAACAGCGAAGTAGGCGAACGCCGGCAGGGCGAACACCTCGGGAGGGGTGAGCCCGAACCTCGCCGTCATGGCGATGCAGAGAGCGCCGGCGACCACCACCTGCACGGATGTCCCGAGTACCCGAAGCCGGGACACGTCGGATCCCACGTTTATGGCCCGAAAGGCATATAGGCGTCTAGTTCTCGACCAGCTCGTACACGATGGCCGTCGGACTGGTGTAGACGGGGTTCCAGTCCCGTGACGATGCCATGGCACTCGCCAGTTCCTGGTAGTCGGAATAGGACTGGAATCCGTACCGCTCGTCGTATGCTCCAATCGACATGGATACTAGCGCAAAGTACCTCGGGGCGGAGATCGCCGAGGTGAGGGAGGTCGTGAGATCGCGCACGTCAGCGACCGCGTTGTAGCGATCGCTCGGAGCCGGGTAGCCATCCAGACTCTCCCTGGACGCATAGCTGACGTCGCGGTACCGGGCGGTGCGCGCCTGGGGAGCCGCATTGCCGGTGCCGGTCATCAGCATCACCGAGCCCTCTGGGGCAGTGGTCTCGTAGAACAGCGTTGCCTGGGAGAGGTCCTGGCTCGGAACCCGGTTCCAGTCCAGCGCGGTCTGCCCGTAGACGTTCACCCCGAGCAGGATCACCAGCGCCGCCGCGAGGGCGGGAAGGGCGGTGCGGGTCCACGTCCACAGAGTGGCGGCGGCGAGCACGGACAGCCAGGGAAGCGCGAAGAGCGAGGCGCGAAAGATGCCCTCCTGTCCGTAGTCCGTCGCGAGGATGAGGCTGACGGGGCTCGCCGCGGCGACCAGCAGCGCGAGGGCCGCGCGGGACCTGGCGCGGATGACCGTGACCACCGCGGCAACGCCGACGAGCAGGAGCACCGCGGCCGGGGCGTAGAACGCGAGGGTGGTGGAGAGCGGTGTGGGGTACTGCTGGAAGGAGTGCGACGGCGGCTGCACGTTGTTCCAGAACTGCCCGATCGCTCCGAGGGAGACGAAGTTGCCGAGCACCTGGGTGTGGAGCAGCGCGAAGACGACGGCCGGAACCAGTACCACGAGGGGGATCCACCAGGGGCGCACGAAGCCGAAGACCACCAGGATCACGAGGGCGGCCACGGTCAGATAGGGCGAGATCTGGTGGGTGACGGCCATCACGATGGACAGATAGGCGATCATCAGCAGACGACCGAGCGGCAGGGGCCCGACCATGATGCGGTCGGCGGGCACCGGCGCCTGAGACCCCCGCGGAACCCGCGGCCCCACGGCGAGCGCGAAGATGACCAGGCCGAAGAACAGGCCGACTGACTGCGGGGAGAAGTAGGTGATGTTCAGGGTTCCCGCGAGCGAGAACAGCAGCGCGGCGATCCAGACGCGGGTGCGGCCGGTGAACCAGCGACTGGCGAGCGCGGCGATTGCGAGCGCCAGGGCGGGGCTGAGGAGGACGGGCCACCAGGTGGCCACCGACATGGTGTCGGAGATGTCGGCGGCATCCGCGAGCCAGGCAATCCCGGCGAAGAGTCCGGACCAGGCCTGGTAGATGTCGAGGTTGCCCTGGGCTCCCCCGTTGACGCGGATAAAGTCGACGATGCCGACGTGGCGGGCCGCGGACATGACCGCCGGCGAACCATACATCAGCGCCTGGGACAGCACCACCACACCGGAGAGGGCCAGTACCGGGGCGGCGAGGCTGACACTCACACGATGCGCCCAGACGGCGGCGGCGATGAGGATGACGAGTCCGAGGTACCAGAGCGGGGAGATCGTGGCGAAGAGCCCGGCTGGCTGGGGGTCACCCCGGCTGATGGCCGCCGCGATGACGGCGATCAGCACCCCGACCGCGGTGGCGGCGCCGACGATCAGGGAGGCGGGCGTCTCACGGGGTGACGAGGGCGACGCAACCGCCGGGGCGCGGTTCCGAAGCTCGGCGAGGTCGCGGCGGACCGGGGTCACGAGCAGCGCGGCGGAGGCGAGAGCGACCGCCACGAAGGCGGGAACCGGAATCCAGACGTGCGTTGCTGACATCAGGAACCCGACGGCTGTGGTGGTCGCCAGGCTCGTGGACAGTGCGAGGAGGCAGAACCACAGGCGGGTCATCGGCGCCAGAAGCAGCACGGGGGGAATCCCCAGGCCGGCCAGCAGGAAGACCGTGACGGTCACCCCCTGCAGGCCGGTCGCCCCGACGATCGCGCCGACGGCGGCGAGCAGTAGCAGGAGCACCACCACGCCCGCGAACACCAGGCGCTCAGGGGCGGCCATGACCCGACCGTCCCGGTAGTCGAGCGGGAGGGGTCCGGCGAGAAGGGCGGCGGATCCGCCGTCATCGGGTGAGTGGGCATTACGGCGGGCTGTCACCGACTGCTGTGTGGCCACGAGCGATCTCCTTGGTCTCTAGCAGGCCATAGTGACCTAAAACTATTCAATCGCGCAACAGCGAATTGCCATGGGGACTTCCGCCCTCCCTCCCGAGCATGCTAGGACGCTGAGCGAACGCACGGGCGTCTCGCGCATTGCTGTGCAGAAAGTGTGTTATGCTGCCCTCCGCGGAACGCACGCAATACGTATTGGTATTCATCTGGCAGCGTTCACCGCGACGCACGTGTGGGGGCGAAACGATTCGCCCCTCAGGCCCCCGAAGGCCTTGCGAATTCTCGAGATCTGACGATTCTTTCGATCTGATCCTGACCTTTCGGGGGCACCAGCATGTCAAAAATCACCCGCAATACGAGAACAGGCCGCATGTTCGCGCTGCTAGTGGGGGCGAGCGCCGCTCTGGCGCTCTTGGCTCCCGCTGCGACGCCGGCATTCGCGGCGAGCACGCTGTCGGCGACGAGCGTGACGTCGACCGTTTCCGGTAGCTCGGTGACGGTCAGCGCCAACATCGCGAACTCCACGACCGCCACCGCGACCTACGTGGGAATCTGCGCGCGGACGGCTAACGACGGCCACGTCGATTTCCCGTTCGTCTCGTCGACCCTGTCGCCGACCGGAAAGGTCTTCACGAACACGAAGACTCTGCCCATCGGCACATACACCTACTGGCCCTGCGCGAAGATCGGCAGCACGTGGACGAACATCACCGCGCCGAAGACCTTCACGGTCGCGGCACCGACCACCACGCCGGCGCCCAGCAGCGGTGTGCTGTCCGCCACGAACGTCGCGGCGACCATCACCGGCACCTCGGTGACCGTCACGGCCACGATCGCGAACTCCATCTCGAAGACCGCCGAGTACGCGGGCATCTGCGCGCGCAACTCGAACGACGGTGTCATCGACTGGCCGTTCGTGTCGACGACCCTCTCGACCACCGGCAAGGTGTTCTCCTTCACCTCGGTGAAGGCACTCGGCACCTACCGCTACTGGCCGTGCGCCAAGGTCGACGGCAAGTGGACCAACATCGGTGACATCAAGTACTTCACCATCGCGGCCGAATCCGTCGCGGGAACCCCGGGACCCAGCACCGTCTCGATGCCCGTCGGCGATCTGCCCGGCTGGAAGCAGGTCTTCACCGAGGACTTCACCACCCCGCTCGCCCAGGGGTCCTTCCCGGGTGTCTACAAGCCGCAGTGGCTCAGCTACAACGGGTTCACCGACACCTCGGGGGTCGGGCACTACGACCAGTCCATCATCTCGGCGCACGACGGCAATCTGGACATCAACCTGCAGGTGAAGGACGGAAAAGCGCTGGGAGCTGCCCCCGTACCGCTGGTGAACGGCAAGTGGGGCGGCCAGACGTACGGCAAGTTCAGCGTGCGGATGAAGTCGGACGCGATCCAGGGCTTCGGCACCGGGTTCCTGCTCTGGAACGACAGTGGCGACTGGAACGACGGCGAGGTCGACTTCCCGGAGAGCGGGCTGACCGACGTCGTCAAGGGATACAACCACTGCCCGGGCAACCCGGCGAAGAACTGCCTCGTCGTCAACACTGCGGCGCGGTACACCACCTGGCACACCTATTCGATCGAGTGGACCCCGGCGAAGCTGACCTTCCTCATCGATGACGTGGTGGTGGGATCGTCCACAACCGACATCCCGAGCAAGCCGCTCCACTGGGTCATGCAGGTCGCGACGGGCGGCACCCAGCCGGCCGCCGACGCCAACGGGCACCTGCTGATCGACTGGGCGACCGTCTACACCTACGTTCCCTAGTCCCGGCGCGAACGACGCGGGCGGTGGCTGCCTCGAGAGTTCTCGAGCAGCCACCGCTCGATCGCGTCGAGATAGTCCTCGAATGAGAAGTGGGTATCCACCCACTCCCGACAGGCCGACCCCAGGGACGGCTCCCTCGTCCTCCAGCCGATGGTCGAGCGGATGTTGGCGGCCAGCGCCTCCGCATCGCGCGGATCCACGAGGAACCGGCTCATCTCCCCCGACAGGATCTCGGGGATGCCCCCCACCCTGGCGCCGATCACGGGTCGTCCGGTGGACATCGCCTCGATCACGACCCGCCCGAAAGGCTCATCCCACCAGCTCGGCACCACGACGACATCCGCTGCATGGAGGAACCCGATCACGTCGGCCCGCGCCGGGTACCACCGGTACGACGACGGGTCGAGGAGCGCCAGGGCGGCATCGATCGCGGGGTCGTCGTGCGGAGCGGGCGACCCGACCAGGAGCAGCTTTCCCGGGGTGCTCTCGCCCAGCCCGTGGCCCAGCAGGCGCCAGGCGTCGACGAGAGTGGTCACGCCCTTCTCCTGGGTGATGCGGCCGTAGTACAGCACGACGGGGACGTCGTCGGGGATGCCGAGCACCCGGCGGGAATCCTCCCTGTCGTCCTCCCCGCCGAAGGGGTAGGCGTCGGCGGGGATGGCGTTGTGCACGACCGTGATGCGCTCCGGCCTGATCCCCGCGGCGACCCAGGTCTGCCGGGTGAACTCCGACACCGCGATGAAGCTCGACACCCCGGTCATCAGGAAGCGGGTCAGACGGTAGTTGGGACCGTGGTGCACGTGGCAGGCGATCGGCACCCCGGCCCAGCGGGCGACGAACTGAGCCCAGATGATGTGCTCCGGCCGGTGGAGCCACAGCACGTCGGCGCGGATGCGGCGCAGGAAGAGCGCGGCCGGCCAGTATCCGCGCAGGTCGCGCAGCGCCCGACGCGGATCGAAGCCGAAGCGGAACGGGCCGGTCAGCCGCATCCCGGAGTGCTCGTAGTCACCGCGCTGGGGGCCGTCTTGGCCGTACAGCACCTCGACCTCGTGCCCCCGCTGAACCATCGCCGCACCGCCCTGATAGGTGCCGACCTCGATGCCGCCGGCCGGGCGGAGCATCGCGGTTGCCGTGACGATCCTCATCTGACGGCTCCAGAGTGGTCACGGATGCGGCGGGCGGGCACCCCCGCGTAGACCCCGAACGCCTCGCAGCGGCCCGACACCACGGCGCCAGCCGCGATGATCGCGTCGTGCTCGATGACGGCTCCCGGCAGGATGACGGCGCGGGCCCCGATCCAGACCCGCTCGCCGATCGTCACGGGCTTCGGGGTCACGTCGTCGCTCCATCGCCCTCCGGCCTCGATCGCGTGGTGGCTGGTGAGGATCATCGCCTGCATGCCGATCGCGGTGCCGTCGCCGATCGCGACGGGGGCCACCGCCTCGATGAAGACCTCCCGGTTGATGTAGACGGCGTGCCCGATCGTGAGGAGCGAGGGGCGCCCGACGAAGGCCCCCTCGATTCCCGGCGATGAGCGCACGTGCGCGCCGGCCGCCGCGAAGAGGAGGCGGCGCACGGTGCGCGGGATCCACTTGGAGCCGCCGATGTTGCACATCAGCTGGGAGGAGGCGGCGATGGTCAGGTCCTCAGCGAGACGGCCCATGGCACCCATCAGC
>JACMNE010000174.1 GCA_014378715.1 Microbacteriaceae bacterium
AGGAGGTCCAGGGTGGCATTCTCGAGCTTGAGTCCGACCTCCTCGGAGATGACCTGACCACCGGTGTGGATGGCGATGTCCTGGTGCTGGGCCTTGCGACGGTCTCCGAAGCCGGGGGCCTTGACGGCGACCGACTTGAAGATGCCACGGATCTTGTTGACGACGAGGGTCGCGAGGGCTTCGCCATCCACGTCCTCGGCGATGATGAGGAGCTGCTTGCCCGACTGGATGACCTTGTCGACGATCGGCAGGAGATCCTTGATGTTCGAGATCTTGCCGTTGACGATCAGGATGTACGCGTCTTCGAAGACGGCTTCCTGGCGCTCGGGGTCGGTGACGAAGTACGCCGACAGGTAACCCTTGTCGAAGCGCATGCCCTCGGTGAGCTCGAGCTCGGTGCCGAAGGTGTTGGACTCCTCGACGGTGACAACACCCTCCTTGCCGACCTTGTCGATCGCCTCGGCGATGAGAGCGCCGATCTCGGGGTCCCCGGCGGAGATGGAGGCCGTGGCCGCGATCTCTTCCTTGGTCTCGATCTCCTTGGCGCTCGCGACGAGGGCAGCGATGACGGCCGTGACGGCCTTCTCGATTCCGCGCTTGAGCGTGATGGGGTCGGCGCCGGCCGCGACGTTGCGCAGGCCTTCGCGGACGAGTGCCTGGGCGAGGACGACCGAGGTGGTCGTTCCGTCTCCGGCGACGTCATCGGTCTTCTTGGCTACCTCTTTGACGAGCTCGCCACCGATCTTCTCGAACGGGTCGTCGAGTTCGATCTCCTTGGCGATCGAGACGCCGTCGTTCGTGATGGTGGGGGCTCCCCACTTCTTCTCGAGCACGACGTTACGACCGCGTGGGCCGAGGGTCACCTTGACTGCGTCGGCGAGAATGTTGAGGCCGCGCTCGAGGCCGCGACGGGCCTCTTCGTTGAAAGCAATGATCTTTGCCATGTGTGTTTCTCGTCCCTCCCGGACGTCGTGAAGCTGCAAACCGGTTGGCACTCCCCTGAAGGGAGTGCTAAATGATTCTGGCACTCCCACCCGGAGAGTGCAAGACGAAGCGCGTCAGGACGGGCCTCTGGTGCGGGTGTGAGTCAGGCTGTGCGCGCCACGGGTCAGGCGGCGGGCGCGGCGAAGGTGACCGATCCGGCCAACGGCACGAGCTCGATCCATGTGTTTCCCGCGGCGAGGCGCACGGCGACCCCGTTGTCGTCGGCGAGGTGGACGGCCGAGGTCGGCGACTCCTTCGACCAGGTGGCATGCACGGTGGCCCCACCGGTGGAGATCCAGGCCTCGCCCGTTCCGACGATCTCGGTCTCGGGAATGTCCCGGTTGATCGAGACGGGAACGCGCATCACCACGACGTTGGTCGCGCCCAGCTGGGTGCCGCTGGAGTCGACATCCGCTCCCTGGCCCTGGAAGCGGAGGAAGGTGGCGGTGTCGGCGTTCCAGCCCCACGACCCGCTCACCTGGGTGGAGAACCGGTAGTTGATGGCGGCAGTCGGCGTGCCGTCCTTCGCAGCGGTGGAGGAGGCGACGTCGGGGGCGAAGGCGAACTGCTGTGCGGGGGCGGCGAGGTCGGTGTGTGCGGCGAGCACCTCGCGGGCCTTGACGACCACGTTGTGCGGGGCGCTCTTGGTGTCGAGGCGGTAGAAGGTGCTCGCTGTGTCGGGCTGGCCGTGGATCGCATTGTAGACCGGGGTCTGCCGCATGAGGTTGACGAAGCGCTCCTGCCCGCCGGAGTAGGCGACGATCCCGCCGAACGGCGAGATGATGTCGGGGTCCATCGGGCGGATCGAGCGCACCGGGCCGAGGAGCTCCGGGATGGTCGACTGCCACACGGCGACGTAACGGGTGAGCCCGCCCTCGACGAGCTCCTCGAAGACGATGTCGGTCTGCTCGAGGCCGAGTTGCGGGCGGGCATCCGGATGGTTGTCGATCTTCGCGGCGATCGACGCGTGCGCGAGCGAGCCGACCTCGACCGACGTACCCCGAAGAGGGGCCGTGTCGGTCACGGGCGGAGCCACATAGGTGGACTCGTAGGTCACCGATGGGCTCGGAGTGACGGGCGGCGCCTGCGTGGTGCAGCCCGTGGTGATCGCGACGAGCGCGGCGAGCGCGACGGACGCCCCGATGGAGGGCAGGGGCGCTCGGCGGAGACTCATGGGGCACACACTAGCGGCGATGTGCCGTCCCCCGGCGCGCACGCGCGGGGGCACTGCGATTGACGCGCGGGTGGCCGGCCGTCAGCCGGCGGTCAGCCGGTCGGGGGTGTGTAGTCCGAGCCGATGAGCACCGTCATGGGCGAGGACGGGTAGTCGGTCGAGAGTCGGGCCTCGCCGACACCGAGGGTCTCCACCACGGCCAGGGCTGCCGCTTCA
Organism: Microbacteriaceae bacterium; assembly: GCA_014378715.1. Classification (GTDB taxonomy): domain Bacteria; phylum Actinomycetota; class Actinomycetes; order Actinomycetales; family Microbacteriaceae; genus Marisediminicola. The sequence goes on from JACMNE010000174.1 coordinate 2,375, forward strand.
TCCGCGGCATCGACGTAGTAGACGATCGTGGCCGTGATGTCGGTCACTGCGGCGCTGGACCGGCTGCCGACACCGATCGCGGCGCCCTCCCAGCCATCGGCGACGAGGGCGTCGCCGACCGTGTTCGCCAGGCCCTCGACGGGCGTGCCGTTGAGCACCGTGATGGCGATGGCCGGGTCGAGCGCGGGGGTCACCGCCGCCGCGGTCGTCTCGGCCGGATCCGCCGGGGCGGCCGTCGAGGTCTCGGGGGAAAAGGGCAGGTTGAGGTTGGTGATCGAGTCGGTGAACACGGAGAGGGCGAGCACACCGAGGCCGACCAGGATCCCGGTCGTCAGCGCGGCCCAGGCGAATCCGATCCAGCCGCGGCCGGGCTTCGGCGGGGCACGGTGGGCGCCGACCCGGTCCAGGCCATCGGGGATGTCGTCGAACCGGTCGGTGGTGGTCGGTGCTGCCATGTGGTTATGGGCCGTCCTGGTCGTCGATGCGCGTGCGCCCCGATACCGGATACCCGGTCGGAGTCGGTCTCCCCGCCAGCATGGTGCGGGCGTGTGATCGGGATTCCCGCACCCTCTGCAGACGACGCACGAGCATCGGATCGTGCACGAGCGCCGCCGGGGCGTCGATGAGGGTGTTCAACACCTGATAGTAACGGGCCGCGGAGATGTCGAACTCGCGGCGGATCGCCTCCTCCTTCTCCCCCGGGTGCGGCCAGGCGCGCTGCTCGAACGCGAGGATCGCCAGGTCGGTGTCGCGCAGACCCGGGGCCGGCACCCCGGCGCGGTACATCGACACGTGCCGGATGGCCGCTTCGAAGTAGGGCTCACCGAACGCGACGAACCCGTGCTTGGCGTAGAGGCCGGCCGCGTACTCCTGCGCGTGCAGCAGCATGCCCTCCGCGCCGTAGGTGTCGAGCACGCGGCTGATCAGTAGGCTTGCGAGTCCCTCGCCCCTGCGGTCGGCGCGGGTCACGACCCGGCCGATGAGGGTTCGGGCGTCGAGGTGCTCGGGCTCGACGTCCACGATCACCCGGAGATATGACGCGACGCCCACATCATCCGCTGCCCAGACATGCAGGGTGCTGTCCTCGAGATCGCGGCCGTCGAGCTCCTCGTCGTCGACCTGCTGCTCGACGTAGAAGACATCGGTGCGCAGCTTGAGGAAGCGGTACAGCTCAAAGGTCGTGAGTTCGCTCCACGACTTGGCGACTACGGAACAATTCAGCACCCTCGTGAGTTTAATAGGGGTATGACCCATGACTTCACTTCCTACCCCGTGTCCAAGACGGACGCCCAGTGGCGCGAGGAACTCGACGCAACCCACTATTCGATCCTGCGCGAGGCGGCGACCGAGCGGCCGTGGTCGGGTGCTCTGCTCGACGAGAAGCGCTCCGGCGTATACACCTGCGGTGCCTGCAACGCTGAGCTGTTCCCCAGCGGGACCAAGTTCGAATCCGGATCGGGCTGGCCGAGCTTCTACGAGGCCATCAACCCCGACGCGGTGAAGCTCATCACCGACAAGAGCCTCGGCATGGTGCGCACCGAGGTGGTCTGCGGCACCTGCGGCTCGCACCTCGGTCACCTGTTCGACGACGCACACCAGACGCCGACCGGCGACCGGTACTGCATGAACTCGCTGTCGCTGAACTTCACGGAAGAGGCGAAGTAACCCGGTGCTGGTCGTGAGGGCGGAAGGTGGAACGCGCTTGCCGCCGAGCGGGAGCGCTGCGCAGAGCGGGAGCGCTGCGCCGCTGCGGGAGGCCGCCGTCCGACGGCGGTCGCATCCGCGCGTCACGGGTGATGCGCCGAGCCGCGAGGAGCTGCTTCACCTGATCGAGGCGGCGTCGGGGGTGGCGGACCATGGCGCTCTGCGTCCGTGGCGGCTGGTGGAGTTGCGGGGTGAGGCACGCCAGAGGCTCGGTGACTCATTGGTCGCAGCATCCGCTGCACGAGGAATCACCAATTCGCACCTCGCGACGAAGCCGTCGCGGGCCGAGCTCCTGCTTGCGATCGTGTCGGTGACCAAGCCGAGCCTCAAGGTGCCGGCGTGGGAGCAGGACGCGACGGCGGCCGGCGTCGCCCACGTGCTCTCGCTGCTGCTCGACGAGGCTGGCTGGGGTGTGATGTGGCGGTCGGGTCCGTTCGTGGACGCCTCAGAGGTGCGCGAGCTGCACGGCCTGCGCGAGAACGAGCGCCTCCTGGGCTGGCTCTACGTGGGCGGTGTGCCCGACGGTACTCGTGACGGCCCCAAGCTGCCGGTCGACCCGGGCGCCTTCCTCACGGCGCTCTGACCGCGTCGCCGCCCGTTATTTTTTGTCATTCACGAACGCGGTGGCCGGGGTGCACCACCGGTCGCTGAGGCGCCGGTGACGCGCCCGACTCCTTAATGATGGTGGGGCTGGGCCTCCATCCTTCCGGGCCGGATCGCATACGTGCGTGCAGTGGTACCGGGATCGAGGCCTGTGCACCGAGATGTGTTCTGAAACCCGTCGGCGGGATCGCACATTCGCGTGCACCGGTTCGTCGTGCCCGACCGGTGCACGCGGATGTGTCGCGCTTGCTTGCGCCAGGCCGGGCCAGGCCGGGCCGGGTCAGGCCGGGCCGGGTCAGGC
>JACMNE010000036.1 GCA_014378715.1 Microbacteriaceae bacterium
CGTGTTCGAACCGGATGCCGCGAACCACGCCGTCTACGACGACCTGTTCGCCGACTTCTCAGCAATCCGGGAGAGCGTCGCGGAACAGTGGCCGCGGCTCGCCGCCTCCCGCTCGCGACACTCGAACCTGCTCCCGACCGGTGACCTGGAACTCGAGCCGGAGTCGATGTCGATCCTCGAGTAATACTGCGGTTGACAGGAATTGCACTCGTGCGGGCAACCGCGCTGTCGTGGCCCCCGTTCGAGGGTATGGCGCTCGCGGCGGCGAGAACTTAATCTGAACCCATCAGGGTGAAAAGGAATCGATGTCACACGCGGGGGCGTTGCCAGCTGAGCTGGCGTCAGTGAGGGACCTGTTCGTCACCGCCGCGGCTCCGGCCGGGTGGTACGACACCGGGGAGAACGTGCGTCGCTGGTTCGACGGCCGCGGTTGGACGGAGCACTACGCCCCGGCGGCTGTGCTCGCGGCCTCCATCGGCCCCGTCGCCACCCGAGGTCGAACGAACCACGGGTTCCATCTGATCATGGCGATCATGACGATCGGCCTGTGGGTTCCCCTCTGGGCCGCGGTGTGCCTGTGCGACCTCGGGAGGTCCCTGCGGTCGCGCTCGGTCAGCGCGGAACGGGCGGCGGTTCCTCGGAGAAGTGCAGGCCTCCCGGGCTGTTGGACGAGGCGGAGAGCGCTTCGATCCATAGTCGGTTGATCACGGGAACCCGGCTGCCGAAGTAGCGGAAGTACAGCGGGATGCTCGAGTGCATCCAAAAGCTGCTCCGGCCATCCCCGACCTCGAGGGTGTCGCGCCAGGTGAACACGAAGCTCTCGCCCCTCCGCAGCTTCGCGGTGATGACGATCTGCAGGTGCATCAGCGCACGGTCGTCGAAGTCGACCTCCATGCTGGGACTCCCGTACAACAGCTTGCCCATGGGCGCGTCTCCCTCTCTTGGGTCCCAACATAGCGGCAGTGGACCGACCGTGCGGAACGGTCACGCCGGGGAATTGACTCCCGGATCATTCCACAAGCCCCTAGACCTGTTTGTTTGAGAGGCGTTCACTGGAACCATGACCACGACAATCGAGCTCGGAAGTATCGGCTGGGTCGAGGACGAGCCCGGGCTCTGGCTGGCGTCGGCGCTCGGGATGGACAGGGGGACAGTGCAGAGCACGGCTGCCTGTGGCTTCGTGGTGCGAAATCCAGCCGGCGAGTGGCTCGCCAGCTTCTCGCAGCTGCGCGATGCGCAAGGGTTCCTGGCCATCGCCGCCCGCCTCGCCTGAGGGCCGTCGGCACCCTACGCCGTGCGGCCCGGCGGGATCTGCTCGACCGAGGGCTCCGCGGAGAAGTTCAGCCCGCCGGCCGTGTTCGCGGAATCCATCAGCGCCTCGAGCCACTCCCGGTTGATCTCCGCTCCTCCGTTGTGGAAGTAGCGGAAGTACAGCGGGATGGCCGGGTCGATCCAGATGCTGCTGCGGCCGCTGCCGATCGTGAGCGAGTTGGTCCAGCTGAACAGGAACGCCTCGCCCCTTCGCAGTTTCGAGGTCATCACGATCTGCAGGTGGGCCAAAGACCGGTCGTCGATGTCGACTTCCATGCCGTCCGACCCGTATCGCAAAACTCCCATGAGGCACTCCCGCGTTGGCCCGGGCCGCGGGTGACTCGGGGCGTCGATTACACCGTACTGCCGGGATGACCGTCGGTGGCCGCATTCCGGTCACGATTTGCCCTGCTACGTGATCGCCCCCGGGTGACGCCGGACAGCACCCACCGCCGCGCGAACCCATAGACGATGATCGTGGGGGCCATCGCCATGAGGTACGACGCGAAGGCGATGTTGTAGTTGGTGGTGGATTGCTGCTGGAAGATCTGGGGCGGCGAGGGCCCTGGTGTTCTCCAGCACCGCGTCGGCGCCGGCGCGGTCGCGGTCGCGGCCGCGGTCGCGGTCGCGGTCGCGGTCGCCGAGCTTCAGCCTCGTGAGGGTGCCGCCGTATCGGGGAAGGTCAACTTCGAGGGTGACCGGCATGCGGGGTCCTTTCTCTTCTGATGCCTGGCCAGAATGTCACTCCCGAGGTCGTTGCCGACCAGCGACGGGCGCGCCCCAGAAGCGTGCCGGAGGTGGGGTTGTAGCCGACCCCGGGAGTGGTCAGCCGGCCCCACGTGCGGTCAGCGCATCAGCGAGATCGTCGGAATGCTTCAGCGACATGACCAACAGCGGTACGGCAAAGGTGGTGATCCGCACCGGCACTCCCCTGGCGCGCTGTGCCTCACGGATGGTCGCGGCAAATCCCGCGATCACGGGGATGGTGGTGATCGTCATCCCCAGCACCAGCCCCACCCCGGCCGGGTTGACCCCGAACCGGCGCAACGGCGCCAACGAACTCTCGGTCGCATCGAGTAGCGCGGGAATCCTCGTGGTCAGGGTGATCAGCGCAGCCAACACCATGATCGTCACCACCCGACCGGTGTTTGCCGACGCGACCACCGGTGGAAGGAACACGAACTGGGTGACGAGCATGATCAGGATCACCCAACGCACGGCCCAGACCTGGCGGAGTATCTCGCGGAGTCCCAGCCCGGCCACCAGGTAGCCCGCGCAGACCAGAACCGCCGCCACGGGCTGCGTCCAGACACTGCCGGCGGTGAACGTGATCGCCAGCGCACTGGCCATAAAACCGAGCACCTTGAGCCCGGCTGGCATCCGGTGAAGCAGACTCGATCCCGGCCGATACACGGCGATCACGCGTGCTCCCGTTCGTAGCGTTCGATAACGGATGTCGGGTCCCCCGACTCCACCAACCGCCCCTCGTCAAACCGCAGAACGACATCGCACCTGGCAGCCAGCCGCAGGTCGTGCGTCACGAGAACAAGCTGCTGCTCGAGATCATCGAGCAGATGGTTGCCGATCCGGCGGGTGTTGGCCGCATCGAGCAGGGCTGTCGGTTCGTCGGCGACCACCAGGTCCGGTCGGCCGATGAGGATCGCACACAGCGCAAGAAGTTGCTTCTGTCCGCCCGAGAGCGAATGGGCCGGAGCGTCGGCGTGATCCGACATCCCATAGGTCTGAAGGGTCGAGGCGACGCGGTCGTCGACCTCGGTGCGACTGAGTCCCCGACCACGCAGCGAGAACGCCACGTCCTCCGCGACGGTCGGCATCACGATCTGCGCGTCCGGGTTGCTGAACACGAAGCCCACCTTCCGGCTGAGCTGTTTCGCCTGCCTCGCCGCGTCGAGGTCGTGCACCCGCACCGTGCCACTGGTCGCCGACACGAGACCGTTCAGCATCCGCGCGAAGGTCGACTTGCCCGAGCCATTCGACCCGATCACCCCGATCCGCCGCTGGTGCAGCACGATGGACACATCTCGGAGCGCCGTTCGCCCGGCGAAATCGACGGAGACCGCGTCAAAGCTGATGAGAGGAAGCGAGGTCACTGCCTGGCCGCGTCGGGCCTGGCCGCATCTGTCGACGCCGCGCGGGAAGACCCCGCCCCGGCTGACCCTGCGCTCACCGGCCCCGCCGTCGAGCTCACCGTGGACACCTGCGCGCCCCCGAACGCCCGCGGGTACGCTCGCCAAAGGGTGAGCGCGATCAGGGTGGCCACCACGATCTTCAGGACATCGCCCGGAAGGTAGACGGCGCTCGAGAGGGCGGTGGGGCCGAGGGGGAGGCCGGTGACGAGCGACTGCACGGGCACCCCGAACGCGTAGACGACACCAATGCCGCCGACGAAGCACCCGAGCGCGACCCGCCACCAGGTCGGACGGCGCCGGTCGGCCCGCACGATGGCGCCGATCACAAAGGCGCCGAAGATCCATCCGATCAGGTATCCGGCCGTCGGTCCGACGAACACACCGGCACCTCCGTGACCGCCGGAGAGGAGGGGGAGTCCGACGAGCACGAGGACCTCGAAGATCACGACGGCCGCGGCTCCGCGCCACGGTCCGAGAACCACGCCGGCGAGCATCACCCCGAGGGTCTGGGCCGTGATGGGAACGGCCCCGCCGAAGACGGGGATCGCGCCGGGGAGGCCGAGCACCGCGATGATGGCCGCGAAGACCGCGATCCGGGTGATGTCACGGACATCGAATCGAAGGGGGTTGTTCATCATGTGCTCCTCTGGTCTCACCTGAACGGCGTTCACCTGAACACTGTACAGGTGACTGGTAGTCTGGCTCCACCATGCAGAGTCCCGCTCCCAACGGCCAGAGGCACACCCGTCATTCCGGGGACGACGTGGTGACGGCCGCCCTGCGTATCCTCGACGAACACGGCCTCCCCGACCTGACCATGCGTCGGCTCGCCGCGAACCTCGGCGTGCAGCCGAGCGCCCTTTATTGGCATTTCGCGAACAAGCAGACCCTCCTCGCGTCGATCGCCGACCGGATCGTCTCCCGGACCGCACCACAGGCCGGGTCACCCGACTGGAAATCCTCCGCCCGCCTCGAGGCGGAGGCGCTCCGCGACGCCCTCCTGGACTATCGCGACGGTGCCGAGGTCGTCGCGAGCACGATTGCCCTCGGGCTCGGCGCGCACGACGCGGAGAACCGCCTCTCCGCCGCGATTCATCGCGGCGGTTTCGATCAGCCGACCAGCGCGGTCGCCGCCGCGGCGCTCCTGCATTTCATACTCGGCCACGTCTGGCACGAACAGCAGCGGGCGGTGGCACACAGCCTCGGTGTCGCCACGGGTGTTTCGGCGGGGGGCGATGGACGCACCCGGGACGCCTTTGACTTCGGAATCACACTGTTCCTCGACGGGCTGGAGGCCGCACCGAAGGCAGGACTCGACCCCTCGACATCCGCTGAAGAAGTTGTTCGAAAGACGGCAGGCGTGCCAGGAATGGTGCTGAAGTAGCAAATGCGGGACTCGACCCCGCGACACCACGAGAATCTCTGGCGCCGATGAGAGTTCCCATTGATCATTCATGGTTGATGCGGCCAATGATTAGCTGGATTCTGAATAGCGGTGGGACCGATCGCGGCAGCGTCGACTGACCTGGGCCACCCGCCAGGCTGCCCCGATCACGCTTAGGCCGGCGCCTGCGGGCCGCGAACCGTCCCAGAGCGGGAACGGCGACTGGGACACCTTCGAATTATCGTCGTCTATTGGGCTCCCGAGGGTGTCGAGAAGGAAGTTGTCAAGGTCGACGGGGCCAGGGCGAGTTTAGGTGGCTCGTCGAAATGCTGGAAAGACCGTCGCAGAGACGGCCCTCCCCGAGGGGCCCGTCATGACTGGGTCTGTTCCCAGGACTCGGCGGAGATCTCGGCGATCCGTTTGATCGCGGCGAGGGTTTTCGGGATGCCGTCGAGGGCTTGCTGGGTGCGGTCGGTGATTTCGGCGCGGGCGTCTTCGCCGAACTTGTCCTCGAACATGGCGATCCCGGCCGGCAGGAATTCCCACGACTCGGTGAGTGTCGTCCCGGTCTCCGCGGCGGTGAAGCTGAATCCCCAACGGACGAAGCTGCCCCCCACCACCCAGGCGAACTCGCGACCGTGCTCTGCCCTCACTACCTCAGACCGGGTCTCCCAGGTGCGATGTGGGAGCTCGTTGTGCCCGGTGAACCAGGCACCGACCCGACCCGCCTCGGTCTCGTCGTCCCACCAGCATGATGTACAGACCGGGCTCCACTCGCCGGTGCGGGTGATGTCGGAGAGCAGGTCGTAGAGAAACGCGGCCGACGCCTCGACGGTGACGGACTCCTGGTAGCTGAGAATGCTTGTCTGACTCATGTGTTTGCTCTAACGGAGGGGGTCATTTCTTCTGCCGCCGGCTGCCGCCGTGCCAGTCTTCCTGCTTTCCGACCGCGCCCGCGTCGACCCCGAACGCGGCCAGCTGTGGCTGCTCGCGCAGACTGCGCTTGAGTTCGGCAAATCCAGGGAAGCGCGCCAAAGCGACTACGTGGTCCCACAACTCGACTGCAGAGTCCTCGTCGGGCAGTCGGCTGATCACCGGTCCGAAGAAGGCCACCCCGGTGGGTGGCTCAAAGTGGATGATGGGCGTGCCCACGTCTTTTCCTGTGAAGGAGAGCGCTTCGTCCGTCTCCTGCTGGATCTCTGTGTCCCATGACTCGTCGTCGAGAGCGTCCGCCAGCTCGAGCGGCAAGCCCGCATCGGCGAGGATCGGTTCCGCGAACTCACGCGTCCCGCGAAGATTGCGCATCTCGACCTCGCTCCGATAATTGTCCGCACTGGGGGCAGTGTCGAAGATGTGGGTCCCGAAGGCGGCGTATAGCGGCGCAATCGCTTCGCGGCCGTGTTCTGCTCGCGCTCGGGCGGCTACCCGCAGGAGCCGGAGCCCTGCGGTATGTCCAGCTTCGTACTCGGGAGGGAAATGCGCGTCGTAGTCGACCTGGGCATTGATGAGGCGCAGCGAGATGAATCGCCAGTCCACGGTGTAGTCGCGCTGCGCCTGCACCTGCCGCACCCACTTGCTTGTCATCCAGGCGAACGGGCAGACCGGGTCGAAGTAGAAGTTGATGTCGGCGTCCATAGGTCCACACTAGGTCAGTGCCGCAACCACGATAGAGATCGACCTCGCGAGGTGGGTTTGAGCCCGGACATTGGACACGACCGCGCTGGCCCTCGCCCGCATAGTCCTGACGGCATAAACCCATCCGTCAGATGTCAATGTGCGGGGTATGTGCGGGGTGCGGCTGTGGAGATGGCCCAAATACCCTGATATTCCGGATGTTTTGTAGCGAGGGCGGGACTCGAACCCGCGACACCACGATTATGAGTCGTGTGCTCTAACCACCTGAGCTACCCCGCCGGGTATCGTCCATTCGTCGAGACGTTGTCCGAATGGACGTTGTCCGAATGGACTTCGTCCAAATGGAGGACGGAGCCCCCTGTGGGAATCGGACCCACTACCTCTTCCTTACCAAGGAAGTGCTCTACCAATGAGCTAAGGGGGCGTGACCTACCTCGGGCCGTGTGAACGGCGCGCCGGTTTGGCACCGTAAGAGACTAGCATCCCTGCCGACCCCGGACGCTCACTCGGTGTCCCCTCATGCAATAGGGTTTTTTTATGACCCTTGATAACTCACCGGAAATCGTCGTGCCCGCAGCGGATGTCGAGACCGATCAGATCGTCGACTCGAAGCTGATCGACACGATGGGCACCGAGTGGTGGCGCAGCGCCGTGATCTACCAGATCTATCCGCGCTCCTTCGCTGACGACTCGGGCGACGGCATCGGGGACCTCCGCGGGATCACCCGCCGACTTCCCGCCCTCGCCCAGCTCGGCATCGACGCGATCTGGCTGTCGCCGTTCTACACCTCGCCCCAGCGCGACGCGGGCTACGACGTCGCCGACTACTGCGACGTGGACCCGCTCTTCGGAACGCTCGACGACTTCGCCGAACTCGAGGCGGCCGCCAGCGCGCTCGGGCTCAAGGTCATCGTCGACATCGTGCCGAACCACACCTCGAGCGACCACGCCTGGTTCCAGGCGGCGATCGCGGCTGCCCCCGGCAGCGAGGAGCGGTCGCGCTACATCTTCCGTGACGGCACGGGCCCCGGCGGCGATATCGCCCCGAACAACTGGGATTCCGTCTTCGGCGGACCGGCGTGGACGCGGACCACGAACCCCGACGGCACCCCCGGCCAGTGGTATCTCCACCTCTTCGACAGCACCCAGCCCGATCTCGACTGGGAGAACCCCTGGGTGCGCGAGCAGTTCCGCGCCATCCTGCGGTTCTGGCTCGACCGCGGGGTCGACGGCTTCCGTGTCGACGTGGCCCACGGCATGATCAAGAAGGCGGGCCTGCCCGACTACACCCCGCCGGCCGATTCCGGCAGCATGGGCGGCGGCACCGTCGGTTTCGAGCCGGAGATCGGCTCGCACGCCGAGGCTCCCACTCCCCCGTACTGGGCGCAGGACGGCGTGCACGACATCTACCGCGACTGGCGCGCGATCCTCGACGAGTACGAGGGCGACCGCGTGATGGTCGCCGAGGCCTGGGTCGAACCGCTGACGAAGCTCGCCAGATGGGTGCGCCCCGACGAGATGCACCAGGCCTTCAACTTCTCCTACCTCGAGAGCGCCTGGACCGGCCCCACGATGCGCCGCGTCATCGACGCATCAATCGACGCCTTCTCCGGCGTCGGCGCCCCCAGCACCTGGGTGCTGTCGAACCACGACGTGGTGCGCCACGCGAGCCGTCTCGCGCTCACCGCGGAGAACCCGCAGGGCCACGGGATCGGCCCGAAGTCCCCGGGCCAGCCCGTGCCAGCACTCGGGCTGCGTCGCGCCCGTTCGGCTACCGCGCTTATGCTGGCCCTGCCGGGAAGCGCCTACCTGTACCAGGGCGAGGAGCTCGGCCTGCCCGAGGTGATCGCCCTGCCCGACTCCGCCCGCGAGGACCCGACCTGGTTCCGCACCAACGGCGAGCGTTACGGCCGTGACGGATGCCGCGTTCCGATCCCGTGGGAGGCGACCTCGCCGTCATACGGGTTCAGCACCGGCGCAGCGAGCTGGCTACCCCAGCCGGGCGACTGGGCGCCGTTCGCCCGCGATGCGCAGATCGGCGTCGCCGGCTCCACGCTGGAGCTGTACACGCGTGCCCTCGCGCTGCGGTCTGAGCACAACCTCGGACTCGGCTCGGTCGAATGGCTGGACGGGTACGGCGACGACGTCGTGGCGTTCCGGAACGGCTCAGTCACCGTGATCGCCAACACCGGCGAGGTGGCCGTCGAGCTGCCGATCGGCAAGATGCTGCTCACCTCGCACGAGCTGCACGGTGCCGCCCTCGCTCCCGACACGACGGTGTGGATCGTCGACTGAACAAACCCACCCGCGCCTGACCGCCGCCCGCCCGCCCGCCTCTGGGCCGGCGGGCGGTGCTGTTGTGGCATCCCGGCGACTGCAGCGGCCAGCCTGCCCGCGTCACATAGGGGGCAGCGGCCCCGCCGATCGCGAACCATGCCGGGTGCGAGCTAGTTCGCGTTGGCCTTGAGCCAGGCGTAGGGGTCGACGGGGGTGCCATCGAGGTGCACCTCGAGGTGGAGGTGGGCGCCGGTCGATGCGCCCGTGCTGCCGACCTGGCCGACGAGCTGGCCAACGGTCACGGTCTGCCCGACGGCCACCGCGATTGATCCGTAGAGCATGTGCGCGTAGAGCGACTGCACCTTCTGGCCGTTGATGACGTGGTCGATCAACACGTGGTTGCCGTAGGCGCCAGCGGTCGAGACGTCGCTGACGACTCCATCGGCGATGGCCCCGATCGGGGTTCCCGAGCCGGGGGTGAAGTCGAGGCCCTGGTGGAAGGTGGAACAGAATCCACAGCCGGCGACCTGGCGCCCGCCGAAGCCGCTGGCGATCGGCGAGCCGTTCGGGAAGGGCCACTGGATCGAGCCGCTGGGGTTGTTCGTGTACGAGTAGGTGCGGTTGCCGGTCTGCGCCTGCACTTGGCGGGCTAGCGAGACGACGGTGTAGCCGTCCTTGGTGAGGGCGGGGGCCGTGACGGCCTCGACTGTGAGCTCCTGCGTCTTCGCGGCGGCGGTCGAGACGACCGAGGTCGCGGAAGCATCCGGCCGGTTGAATGCGTTGGCGGGCACAGTGGTCGCCACCAGCATCAACCCGACTCCGGCCATGGCGCTCACCGTCACGAACTTCGACACCATCTTGCGCTTGAAGCCGACCGCGCGCGCCGGCTTGCTCGACTCGGTGCGTGTGACCACGAGCGACGGTGCGGCGCGGGGACGGAAGAAACGTCGCTTGGTCTGGGCAGCGGATGTCTCGGAGGCCAGCGATGCGGACGGTGCCGTCTCGCCGAACAGAGTGCTGCGGGCCTGGACCGGTGTGCGCGCGGGTGCCGGAGCGACCTTCGCGGCGAGGGCGGCCGCGGGCTGGGCGAGTGCGGGCTTCGAGACAGTGGCTGCGATCGCAGCAGCCTGAGCGGCTGGTGGCTTCCTGGCGACGGAGGTTAGCGACCCTCTGCGGGCATCGCGGGCGGCACGCTCGCGCAGCTCACGCCGGGACCGGGCCGGTGCCTCGATCGGCTCCGCCGACAGCTCCTCGGCTGCCACGACTGGCGCCTCGTGGATGATCGCAGCCAAGACATCGATCGAGAGTGTTGCGACGGGCGGGACCTGCTGGGCGTTGCGGCGCTTGGCGCCGGGTGTGAACTTTCCCACTACCTATCGAGCCTCAGTGGTCACGACGTTCGCCAACACAGACCTCGTGCGCGCGCACCTCGTGATGCTGAAACCGAAAATGGGCAATGCGAAGCTCCTCAAAAAGATGACCAGCGATGCAGTGCAGGCTGGTCCGGCTTTTATGCGTATGTGGGCGGTTCGTAGGTGATGAATTGTAACGAACAGATAAAGACTAGCCGACGGGTGGTGCGGCTGGCAAACTTCGGCTGTGTGTTGACTGACCGGCGAGCAGCGTTTCGAGGGTCGCCGCGAGCGTCGGCGGGGCTGCGAGGATGAAGTCCTGGCTGGCCGGCGCCCCTCCCCAGCCGGTCACCCGCGCCCCGGCCTCGGCCGCGATGAGGGCCCCGGCGGCGTGGTCCCAGGGCTTCAGCCCGCTTTCGTAATAGGCGTTCAGGCGACCGCAGGCGACCGAACACAGGTCGAGCGATGCCGTCCCCGATCGGCGGATGTCGCGCACCTCCCCCACCAGACCCACGAGCGTGTCGGCCTGCTCGCGGCGACGCTCGGCCAGGTACGCGAAGCCGGTCCCCACGAGAGCGAGCGGGAGTTCGGCCGCGACGACGGCGAGACGACGCTCCCCGAGGAACGCCCCACCGCCACGGGTCGCCGTGAACACCTCGCTGATGGCCGGGTTCACCACTGCCCCGGCGAGCGCCATCCAGGTGAGCGGGTCAGGACCGCCCTCGACGACGGCGATGCTCACCGCATAGTGCGGCACGCCATAGAGGTAGTTCACCGTGCCATCGATGGGGTCGACGACCCAGGTGAGGCCACTCGAGCCGACATCCGCTTCGCTCTCCTCGCCGAAGAAGCCGTCCTGGGGGCGGGCATCCGCGAGCAGGGAGCGGATGAGGGCCTCGACCTCCCGGTCGGCGAGCGTCACCACGTCCTCGGGCGAGGACTTGCTGGCGGCGATCTCCACCCCCTCCGATCGGCGCCGAGCGGCCAGCTCGCCGGCGGTGACGGCCACGCTGCGCGCGATCGTGAGGAGCTCTTCGGCTCTCATGCAGACCTCCGATGTTGCATCATGAACGACGAAGGGCCCGGCGGATGCCGGGCCCTTCGTGTGAGTGGCAAGTGCGAGATTCGAACTCACGAAGTCGTAGACGGCTGATTTACAGTCAGATCCCTTTGGCCACTTGGGTAACTTGCCCCTCGCGCACCCGTGCCGGAGTTCACCGGCCGGAGGCGCGGATCAAGGATACCCCGCCGCAGGGCCTCGCGAAATCCTCTCGGCCCGGTGCGCGCCCGTTAAACTGGCTCCATGGCAGATTCAACATTCGACATCGTCAGCAAGGTCGACCACATGGAGGCCGAGAACGCCGTCAACCAGGCCCAGAAGGAGATCGCCCAACGCTACGACTTCAAGAACGTCGGTGCCTCAGTGGAGTGGAGCGGCGAGAAGCTGATGCTCAAGGCGAGCGCCGAGGAGCGGGTCAAGGCGGTGCTCGAGGTGCTCGAGGCGAAGATGATCAAACGCGGCATCACCCTGCGCAGCCTCGACGCTGGCGACCCCTATGCCTCCGGCAAGGAGTACCGCATCGAGGTCGACCTGAAGAACGGCATCGGGTCGGACGACGCCAAGAAGATCGCGAAGATCATCCGCGACGAGGGCCCCAAATCGGTCAAGAGCCAGATCCAGGGCGACGAGCTGCGCGTCTCGTCGAAGAGCCGCGACGACCTGCAGGGTGTGATGGCCCTGCTCAAGGGCAAGGACCTCGACGTCGCCCTCCAGTTCGTCAACTTCCGCTGATTGTGCGGCCGGACCCCCGGCCGCACGCAGTCGATAAACTTCGCATCATGGATGCCGTCTGGATCGCCCCGACCCTCGCCGTGCTCGCGGTCGTCGTGGATGTCACCATCCGGGTGATCGCGCTCGTGATCGTGCCGATCAATCGGCGACCGCAGACGGCCGCAGCCTGGCTGCTCGCGATCTTCCTGATCCCCTACATCGGGTTCCTCCTCTTCCTCCTGATCGGCAGCACCAAGCTCCCGAAGGGCCGACGCGACAAGCAGCTCGAGATCAACCGCTACATCGTCGAGACGACGGACGGCATGGAGCAGGTGCTGCTCGACCCGCCGGGGCCGGACTGGCTCGAGCCCATCGTCGAGCTCAACCGCACCCTGGGCGCCATGCCGCTGGTGGGCGGCAACACAGCGACGCTGCACCCCGAGTACGAGGAGTCGCTCGAGGCGATGACCGCCGCCGTGCGAGGCTCGAGACGATTCGTCCACGCCGAGTTCTACATCATCTCCTTCGACCACACGACGGCCCCATTCTTCGACGCCCTCGAGGACGCCGTCGCCCGCGGGGTCACGGTTCGGGTGCTGCTCGACCACATCGCGTCCCTGCGCGCGACCGGATACCTCCGCACCATCCGCAAGCTCAAGTCGATCGGCGTCGACTGGCACCTGATGTTGCCGGTGCAGCCCTGGCGCCTGCGCTACCAGCGTCCGGACCTGCGCAACCACCGCAAGCTGCTCGTGATCGACGGCACCGTCGCCTTCACCGGATCGCAGAATGTCATCGACCGCAGCTACAACAAGCGGGGCAACATGCGCCGGGGTCTGCGGTGGACGGACCTGATGGTGCAGTTCGAGGGTCCGATCGTTGCCGGCATCAACGCCCTGTTCGTCACCGACTGGTACAGCGAGACGGACGACCTGATCACCCGGGAGACGAAGCCGGCGGTGCCGGCGACGGGGCGGCTGGCCGTCGATGCGCAGGTGGTGCCGAGCGGACCGGGGTTCGAGGGCGAGAACAACCTGCGCCTGTTCAACGCGCTCCTCTACAACGCGCAGGAGCGCATCATCATCACCAGCCCGTACTTCGTGCCGGACGACTCGATGCTCTACGCGATCACTACAGCCGCGCAGCGGGGGCTCGACGTGCAGCTGTTCGTGTCCGAGGTCGCCGACCAGCCGGTGGTCTACCACGCCCAGCGAAGCTACTACGAGGTGCTGCTCCGGGCCGGCGTGCGGATCTGGCTCTACCCGGCCCCGACAGTGCTGCACGCCAAGCACTTCACGATCGACGACGAGGTGGCCGTGATCGGGTCGAGCAACATGGACATGCGATCGTTCAGCCTCAACCTCGAGATCTCGATCATGGTGCGCAGCGGGTCGTTCGTGGATTCGCTGCGCGAGATCGAGATGGGCTATCGCGGTCTGAGCCACGAACTCGATCTCGATCAGTGGCTCTCTCGCCCGGTGCGCTCCAAGGTGCTCGACAACCTCGCCAGGCTGAGCGCAGCGGTCCAGTAGCCGCGGCTCGCTCAGACCCCGATGCCGAGGTTCGTCTGGGCGAGGTAGCCGTCGGCGGTCGTCTGCACCGTGAGCAGCCCGGAGTCGGTGGAGATGTCGTCTCCGGCGTTGAACGTGTCCCAGCCGGCGTGGTCGCTGTGCGGGGCGGCGGCATGGGCCGTCGCGCAGACGGAATCCGCGAAGAACAGCTGACCGGTGAGCGCGGTCGCCTTGCGGCGATCCCGTGGCAGACCCAGAGGTGCGTCTGTGCGTCCGCTATGCGTCGGCGGTGACGGACTCCGCGGGGGAAGCGGATGGTCGGGAGACGGCGACCATCTCGTCGCGCGGCACGACCTTGACCCTGGCCCGCCCCTCGGCCTCGCCGAGACGGATCTCGTGCTGGTCGAGACTGTGCCAGCCGTTGAGGTCGGTGTAGGCGATCCCCCGGCTCTCGAGCAGGGCGACGACCGACGCCTCGTCGGGCGAGGTGGGCAACCACCAATTGGCCTGGTCGTTGATGACGTTGCGGATGGTCTCCATCGCGTCGCTCTTGGTGTGGCCGATGAGGCCGACCGGGCCGCGCTTGATCCAGCCGGTCGCATAGACGCCGTGCACCTGCTCGCCGAGGTCGTCGATGACCTGGCCCTCGCGGTTCGGCACGACTCCGCGGTGGTCGTCGAACGGGAGGTCCTCGAGCGGCGAGCCGAAGTAGCCGACCGCCCGGTAGACGGCCTGAACGGGGAGCTCGCGGATCTCGCCGGTGCCGACGACGCCCCCGGCGCCGTCGGGCTTCGTGCGCTCGTACCGCAACCCGGTCACCGCGTCGGTGCCGAGCACCTCCACAGGACGCGCCCAGAAGTGCAGGTGGAGGCGGCGAGAGGCTCCCGTGCTCGCGCGGGTTCGCCAGGAGTTCAGCACCTTGTTGAGCACGAAGATCTGCTTGTTCGTGTCGATCGCGGCAACGGATGCGGCGTCGAGCTCGAAGTCCTCGTCATGCACGATCATGTCGACGTCGCGCATCTCGCCGAGCTCGCGCAGTTCGAGCGGGGTGAACTTGACCTGGGCGGGGCCACGTCGGCCGAACACGTGCACGTCGGTGACGGCGGAGCGCGCGAGGCCGTCGTAGACGTTTCCGGGGATCTCGGTGACGAGCAGGTCGTCCGCGTGCTTGGCGAGGGTGCGGGCGACGTCGAGCGCCACGTTGCCATTGCCGATCACGGCGACCTCGGCGTGATCGAGGGGCCACTCGCGCGGGAAGTCGGGGTGTCCGTCGTACCAGCTCACGAAGTCGGCCGCTCCGTAGCTGCCGGACAGGTCGATGCCGGGGATGTCGAGGGCGGCGTCGCGCACGGCCCCGGTGGCGAAGATGACCGCGTTGTAGTGCGTCTTGAGGTCGGCGAGGGTGATGTCGCGGCCGTACTGCACGTTGCCGAACAGGCGGATGCGCCCGGTGTCGAGCACGTCGCGCAGCGCGTTGATGATGCCCTTGATGCGCGGGTGGTCGGGCGCGACGCCGTAGCGCACAAGACCGTAGGGCGCCGGGAGTTGCTCGAACAGGTCGATCGAGACGTCGAAGCGGCGCTCGGCCTTGAGCAGGATGTCGGCGGCGTAGATCCCGGCCGGCCCGGCGCCGACTATGGCGAGTCTGAGCTTGGTCATGGGACTCCTCTGCTGGTCCGGACCGCGGAGGTCCGTGTGGGTGTTGCCCACTGTGTTCAGGCTACCCGGCGGGGCCGCCGGGATCGGCTCAGCTGCTGCGTTCCACGATCGACTCGGCAAACTTGGTGAGCGCCTTCTTGACGGGGCCGGCGGGCAGGGGGGCGAGCGCCTCGACGGCCTCGCGGGCCCAGCGGTGGGCCTCCTCGAGGGTCTGCCTCGTGACCCGGTGCTCGCGCAGCTCGGTGATAGCCGCGGTGAACTCGGCCTCGTCGGCGACCCCGTACTGGGCGATGTTGACGTCGCGTTCGATGCGAGCGAGCAGGTCGGCCGCATCGGTGTCGGTGGCGGCCAGGTGGCGCAGGTACAGCACCGGGAGGGTCGCGACCCCGGAGCGCAGGTCGGTTCCGGGGTTCTTACCCGTCTCGTCGACCTTCGGGGCGAGGTCGATGACGTCGTCGACCAGCTGGAACGCGACCCCGACCTTCTCGCCGAACGTGGTCACCGCCTCGCGGTAGGCGCCGGGCGCGTGCGACAGGATCACCCCGATCTGGGCCGCGGCAGCGATGAGCGACCCGGTCTTGTCGGCGAGCACGTCGAGGTAGTGGGCGATCGGGTCCTCGTCATCCTTGGGCCCGATGGTCTCGTGCAGCTGGCCGAGGCACAGCCGTTCGAAGGTGTCGGCCTGCAGGCGGATGACGGTCTCCCCGAGTCCCGCGACGAGCTTGCTGGCCCGGGCGAACAGCAGGTCGCCGGTGAGGATCGCCACCGAGTTGCCCCACACGGACTGGGCACTGGGCACCCCGCGACGCATCTGCGCCTCGTCCATCACGTCGTCGTGGTACAGGGACGCGAGGTGGGTGATCTCGATCGCCTGGGCAGCCGCGATCACTGCACTGTTGTTGCCGTCGCCGAGCTGGGCGGTGAGGAGGGCGAGGGTCGGGCGAACCCGCTTGCCGCCGGCGTTGAGCAGGTAGCGGCTCGTGACGTCGGCGAGATTGTCGGCGAATGACATCTCGCTCATCAGCCCGGCCTCGACCGCGTCGAGCCCGGTCTCGACGGCGGACGCGAAGCGCCGCTCCTCGGGGGTCGAGAAGATCTTCTGACCCAGCCCCAGTGCGGAGCTGACGCTGCGCACGCTGGTGGGGTTGCTCTGATTCACCTGGACACCCTTAACGATCTCAACAACCGGGGGCCCTCAGGCCTTCGGGGCGCCATCGGGCTCTGGCCGCGCACGGCGAGTTCTGGGGGTGCTCGCCGGCTTGCGCCCGCGGTGCAGGGCGACGACGCCCGTGGTGAGGTTGCGGTGCGCGACGCGGGTGAAGCCCGCCCCGCGGATCCACTTGCTCAGGGTCTCCTGGTCGGGCCACTCGCGGATCGACTCCGCGAGGTAGTCGTACGCCTCCGAGTTGGAGCTCGCGACACGAACGACGACCGGCATGACGTACTTCATATAGGCGGTGTAGCCAGCGCGGTAGAGCGCCCGCGGCGGGGTGCTGAACTCGCAGATGACGAGGCGACCGCCGGGTTTCAGGATGCGGAACATCTCGGCGAGCGCCTTCTTCGGCTCCTCGACGTTGCGCAGCCCGAACGAGATCGTGACCGCGTCGAAATGGTTGTCCGGGAACGGGAGGGCCGTGGCATCCGCTTCGACGAACTCGATGTCGGGGTGGCGCTTACGGCCGACCTCGAGCATGCCGGGGGAGAAATCCACCGCCGTGACGATCGCGCCAGACTTGGCGAAGGTCGCCGAGCTGGTGCCGGTGCCGGCGGCCAGGTCGAGTACCAGTTCCCCGGGCTTGGGATCGACGGCGCGCGCCGTGGCGATCCGCCAGAGCAGGTCGTTTCCTCCGGAGAGCATCGAGTTCGTGCGGTCGTATCCCTTCGCGACCTGATCGAACATCGATGCGACTTCGCTCGCTTGCTTGCTCAAATCCGCCTTGGCCACCCGGTAAGTCTACGTGGGCGTCAACCCGGGGTTTGCTGTGGGAGCGGGGACTGGCGGATTGGGCGTGCGATCTGCTCCCGCAGCCCACGCTCAGGCGTTCCCGGTGGCCGCGGGTAAACTCCGCTCGTGACCTCTCCGGACCTATCGACCCCCGTTCTGACGGTCGACACCGTGCCGTGCGACGACCCCGGATCGCTGGTCCCGCTGCTCGACGAGGACGCCCCGCTGGTCTGGATGCGGCGCGGGTTCGGCCTGGCGGGAATCGGCACCGCCCTGCGGCTCGAGTTCGCCGGTCCCCAGCGGATGGTGGACGCCGCGTCGGCGTGGCGCTCCATCGCCTCGGCGGCGCGGGTCACGGACCCGCTGCAGCTCCCTGGCACGGGACTGGTCGCCCTCGGCGCCTTCACCTTCTCCCTGCACTCCGCCCTCACGAGCGTGCTCATCGTGCCGTCGATCATCATCGGACGCTCTGCCCGGCAGAGCTGGATCACCCGGATCTCCGTTGCGGGGGCAGACGAGCGACCGACGAGCAACGCGGCGGGAATCGCGCGTCCACTCGGCGACGGATTCCGCGTCGCCTTCGGCACCGGCACTCTGCCCGCAGCCGGCTACCGCGAGGTGGTCGAGTCCGCGGTCCGCGACATCCACGACGGCAAGCTCAGCAAGATCGTCCTCGCCCGCGACCTCACCGGCCAGCTGCCCGACGATGCCGACCTGCGGGTCGTCGTCGGTCGGCTCGCGCTCGGCTACCCCGACTGCTGGACGTTCGCGATCGACGGGTTCCTGGGGTCGAGCCCCGAGACGCTCGTCGGGGTGTCCGGAGGCACGGTCACCGCGCGGGTGCTCGCGGGAAGCGCCGCGCGCGGCACCGACGCCGCATCCGACCAGGACGCGGCGACGGCCCTCGCTACGTCGGCCAAGGACCTCGACGAGCACCGCTTCGCCGTCGAGAGCGTTCTCGCCTCGCTCCGACCGCACAGCGCAGCAGTCACCGCGAACGAGCTGCCGTTCACCCTCAAGCTCCCGAACCTCTGGCACCTCGCGAGCGACGTGGAGGGTGATGTGACCGACGGCTCGACCGCCCTCGACCTCGTCGGCGCCCTGCACCCGACCGCCGCCGTCGCCGGCACCCCGACCGCCGTCGCACTGGACCTCATCGACGAGCTGGAGCCCTTCGACCGCGGGCGCTACGCCGGGCCGGTCGGCTGGGTGGGCGCGGGCGGCGACGGCGAGTGGGCCGTCGCCGTTCGGTCGGCGCAGGTCTCCCCCACCGGCGTCGTCACCGCCTACGCGGGGGCCGGAATCGTCGCCGACTCGGTGCCGGAGCGCGAGCTCGTCGAGACGCGCCTCAAGTTCCGCCCCATCGTGGACGCGTTCGGCTGATCGGGGTCGGCTGAACCGGCCGGTCAGCTCGGCCCGCGCAAATCCGGCCGGTCAGCTCGGGCCGCGCAGCGCGGGCAGCGACTGCGCGAGACGCACCTTCTGCTCGTCGACGTCGTAGGTCGCGGCGGGCCAGCCCAGGCCGAAGCCCTCGAGCGCGTCGAGGATCAGCCGCTGCACGGCTACCCGCGCGTAAAACTTGCGGTTCGCGGGCACCACGAACCATGGCGCGACCGTCGTGGAGGTGCGCTCGATCGCGACCTGGTATGCCTCTTGGTAGGCGGCCCAGTCGTCACGTGAGTCCAGGTCGCCGGTGCTGTACTTCCAGTGCTTCTCAGGCCGGTCGAGGCGCTCGCGCAGCCGCTCGGCCTGCTCGTCGGCGCTGATGTGCAGCATGACCTTGACGATCGTTGTGCCGGAGGCCGCGACATCCGCTTCGAAGGCGTTGATCAGGTCGTAGCGCTCCTCGATCGCCTCGGGGCTGGAGAGGCGGAGGACGCGGTGGATGAGCACGTCCTCGTAATGCGAGCGGTCGAAGACGCAGATGTAGCCGGGGCGCGGCAGCTCGGGGCGGATGCGCCAGAGGAAGTCGTGCGCCTTCTCCTGATCGGTGGGCGCCTTGAAGGCGCGCACATGCACGCCCTGCGGGTCCATGCCGCCCATCACATGGCGCACGATGCCGCCCTTGCCGGCGGTGTCCATGGCCTGGAGAACAAGGAGCACGGAGCGCGTACCGCCGAAGAGGCTGCTGGCGAAAAGGCGCTCCTGCAGATCGCCGAGCTCGGCGAGGGCGTCGGCGAGGAGCTCCCGACCGTGCCGCTTGCGCCCGTCGAAGCCGGGGGTCGACCCGGGGTCGATGTCGGCGAGGCGGAAGCCGCTCCCCGCACGGAGGAGGGTGCCAAGGGACGGGTCCAGTCTGGGGGTCGACATGCTGCGATGGTACCCGGGCGGGAGCTGACCCGGCCGGTCACTCCCGCCTGGGCAGCACCACTTCGACGATCGTGGGCCCCGACGGCGGAGCGAGGGCCTCGTCGAGCTCCCCGCGATTGCTGACGAGCACGTGATTCCACCCGTAAGCGGCGGCAAGAGAGCGGATGTCGACGGAGTGCGGTGTGTAGAGCACCCGGTCGATCGCGTCGTGCGGGGCAGTGCCGGCGACCTCGAGGCCGTCGAAGATGGTCCCCCCGCCGTCGTTGCCCACGATGACCTGCACCCGGGGGCGGGGCTCGCCAGTGCCAAAGAGCAGCGCGCCGACGTCGTGCAGCAGCGTGAGGTCGCCCAGGAGGGCGCGGGTCGTGCCCGACTCGCCGTGCCGCTCGCTGGCCAAGGCGATGCCCACCGACGTCGCGATCGTGCCGTCGATGCCGGCGAGCCCACGGTTGGCATGCACGGAGATCTTCTTGCCCGGCACCACCCTGTCGGCGTCCCGGATGAGGCGGGAGGCGCCGAACACAAGCCGGTCGTGCGGCCAGGTGGCGTTCCAGACGGCCTCGACGAGCGCGCGTCGGGTGACCGGCGCGCGGAAGGCGGCGAGCTGCGCCTTCGCGGATGCGGCGACCGCGGCGCGTCCGGAGTCGAGCGGATCGGGGCCGGCAGCGGTCTCCGGCTCGAGAAGGGCGCGGCTCGTGTGCACCCAGGATCCCGCCCATGACCGCTCGGCCGGCCCCCCCGCGTAGGCGACTGCGTCGACGACGCGGGCCAGGTGGCCGGGGTTGTAGGGCTCGAACCCAGGGCCGCGCACGACGATGGTCTGCACATCGGTGCGGCGGAGCAGCTCGGGCACCTCCCGGGTGAGGGTGGGGTGGCCGAAGACGACGGCCCGCCGCACGCGGCGCGCGAAGCGGTCGTCGCCGAGCAGCTCGCGGTAGGAGACGACCAGATTGGGGCCGAAGCGCGCCCCGCTCGTCACCTCGGCGAGGAGCGGGGCGCCCAGCTCCCGGGCGAGCCGTTCCGCCTGTGGTCCCGCGCCGTGACCGGCGATCACGATCGTGCCAGCCGCCGGTTCCAGCAGGAGCGGCTCCAGCAGGGCGGCAGCGGATGTCGCGGCCACCGGAGACGCGTGCTGGAGCGGTGACGACAGCGACGCGACATGCGCTGCCGCAGAAAGGGGCTCGCGGAACGCGAGGTTGACCTGCACGGGGCCGGGGGCGGAGGAGTGGCCGGCCGCGGCGGCGAAGGCCTCGCGGGCAAGCTCGCCGGGGTATTCGGCGGTGAAGCCGGCATCGGTCGGCGCGTCGATGTCGCGGACGAAGTGCACGGCGGAGCCGAAGATGCCGGGCTGGTCGGTGGTCTGGTTCGACCCGATACCGCGCAGCTCGAGGGGGCGGTCGGCGGTGAGCAGGATCAGCGGCACCCCGGAGTGGTGCGCCTCGAGCACGGCGGGATGAAGGTTGGCGACGGCGGTTCCCGAGGTGGTGATGATCAGAATCGGGAGCCTGGACTCGACCGCGAGCCCGAGGGCGAGGAATCCGCCGACCCGCTCATCGATGCGCACCCGCAGGCTGACCAGCCCGGCACGCTCGTACTCCGCCGCGGCGAGCGCGAGGGCCTGCGAGCGCGCGCCGGGGCTGAGCACGATGTCGCGCACCCCGAGGGCGAGGAACTCGCCCAGCAGCGCGACGGAGAAATCAGTGGCCGGGCTGCCGCTCGGCATCAATCTTTTGTCGTGGTGTCGTCATCGAGGTCGGCCAACTCCTGCTCGAGCCGGCGGATGCGCTCTTCCTGCTCCTTCTCAGTGCCGAGACGCCGCAGGAAGTCGGGATCGTCGTCGGGGGCCGTCTGGCGAGGGGTCGTGCTGCCCTTGCCACGGTCCTTGCCGAGAGTGAGCCAGAGCACAGCGCCGATCACCGGCAAGAAGAGGATGACAATCACCCAGAGGGCCTTGGGAAGCCCCCGCGTGCGGCGCTTGTCGGTCATCAGCGAGTCGATGGCGGCGTAGATCGACAGGGCGATGATGACCAGCCCCACCACTATGTATACGCGAACCATGTTTTCAGTGTAAGACAGCGAACTGGGCGTGTCCTGCGCGGGATGGCGGGCGACACGGCTGCCGGCCAGCCGCCCCTGCCTACACTGGAAGGCGTGAAACCGTCGCGCCAGTGGGTCCTGTACACCGTTCTCAGGTTCGGTGTCTTCGCGGTCGTCCTCGCCGGACTGCTGGCGCTCCAGGTCAACCCGTTCCTCGCCGCCGTCATCGCCGCCGCGATCGGACTCTGCGTCACGTACATCTTCTTCCGCCCGCAGCGCGACGCCGTGGTGAGCAGTTTCGCCGACTTCCGCACGTCCGAGCACCGAGACGCGGACAGCGACGCCGAGAACGACGCCCTCGACTCCGTCACGCCCGGGGCGAAACAGCCTCGGTCAGCGGATGTCGCGGCGGTCAGCGAGACGGATCGCGCAGCCAACGCGGCTCCAGCCGACGCAGCTTCATCCGAGGCCGCCCAGGCCGCCGCTTCCTTAGAAGGCCAGCGCGGCGGCGAGACCGACGCCGAACAGAAGGGCCGCGAGGCTCGTTAGCTTCAGGGAGAGAATGAACTCGGGCGCCGTCTTGCCCGTGAGCGTGATGATGATGGCCGGCAACGCCGCGAGCAGCGCGAAGAAGACGAAGTACGACCGCGGGTAGAGCACCCCGAACAGCAGCAGCATGGCGAACGGCACGAGCACGAGCACGGCGAAGGCCACGCGCGATGCGCGGTCGCCGAGCAGCACGGCGAGGGTGCGCTTGCCGGCGAGCTTGTCCTGCCGGGCATCGCGGATGTTGTTGACCATCAGCACGGCGCAGCTGAGCAGCCCGACCGCGACACCCGCGAGCCACGCCTCGGTGGAGACCGTCCCCACCTGCACGAACATCGTTCCAGCGGTGGCGACGAGTCCGAAGAACACGAACACGAATACCTCGCCGAGCGCGTAGTACCCATACGGGTGCTTGCCTCCGGTGTAGAAGTAGGCGGCGACGATGCACACGGCCCCGATCGCGATGAGCCAGGGGAATCCACTGAGGATGGACACGGCGATCCCCGCGATCCCCCCGATCGCGAAGAACGCCATCGCGACCGCGAGCACGGTCCGCGGCTTCGCGGCCCCCGATCCGGTCAGACGCGACGGGCCGACCCTGTGGGCGTCGGTGCCGCGGATGCCGTCCGAGTAGTCGTTGGCGTAGTTCACGCCGATCTGCAGGCTCACGGCGATGGCAAGGCAGAGCAGCGCCCTGACCCAGTGCCAGCCCGCGTCGTCGTTGAAGAGGTAGGCGGCTCCGGTGCCGAGGGCGACCGGGGCGATCGCGAGGGGCACGGTGCGCAGGCGCGCCCCGCCGATCCAGTCGCGGGCGGTGGCGGCCCGCACAGCCTTCGCCTGGGCAGGACGACCGCCGGGGCGGCCGCTCTTGCCCGCATTGCGGCCGGCGTTCCTGGGGTTCGGCGGGACCACCGGAGTCCCCGGACGCTTGCCCGACTGCGTGCCCGTCTGCGTGCCGGACTGCCTGCTGATCTGCTTGCCTGGGTTAGCCACGCGGCAATTCTAGTTAGCGAGTCGAGTCGGCGGGTCCGATCAGCGGGGCCGGACAGCGGACCGTCAGGCTCCCGCGCCGGACCCCGCGCCGGAGCCTCGCGCCTCGGCGACCGCCGCCAGCAGTGACGGCAGGTCGGGCTTACCACTCGGAAGGCGCAGCATCCGCTCGAGGGTGAGGATCTGGTCGGGGGCCGCCGCACGTCCGAGCTCGGCGACGACGGCCGCGCGGAGGGCGGTCAGGTCGGTTGTGGACGTGCTGACGACCACAGGCACCTGGCCCCAGGTGGGCGAGTCGGCCGCGACAACGACGGCATCGGCGAGGTGCCAGCGGACGACCCGCTCGACCGCGTCGAGCGACACCTTGAGACCCCCGGAGATGATGACGTTGTCCAGGCGGCCGGTGATCCGCAGTCGTCCGTCACTGAGCTCTGCGGCGTCTCCGGTGCGGTACCAGCGCTCGCCGTCGCGCATCACGAAGCGGTCGGCGGTGCGGTCGGGGTCGAGGAGGTACCCCTCGGCGAGCATCGGGCCAGCGATCCAGGCCTCGCCGTCGCGCACCTGGGCGTGGGCGGTGCCGATCGGAACACCGTCGTAAACGCAGCCACCTGATGTCTCGCTCGACCCGTAACTGCGGGCGACGGACAGCCCCAGCGCGCGCGCCCGGTCGAGAAGCGCCGGGTCGAGCGCCTGGCCGCCGACGAGGATGCGGTCGAAGCGGCGGAGCACGCCGGCCAGTGCCGCGTCTGCGGTCGCCGCGTCGACGAGGCGGGCGAGCTGCACCGGCACGAGCGAGGTGTACCGGAGGTCGCCGTCCAGCCGCGCGGCGGCGTCGCCGAAGCCGGCGGGGTCGAACGGGCCGGCGGCGAGGATCACCGGGTCGGTCTGGGCGGTGATCGAGCGGATCAGCACGTTGGCGCCCGCGATGTAGTGGACGGGGAGCGCGAGCAGCCACTGGCCGGGGCCGCCGAGTGCGGAGTCGGAGGCCGCGGCACTCGCGAGCACGGCATCGGAGGACAGAGCGACCCGCTTGGGCCGGCCGGTGGATCCGCTCGTCTCGATCACGAGCGCCACCCGCTGTGGCACGGTGGCCGGCAGGTCGGCCGGGCGGGTTCCCTCCGCCACGGGCAGCACCGCGGGGCCGACGGCCGAGAGAGCGTCGCGCAGCGTCTCGAGCACGGCCCGTGGATTGCCCGCGTCGATGGCCAGCAGGGTGCGCGACATCCGCTCAGTACTGCCAGGGGTAGGGCGACCAGTCGGGGGCACGCTTCTCGAGAAACGCGTCGCGCCCCTCGACGGCCTCGTCGGTGCCGTAGGCGAGCCGGGTGGCCTCGCCGGCGAAGACCTGCTGGCCGACCATTCCGTCATCGACCGCGTTGAAGGCGAACTTGAGCATGCGGATCGCGGTCGGCGATTTGGTGAGGATCTCGCCTGCCCACTCGTAGGAGACGCGCTCGAGGTCCGCGTGCGGAACAGCCGCGTTGATCGCCCCCGTTTCGAGGGCGCGCTGGGCGTCGTACTCGCGCGCGAGGAAGAAGACCTCCCTGGCGAACTTCTGGCCGACCTGGCGGGCGAAGTACGCGCTGCCGTAGCCGCCGTCGAAGGACCCGACATCGGCGTCGGTCTGCTTGAACCTGCCATGCTCCTCACTGGCGATCGAGAGGTCGCAGACGACGTGCAGCGAGTGCCCGCCGCCGGCCGCCCAGCCGGGGATGACCGCGATGACCACCTTGGGCATGAAGCGGATGAGGCGTTGCACCTCGAGGATGTGGAGGCGCCCCGTCGCGCCGATCGGTCTCTGCTCCCCCTCCGCGTACTGATATCCGTCGCGACCGCGGATCCGCTGGTCGCCGCCTGAGCAGAACGCCCAGCCGCCGTCCTTCGCGCTGGGGCCGTTTCCGGTGAGCAGCACCACGCCGATGCGCGCGTTCTGGCGGGCGTCGTCGAGGACGGCGTAGAGCTCGTCGACGGTGTGAGGGCGGAAGGCGTTGCGCACCTCCGGACGGTTGAACGCGATACGTGCCACCCGACCGGCGACGTCGTGGTGGTAGGTGATGTCGGTCAGGGCCGTGTAGCCCTCGACGCTGCGCCAGATGCTGGCGTCGAAGAGCTCGGACACCTCCGGGGCGGCGGTCGGACCTGCGGCGGAGGGGCCTGTCTCAGTCATCCAACCAGTCTAGGCAGCCCAGTCTGGCTGGCGCAGTTCGAGGCCGCAGTGTGGGTCTGCAGCCCGGGCTCGGTCGGGATGGCTCAGAGGGTGGCGACCGCGCGCAGGGCCAGCACCACGAGCACGGGGTTCGCCACCACCCCGAGCACGATTCCGGACGCGGCCCAGCGCGGGCTCGCGCGGTCGGGGCGAACACCGGCTGCGGGCACCGGGATGGACCCCGTGTCGGTCAGCAGCGCGGGCGGGCTCGGGGCGGGCGGGGGCGGCGAGGGCGCGGTCGGGTGCGCCGTGCTGGCCTGGGGCGGGTGCGCCGCGTCCGGATCGGCAGCGGTCGGGCGGGCCGCGTTCCAGTGGGCCGAGCCGTGGGCCTGACCGCGCCCATGGCCCGTGCGGCGCAGTGCGAGTGACACGATCCCGAGCACAACAGCGGCGGTCGACAGCACGATCGCGAGCCATGCCACCACCGTCGCGGGGGCGAATGCGCCCGCACTCGCAATGGCGATCCCCGCGACGTCGGCCACGACCGCGAATATGGCGAGCACCACGGCGACCACCCCCAACACGAGAGCGGCGAGGGGCGGGCGTGGGCGGGAAGGGGGCGCCGGGGCGGATGGCAGGGTTTCTGGTGCGATAGCGGGGGGCGCGACATCGGCTGGGGAAGGGTCGGACGGCGTCGAGTCCTGGTTGTCGCTCACCTGTGCACCTCTGTTCGTCTGCCACTGTGCCCAGCGACTGTGCCCAGCCTAGGACGGACGTGCGGCGAAGTGGGGCAGACTGGGGCCATGCTGCCACCGTTGACAGACCTCACCCGTTCCGCCCGCGTGGTCGCCCTGCCGCTGCGGCAGGCATTCAGGGGGATCACCAGCCGTGAGGCGCTGCTCTTCGAGGGGCCGCAGGGGTGGAGCGAGTTCTCGCCCTTCATCGAGTATGGCGACTCGGAGGCGGCGACCTGGCTCGCCGCGTCCATCGACTTCGCCTGGAACGACGCGCCCGAACTCGTGCGCAGCCGCATCCAGGTGAACGCGACCCTGCCCGCCGTCGCTCCCGGCGCGGTGCGCGGCATCCTCGACGCGTTCCCCGGCTCGCGCACAGTGAAGGTGAAGGTGGCGGAGGTGGGGCAATCGCTCGACGACGATGTCGCCCGGGTCGCTGCGGTGCGGGAGTATCTCGGTGATGAGGGGCGCATTCGCCTGGACGCCAACGGGCGCTGGAACGTCGACGAGGCCGAACACGCCATCCACGCTATGGCCGGATACGACCTCGAGTACATCGAGCAGCCCTGTGCGAGCGTCGACGAACTGGCCGACATCCGCCGACGGGTGAAGTACATGGGCATCCCGATCGCGGCCGATGAGAGCGTGCGCAAGGCGGAGGATCCGCTGGAGGTCGCCCGCGCCGGGGCCGCCGACCTGCTGGTGATCAAGGCCCAGCCACTCGGCGGGATTCGCGCTGCCGGCGAGATCGTCGCGGCGTCCGGCCTGCCCGCCGTGGTCTCGAGCGCGCTCGACACCTCGGTCGGCATCTCGATGGGCGCGTTCCTCGCCGCGAGCCTGCCCCTGCTCGACTACGACTGCGGTCTCGGCACGACGGCCCTGCTGGCAGCGGATGTCAGCTCAGACCCGATCCGCGTGACCGACGGCGCGATCGACGTGCGCCGTGTCGACGTGGACGCGGCCCTGCTCGACCGCTGGGCGACCTCGCCCGACCGCGCCGCCTGGTGGCTGGCACGGCTCGAGCGGTGCCACGCGGAGCTGTCCGGCCGCTGAACCGCGCGGGCGCTGTCCGCGCGCGCGGACGCTGTGCCGACCATGCAGGCGCCGACCTGACCGACCGTCCATTTCACGCGGATGTTGTTCGCGTGCGCGCACGCTCCCCAGCGCCGGGGCCCAGTGCGAACCGCACGACGACCCCGCAGCATCCGTGGGAAGGCGTGTCGCCTACAGGCCGCTGTATGCGTGCAGGCCCTTGAAGAAGAGATTGACGATCGTGAAGTTGAACAGCACTGCGCCGAACCCGACGATCGCGAGCCAGGCCGAGCGGCCACCGCGCCAGCCGCGGGTCGCCCGCGCGTGAAGGTAGCCGGCGAAGATCGTCCAGATGATGAACGTCCACACTTCCTTCGTGTCCCAACCCCAGTACCGTCCCCAGGCACGCTCAGCCCAGACGGCTCCAGCGATGAGGGTGAAGGTCCAGAACACGAAGCCGACGACGATGACCCGATAGGCGAGGTTCTCGAGCGCATCCGCCCCCGGCAGCGTCTGCAGGAACTTCAGGCCGGCCGCCTTCGAAGACGCTCGACGGGCCTGCAGCAGCTGGGTGATCGAGAGGCCGGCTCCGAGGGCGAAGAAGGAGGTTCCGAGCACGGCGACGAAGACGTGGATGACCAGCCAGGCGGACTGCAGTGCCGGGGGGAGCGGGCGCACGTCCGTGTAGAAGTTGACCGTTCCGACGCCGAGGGCGATGAGCGAGAAGCCCGTGATGTAGGCGCCGAGGAACTTCAGGTTCTGCCAGAACTGCACCCCGATGAACACCCCGACGATGATCGCGGTGGCGGTGAGTGAGAACTCGAACATGTTCGACCACGGCACGTGGCCCTGGGCGAGTCCGCGCAGAACCACCCCAGCCACGTGCACCACCCAGGCAACGACCGTCAGGGCGAACGCGATGCGCTCGAACTTGTAGCGGTAGACCGGCTTCGCCACCACAGGCGGCTTGTCGAGCACGATGGTGTCGCCGCCCTCTGCCCGGGAGGCTGCTGCGCGCGACGTGCCGCTGACCGATGCGGCAGCGGATCTCGCGTCGGCAGCGGATGTCGGCAGCGCCTGCGCACTCGCGGAGCGTTTCGCGAGGTCGAGGGTGAACATGATGAAGGCAAGCGTGTAGACACTCATGGCCGACCAGATGGCGATGAGTGACGAGGAGACGAAGAAGTCGGTCACGGTAAAAGCTTAAGTCCAAGTTGCTGGGAATGACGCTCCGCGATCTCATGCACAGCCTTCTCGAGGACGGGGTCCTCTCCACGCGCGAGACCCGCGTATTCGAGGCGCAGTGAGCCGTCCTCCTTCTCGACCGCCTTGACCCACACCCGGCGGCGCGGGATGAACAGGGAGGTCATGAGCCCGGCCAGCACCAGCAGCGCGAACACGAGCACCCAGCCCTGGCTCGGGTCGCGGTGGATGTCGAGGCTGGCGAACCTCGGCACCGACTGGCTGAGGTCCGAGGCCGGGGTGCCGGCCGGCGACCGGTTCTCGAAGGTGACCGT
The DNA here is from genome assembly GCA_014378715.1 of Microbacteriaceae bacterium. Lineage (GTDB taxonomy): Bacteria > Actinomycetota > Actinomycetes > Actinomycetales > Microbacteriaceae > Marisediminicola. The sequence continues at coordinate 28,308 of JACMNE010000036.1, forward strand.
GCCGATGCCGCCCGGAAGGTCGACGGTCTGACCGGGGACGAGTTCGATGGCCGGAGTGTTCGCGGTGCGCCCAGCGACCTCGGTCATGTTGTCCGTGGCCAGCGAATATACCGATCGGGGAATTCCGGCATCGAGGCCCAGGTCGCCGGTGAACACCCGGAGGCTCAGCGTGGGGTTGATGAGGTCGGGGAAATTGGAGACCAGCTGGCCGTCGGCGGACTCGGCCAGCGACGGGTAGAAGAACCCGATCATGCCGATCTGTTCCGGCAGGGCGTCCGGCACCTTGATGACCCCGAGCGACATGAGGTTGGCGTCCTGGGGCAGGAAGGCGACCGCGTCACTGAACGCCACATTGCCCTGTCCGTCACGGACAGTGATGACGGGGGCGTATCCATTCCCGAGCAGGTATACGTCGCTGCCGGCGACGCGGAGCGGGTCGTTGACCTTGATGACGGCGGGCGTTCCCACATCCGAGCCATTCTCGTAGGTCGTGACATCCGCTTCGTAGTCGATGGGCTGGCCCATGGCAGCTGGGTTGTCCTGCTCGTACGTGGGGGTGAACTTGTCGAGGCTGAGCCGATAGGGCTGCAGCACACTCTCGTCGAAGAAGCGTCCGGGCAGGAACGACTCGTAGGACAGCAGCACATTGGCGAAGGAGTCGCCCTCGACGATGACCTTCTGGCCGCTGTATCCGAAGCCCCCACCGATCCCCACGGAGATGAGCACCCCGATGAGGGAGAAGTGGAAGACGAGGTTGCCGGTCTCGCGCAGGTAGCCGCGCTCAGCGCTGACGGACAACTGCCCGCCGTCGGCCCCGAACAGGCGCACCCGGTAGCCGCTTTTCTTCAGGATGCCGCGCGCCGACTCGATGGCGGCCGTGGCGGTCACGTCGCCCGCCGCGACGTCGACGCTCGTGAATCCCTCGAGCCGCTCGAGGCGGGCCGGGGTCTTCGGGGGCTTGCTGCGCAGCGCCCGCCAATGGTGCAGCGTGCGCGGCACCACGCAGCCGATGAGCGAGACGAACAGGAGGAGGTAGATCGCCGAGAACCAGGCGGACGAGTACACGTCGAAGCCCTGCACGGAATCGAGGACCGGCGCGAGGGTGGGATTGTTCGTGAAGTACTGCAGCACCCCGTTGGGGTCCGAGCTGCGCTGGGGCACGAGGGAACCGGGCACAGCGGCGATCGCGAGGAGGAGGAGGAGGAACAGCGCGGTGCGCATGCTCGTGAGCTGGCGCCAGAAGAACCGCAGGTAGCCGACGAACCCCAACCGTGGCTGCGTGATCGTGACATCCGCCTTCTCCGGGGCGGGAGAGTCGAAGTGATCAGATGGCCGGCTCAAAACCGCTGATCACCGACCCGAGTTGCGACATGAGGCTCTGCCAGATTCCCGAAACCATGAGTACTCCGATAAGGATGAGCATCGATCCACCGATGACGTTGATGAGGCGGATGTGGCGCTTGAGCCACGCCACCGAGCCGGTGACCCAGGTGAACCCCAGGGCGACGAGCACGAAGGGGATGCCGAGTCCGAGGCAGTAGACGATCCCGAGCAGCAGCCCGCGGCTCGCGGAGCCAGAGGTGAGGCTGAGCGTGTAGACGACGCTGAGCGTCGGGCCGATGCAGGGGGCCCAGCCGAGCCCGAAGACGATGCCGAGCAGCGGGGCCCCGCCCAGCCCGGTCGCCGCAGTCCAGCGGGGCTTGATGGTGCGCTGCAGGAACGTGAGCTGGCCGATGAACACGAGTCCCATGATGATCACGAACACCCCGATGATGCGGGTGATCGCGTCGAGCCAGGGGATGAGGAGCAGGCCGGCGATCGAGAAGACGAGGGTGAAGGTGACGAAGACGAGGCTGAAGCCGAGGATGAACAGCCCGACGCCGAGGAGTAGCCTGCGGCGCCCCCTGCGGTCGTTCGAGGTCGCGAACCCGCCAATGTAGCCCAGATAGCCGGGGACGAGCGGGAGCACACAGGGCGACGCGAACGACACTAGGCCGGCCAGCAGCGCGATGGGGAGCGCGACGAGCAGGCTTCCGCTCGCGACGATCTCCTGGATCGGTCCGCCCACTAACTTCCCTCGGCAACGAGATCCCGCACGATGGTGTCGAGGATCGATCGTGCCTGCACTTGACCGAGAATGCGGGCGGCGACACGCCCCTCCTTGTCGAGCACGAAGGTGGTCGGTACGGCTTGCGGCGGGATCGCCCCGGCGAAGGACAGGCGCACTGTGCCCTGCTTCGCATCGAGGAGCGACGGGTAGCTGATGTCGAAGTTTCGGGCGAAGGCAAGCGAGGTCTCGGCACCGTCGTAGATGTTGACCCCGACGAAGGACGCGCCGTTTCCGTCGTACTTCTGGGCAATGGCCTCGAGGTCGGGCGCCTCCGCCCGGCACGGGGCGCATCCGGCGTACCAGAAGTTGACGACGAGCACTGACCCGTCGTAGTCGGAGCGCGCGAGGGTGTTGCCCTCGTCGGTCTCGCCCTCGAACACGATCGGCGCACCGCGGTCCGCTGCGGGTACCTCGAGGATGTCCTGCCCGGTGATGTAGTTGGAGTTGCCGCCGTTGAGGTAGTCCTCGGCGAGGGCGTCGTTCGAACACCCGGAGAGGGCGACCATCACGATCAGCGACGCGGCGACGGTGAGGGTGCGGCGTCTCATACGGCTCCAGAATCGATGGCACGCGCCAACAGCTCCGCGGCGGGTTCCACGTAGCCGACCTCGCGGTACCTGGGCAGGCCGCGGTCGGCGGCGGTGCGCTCGAAGGTGGTGATGCTGGAGAGGGTGCAGCGGCGCTTCCGGGGGTCGTGCCACAGCTTCCTGCCGACGACGGCGCGCTGCACCATGACGATCGGCATCTGGTGGCTCACCATGACGACCTCGTGGCCATCCGCGGCCTCCCATGCGGCGTCGATGGCCGCGATCATCCGCTCGGCGACGGAGACGAAGGGTTCACCCCAGCTCGGTCGGAACGGGTTGACGATCAGGGGCCAGGTGGCCGGGTGCAGCACCAGTGACGGCCCGAACTCGAGCTTGCCGCCCTCGAACCTGTTGGTCGGTTCGATCAGGCGCTCGTCAGAGCGAATGTCGAGGTCGAACGCCGTCGCGAACGGAGCCGCCGACTCCTGGGCGCGCTGCAGCGGGCTGGCATACAGCGAGCGGATGTCCCGGCCGGCCAGGTGCGCGGCGGCCGCGACGGCCATGTCCTCCCCGAGCTCGGACAGGTGGAACCCCGGGATGCGCCCGTAGAGCACACCGTCGGGGTTGAACACCTCCCCATGACGGACGAGGTGAAGAAGAGTGGCTACCACGGCCCCCAGTCTACGTTTGGGCCCGCTGCCAGATTGCCGAGAGGGGCCGGGTAAACTGACCCACTGTGACCCAACGCACCCTTATCTCCCAGCTGGCAGCATCCGTCGACGGACCGGTATCGGTTTCGGGATGGGTGGAAACGGTCAGGGATCAGAAGAAGGTGCAGTTCGTGGTGCTGCGGGACGAGTCCGGCGCCGTGCAGCTGGTTCACCCCCGCATCTTCACCGAGGATGGCACCCCGGCCGAAGACGTCGTCGCCGACCAGATCTCCTCTCTCAGCCAGGGCACTTTCCTCACCGCAGCGGGCGAGCTGAAGCACGACGAGCGCGTCAAGCTCGGCGGGGTCGAGATCAAGCTGGAGTCGATCGATATCGCCGCGATGGCCATCGCCGAGACGCCGATCGCCGACGACTCCGCGACCGACAAGCGGATGGACTGGCGGTTCCTCGACCTGCGCGTTCCGAAGAACTCGCTGATCTTCAAGATCCAGACCACCCTCGAACACGCGTGGCGCACCTACTGGGTCGAGAACGACTTCATCGAGTTGCACACCCCCAAGCTCATGGCGAGCGCGAGCGAGTCGAAGGCCGAGCTGTTCAAGGTCGAGTACTTCGAGGGATCCGCCTACTTGGCCCAGAGCCCGCAGTTCTTCAAGCAGATGGCCCAGTCAGCCGGCTTCGGCAAGATGTTCGAGGTGGGCCCGGCCTTCCGCGCCGACCCGAGCTTCACGAGCCGCCACGCCACCGAGTTCACGAGCGTCGACTCCGAGATCAGCTGGATCGACAGCCACGAGGACGTCATGAAGCTCCACGAGGAGCTCCTCGTCGCGGGCTTCCAGGCGATTAAGGACAAGCACGGCGCCGAGATCGAGGCCCTCTACGGCATCGAGGTGCAGGTTCCGCAGACTCCGTTCCCGCGCATCCCGCTGGCGGAGGCCAAGCGCATCGTCGCCGAGCGCGGCTACGAGGTGCCGCGTGCCGACGACGACATGGACCCGGAGGGCGAGCGCCAGATCGCCGCCTACGTGAAGGAGACCTACGGGCACGAGTTCGTGTTCCTGACCGATTACGCGTCCAGCATTCGCCCGTTCTATCACATGCGCCACGCGGATGACGCGGGCCTGACGAACAGCTACGACCTCATCTTCAACGGGGTGGAGATCTCCACCGGCGCCCAGCGCGAGCACCGCATCGAGCACCTCATCGAGCAGGCGAAAGAGAAGGGGCTTGACCCCGAGGAGCTCGACTTCTACCTCGACTTCTTCCGCTACGGCGTTCCGCCGCACGGCGGATTCGGGATGGGCCTCAGCCGCGTGCTGATGCTGCTGCTGAAGCTCCCGAACCTGCGCGAGGCCACCTACCTCTTCCGTGGTCCGACTCGCCTGACCCCCTGAGGCCCGGCACCGCACTTTTGTCTGGCCCGCTCGCCCGGTAGGTTGACATCATGTCCAACAAGATCGCGGCTGCTCGCAAGACTCTCACCAAGGCCATCAAGAAGCACGCCGAGATCGTCGGGGGAACCGCGGTGTCGCTGAAGAAGGCGCAGCGGGCGGCGGCGGAGATCCAGTCCGCCGCGTCGGCGTACGCGAAGCTCGTCGAGGAGAAAACGGGCATCCCGACCCCGTTCCTCACCCTCTGGAACTCGGGTCTCGAGGCCGCGACGATCGCCTCGCTCGTCGCGGAGCGTGACGCGCTCGCCCGCAAGCCGCACAAGAACCGCGACAAGTAGCACCGCCCGTGCTGCCCGCGCTTCCCGCATAGCCCACCCCGCCCGCCCGCACCACCCTGTGACTGGTACCGTGCAGCTATGAGCAGCAACCTGACAGACCCCTCCCGCACCGCCGCCGTCGACGCCGGCGAGGAACTCCTGCGCCTCGTGCGCCTCCACGTCGACCAGGTCGCCGCGGGCACCGATGACGGCGACGACGCGGAGGACACCGACCGCGCGCTCTGGGAGGCCGTCGCCGCCTACGGTGACGCGCTCGACGACCTGTACGCGGACGACGAGGACGACGAGGAGGAGGACGACGATGAGCCGGACGAGCTGACCTTCACCGTGCGTACCCGCTACGACTACACCGTCGTCGACGAGAAGGCGTTCCTGGCCGGCGGCCAGGGCATCGCCGGTGCGGTCGATGCGCTGCTGAAGCGGGCGGGGGGCAAGCCGGTCCCCGCGCTCGAGGTTGCCTCGCTCGAGACCGGGAGCGGTCTCGTCACGGTGCACCTGAACTCCGAGCCGCTGACGGCGGAGGACTTCGCCGAGGCCGAGGAGCCCACCGACCTGCTCCTCGTCGACCCCGACGAGTCACTGCAGTTCGTGCTCGACGAGCCCGTCTACGGCTCGCGCGCCGAGGCCGAGGCCGCCGCCCGCAGCGACGTGGAGTAGCCGGCTACACCGCGAAGTCGACGGCCGCGCGCTGCGCCACGAGCGGGCGGATGATGCCGACGACCCGCTGGTGCTCAGGGTGGGCGATATACGTGCGCAGCGCCGCCTCGTCGGCGTAGTCCGCCACGAGCACCAGGTCCCAATTGGTCTCGAGGTCGACGACGTTGGTCGACACGGTGAGACTGTGGATCTCGGGGATCAACGGCACGAGACCCTGAAGCGCGGCGGAAATCGTCGCCGAATCCTCGAGCCTGGTCGCGACGTCGTCCGCTGCGAGCTTCCAGGTGATGATGTGTCTGAGCATGGTTCAGGCCTCCAGGATTGCGGCGCGAAGTCGCGCCGGGTCGACACGCCAGATGTTGTGTACCCGGCCGTCGATGAGAACCACGGGGATCTCTTCCCCGTAGCGGTCGAGCAGTGCCGCGTCGTCCAGGATCGAGAGCTCCTCGACCGACATGACGAGCCGGGGGTCCTGCTCACGCAGTCCGGCGACGACACCCAGGACGACCTCCCGCGCGGCATCGCACAGGTGGCAGCCCGGTTTGCTGATCAGGGTGATCGATGGCACCGGACCAGCCTAGTTCCACACGGCCGCGACCTAGACTGGTCGCACATGACTCACGACGATGCCGGGCCCGTGATCGCCTTCTTCGACGTGGACAACACCCTGCTGCGTGGCGCCAGCGTGTACCACCTCGGGCGCGGGGCGCAGCGGCGTGGGCTCCTCTCCTTGCGCGACCTCCTGCGTTTCGGCTGGCACCAGGTGCGGTTCATCGCGGTGGGTGAGAAGTGGGAGCAGATCACCGGGGTGCGCGAACGCGCCCTCGAACTGGTCGGGGGACTCTCCGAGGCGGAGCTCATCGGCGTCGCCGAGGAGGTCTACGACGACTTCATCGCCCCGATGCTGTGGCCGGAGACCGTCGAGCTCACCCGAGAGCACCTGCGGCTCGGCCACCAGGTCTGGCTCATCACGGCGACCCCCGTCGTCATCGCCGACCTGATCGCGACCAGGCTCGGTCTCACCGGCGCGCTCGGCACCCTCCTCGAGAGCGTAGACGGCAGGTACTCCGGACACCTGCTCGGTCACGTGCTCCACGGTCAGCTCAAGGCCGAGGCCGCGACCGGCCTGGCCGCGGACGTCGGCGCCGACCTCGCACACTGCTGGGCGTACTCCGACTCCCTCAACGACATCCCGTTGCTCGAGTTGGTCGGTAACCGGGTGGCGGTGAATCCGGATGCCCGCCTGGCCCGGCACTCCCGCGAGAGCGGATGGCGGATTCTGCGCCTGCGCACGTCGAGCATCCGCCGCGCCCGCCGCGCCCGCCGCACCGCGCGTGGGCGGTAGCAGGCACAAAAAATGCCGAGCCTCTCGGCCCGGCACTCATCTGTTACCCGGCTGGCCGGGCTGCTGCCCGACGAACGGGCCGCGTGCTACTTCTTGTTGCGTCGCTGGTGGCGCGTCTTGCGAAGCAGCTTGCGGTGCTTCTTCTTGGCCATTCGCTTGCGACGCTTCTTGATTACTGAACCCATAAGTACCTCACTGATTCTGGAACGGACCCTCAAGTCCGTGACAGACCCTAGGAAAAATTACCTCGGGGCAGTCTACTACGGAACAGGCGACTCCCCGGCCCTCAGCCGACGTCGGCGATGTGGGTCGAGATCGCGGCCTCGACCGCCGACTCCGGTACCCGGAAGGATCGTCCGAAGCGGATGGCGGGCAGCTCGCCTGCGTGGACCATGCGGTAGACGGTCATCTTCGACACCCGCATCATGTCGGCAACCTCCGCCACCGTGAGGAATCGCACCTCCGAGAGTTCGCCAGCCATGTTCCCGCCCCGGTTGTGCGCTTTCGCGAGATCTGTGGTGAAAGGACGCACCCCTGTAACTCGTGTGATGTCGAGTGACGGATGTGAAACGGGGTGCACAGGTCACGATATGGGGTGGGACGACCGCGGCGCAATAGCGCGCGAGGAGCTACTGGCGACCGAGGGCCTTGCGCACGGGGTCGATGACCCGGTGCTGCACGGTTGCGGTGGCGTCTTCGATCGCGGATCGCGCCTGGAACGAGACATCCGCTGCAGCACGCCCGAGGGAGGCACCTGACTCGGAGGCGTGCTCGAGACGTTCTGCTGCCCGGCGGAACGGGGCAGGAACGCGGGCGCCGGACCACGCGGCGAAGACCGCGGTGCCCGCCTCGGCGTCGGCGTCGAAGTTCGCCGAGAGGAAGGGGAGGGTCCAGTGCTCGATCTGGTTGAGGGGCTCGGGGTTCAACCGGTAGTAGCGGTGCTGCCCCTCCTCGCGCACTCGCACGAGGTCGTTGTCGCGGAGCACCTTGAGATGCTTGGAGACGGTCGGCTGGCTGAGGGCGAGCTTCTCAACCATCTCGCCGACACTCAGCTCGCCGAAGGGCGAATCGGTCGCCACGAAGCGGTCGAGGAGCGCCGTCAGGAGGTCACGGCGGGTCGCATCTGCGATCACGTCAAAAATGTCTGGCATGGAATCAGGGTACTGGGATCACGCTCCGGAGTACCATGGCGACTCGGCGGGAGAGAATCGACGGGGATGATTGGCACGAAGGGGACAAGATGGGCGTGAGACCGCTGTCGCGCCGTTCTGTGCTCGGACGGGTCAGGGACTCGATCGACCGCTTCGCCGCCGCGACGCCCGCCCGGTTCGCAATCGTGGTGTTCGCGGGCCTGGTGCTCATCTTCACCCTGCTCCTCGGCCTGCCCGTGTCGAACACCGGCGTGGGCTTCACCCCCCTGGTCGACGCGCTCTTCACCGCCGTCTCGGTCATCTGCGTCACGGGGTTGGCGACCGTGGACATGGCGACCTACTGGTCGCCGTTCGGTCACGCCGTGATCTTCATCGGGGTACAGATCGGTGCCGTCGGGGTGCTCACTCTCGCGTCGATCCTGGGGCTCGTGATCTCCCGCCGCCTCGGGCTGCGCCAGAAGCTGATGGCGGCGAGCGACAGCAATCCGCTCCGCATCCAGCGCGGACCGGTGGCCGAGGGCCAGGCCGTGCGGCTGGGCGAGATCGGCGGCCTGCTCGTGACGGTTGCGGTGAGCATGCTCGTGATCGAGCTGGTGATCACCCTCCTCCTGCTCCCGCGGGTGCTGCTCGAGGGCAGCGGATTCCTGCACTCGCTGTGGGTGTCGTCGTACTTCGCGGTCATGTCCTTCACCAACACGGGGTTCGTCCTGACGACTGGCGGCCTCGACCCCTTCGCGAGCGACCCGTGGTTCCTCTGCGTGATGATGCTGTCGGTGTTCCTGGGCGCGATCGGATTCCCGGTGATCTACGCGATCACCCGTAACTTCCGCAAGCCGAAGCGGTGGTCCATCCATGTGAAGCTCACGATCATCACGACCCTGATCCTCTTTGTACTCGGGGCGATCGCGTTCTTCTTCCTCGAGTTCACCAACCCGCGCACCTTCGGTGGGCTCGACTTCGGCCAGCGCTCCCTTCAGTCCTTCTTCCTGTCGATGATGACGCGGTCGGGCGGGTTCTCCACGATCGAGGTCTCCGACCTCAACGGGTCGAGCCTGCTCGTCGGCGACATGCTGATGTTTATCGGCGGCGGGTCCGCGTCGACCGCCGGCGGGATCAAGGTCACGACCCTCGCCATCCTGTTCCTCGCGGCCTTCGCTGAGGCTCGCGGCAACGAGTCGATGGAGGCCTTCGACCGTCGTATCCCCGGCGACGTGCTCCGCCTGGCGGTGAGTGTGGTGCTCTGGGGCGCGACGACCGTGGCTGCCGCCAGCATCGTGGTGCTGCAGCTCACCGACGCCCCGCTCGACCATGTGCTCTTCGACGTGATCTCGGCCTTCGCGACCTCGGGCCTGTCCACCGGGCTGACCCAGAACGCCCCGGACTCCGCCGCCTATGTGCTGGCGGCGACGATGTTCCTCGGCCGCGTTGGTACAGTGACACTCGCAGCCGCCCTGGCCGCGAGCACCAGGCGGCAGCTGTTCCGCCGCGCAGAAGAAAGGCCCATCGTTGGCTGAACGCATCCCCCACGATGCCCCCGTGCTCATCATCGGCCTCGGCCGATTCGGTGCCGCGACGGCCGGCCAGCTCGACCGCCTCGACCGTGAGGTGCTCGCGATCGACGAGAGCGCGCTGCTCGTGCAGAAGTGGTCGGAGCGGGTGACCCACGCCGTGCAGGCCGACGCCCGCAGCATCGACGCCCTGCGTCAGATCGGCGCCCAGGACTTCTCCGTGGCCGTCGTGGCCGTCGGGTCCTCCGTCGAGGCGAGTGTGCTGATCACCGCGAACCTCGTCGACCTCGGAATCCCACAGATCTGGGCGAAGGCCATCAGCCAGTCGCACGGCAAGATCCTCGCCCGCATCGGCGCGAACCACGTGATCTACCCCGAGGCAGAGGCCGGCGAACGCGTCGCCCACCTCGTCTCCGGCCGCATGATCGACTTCATCGAGTTCGACGACGACTTCGCGATCGTCAAGATGTACCCGCCCAAGCCGATTCGCGGCATCTCGCTCGGCGAATCCCGGGTGCGCCAGAAATACGGCATCACGGTGGTCGGCGTCAAGTCGCCCGGCAAGGAGTTCACCTATGCCTCGCCGGAGTCGATCATCTCGAATCACGACCTGATCATCGTCAGTGGCAACTCGGTCGATATCGAGAAGTTCGCGGCACTGCAGAGCTGAGCCTCTCAGCTCGATCAGCCTGCCGACAGCTCCACGGCACGCGCCAGCGCCGCGCCCGTTGCCCGGTCGAACACGGCCGTCAGGTCGGCCTCCTCGATCACGGCGATCGCCTGCGCCGTGGTGCCACCCGGGCTCGTCACCCTTCGCCGCAGCTCGGTCGGGGTCTCGCCCGAGGCCGCCAGCAGCTCGGACGCCCCGAGGAACGTCGACTCGACCAGCACCCGGGACTGCCCGAGCGTGAACCCGTGGTTCATCGCCGTGCGCGTCAGCGACTCGATGAGCGAGAACACATAGGCGGGCCCTGAACCCGAGATCGTGCTCAGGGCGTCGATCTGCTCCTCGGGGACCACCAGCACCTCCCCCACCGTGCCGAAGAGAGCGGATGCCGCGTCCACCTGCTCAGGCGTCGCGCGCGGTCCTGCGCTGAGGCCGGTGACGCCCCTGCCCACCGTCGATGGGGTGTTGGGCATCGCCCGGAGCACGGGAACCGACACGATGGCCTCCATCGTCGCGATGGTGACGCCAGCCGCGACGCACACGACGATGGCCCCGGGGTCGACGACATCCGCTATCTGGTGCAGGACACCTGGCACCATGGCGGGCTTGACGGCCACGAGCACGATGCTCGCCCCGGCCACTGCGGCCAGGTTCGCATCGGGGTCGAGTTCGGACGAGAGGCTCGTGACAGTGCCGGTGCGAAGGGCGGCCGCCTTCGCCTCCGTGCGGTTCGTGACCCGGATACCTCCGTCGACCGTGACCTGCGGTGAGAGCAGGCCGCTGAGGATCGCGCCGCCCATCGATCCGGTTCCGAGAATGGCGATGGAGGGAAGGTTGATCATCGCCCCATCCTAGGATTGGTCGCATGAGCGCATCCGGCGGGAACACGGCAATCATCGCGGCGATGTTCGCGAACCTCGGAATCGCGATCACGAAGTTCATCGCCTGGTTCTTCTCCGGGTCGAGCTCGATGCTCGCGGAGGGTGTGCACTCGCTCGCCGACACGGGCAACCAGCTGCTGCTGCTGCGCGGCGGCGCCCTCGCCAAGCGGGCCGCGACCCCGGAGCACCCCTTCGGCTTCGGCCGGGAGCGCTACGTCTACGCGTTCGTGGTGTCGATCATCCTGTTCACCGTCGGCGGGATGTTCTCCATCTACGAGGGCATCGACAAGATCAACAACCCGCACGAACTCGAGAACGTGTGGCTGCCGATCCTCGTGCTGAGCATCGCCATCGTGCTCGAGTCCTTCTCCCTGCGCACCGCTGTGAAGGAGTCGAACCACGTGCGCGGTAAGCAGTCCTGGGTGGAGTTCGTGCGGAAGGCGAAGGCGCCGGAGTTGCCGGTCGTGCTGCTCGAGGACGTCGCGGCGCTGCTCGGCCTGGGCCTGGCCATGGCGGGCGTGCTGCTCTCCGTCGCCACGGGCGACACGATCTTCGATGCCATCGGTACCCTCGCGATCGGCGCCCTGCTGGTGCTCGTCGCGATCATCCTCGGCATCGAGACCAAGAGCCTGCTGATCGGCGAGGGCGCGACGCCCGACGACGCCGACCGCATCCGCGACGCCATCAACGCCGACCCGGACGTCGAGGCGATCATCCACATGAAGACCCTGTACCTGGGCCCGGAGGAGCTGCTCGTCGCCGCGAAGATCGCGTTCGCCGCCGGGTCGCGCTTCGCCGACGTGGCCACGTCGATCAACGCTGTCGAGGCGCGCATCCGCTCCGCTGTGCCCCTCGCGCGGGTCATCTACCTCGAGCCCGACGTCTACGCGCCGCCCGGCGACGCCAACCCGCCGACCGACTCCTTCGTGATCAAGGCGGCGGACTGACCGTGGGCGAGCCCGTGCCCGGCCGCGTTGCCCTCGTCATCCGCCATCAGGAGATCGCGCACCTCGGCAGCTTCGCCGCGGTGCTGGCCGCCCACGGCTATGAGGTGCGCTACGTCGATCCCCGGTCGATAGCGGATGAGGCGACCGACGCCGATCTCGTGGTGGTTCTCGGTGGGGACATGGGTGTCCACGAGACCGAGGCGCACCCGTTCATCCTGGCCGAGCTCGCCTGGCTCGCCGCCCGGCTCGAGGCCGAGCGGCCGACGCTCGGGGTGTGCCTCGGCGCGCAGATGGTGGCCGAGGCGCTCGGCGGACGGGCGAGCCCCGGGAAGTCAACGATGATCGGGTTCTCGAAGGTCAACCTCACCGAGGCGGGGATGGACTCGCCGCTGCGGCACTTCGACGGCCTGCCCGTGATGCAGTGGCACGGGGACAGCTTCCGGCTGCCGGCCGGGGCGGCCCGGCTCGCCAGTTCGGCCGAGTACAGCAACGAGGCGTTCCGGATGGGCGACTACGCGCTCGCGGTGCAGTTCCACCCCGAGCTCACCGGCGACATGTACGCGGAGTGGATCGCGGACGGCGCGGACGAGCTTGCCGCCCGCGGCATCGCTGCGCCCGACCTGCTGGCGCAGCGCGACGAGCACGGCGCCGCGATGGAGACCGCGTCGAACCTGATGCTCGACGAGTGGTTGACGAACCTGTCGAGCTGAGCGGCGCCCTTCTCAGCGGCGCTCGTCGAAGAAGTCGAGTAGCAACGCCGCGCAGGCCTGCGCCTCGACCCCGGCGAC
>JACMNE010000175.1 GCA_014378715.1 Microbacteriaceae bacterium
GACGGCAGTCTCGTCTGGCATCTCGCCCAGGTGCGGGAGTACGCACGAGTCGGCGGTGGGTCGATCATCGGTCGCGGCGCCTACATCGGGCCGGGGGTCATCGTGGGCAAGAACTGCAAAGTGCAGAACTACGCGCTGGTCTACGAACCGGCTCTCCTCGAAGACGGCGTCTTCGTCGGCCCCGGCGCCGTGTTCACGAACGACCTCTTCCCTCGCGCGATCAACGTCGACGGGTCACGCAAGACCAATGACGACTGGGATGCCGTCGGAGTCACCGTGCGCACCGGCGCGTCGATCGGCGCCCGCGCAGTCTGTATCGCCCCGATCACGATCGGACGCTGGGCACTGGTGGCCGCCGGATCCGTCGTCACGAAGGATGTCGTCGACTTCGCCCTCGTCGCGGGCACTCCAGCCCGCCGCATCGGCTGGGTTGGTCGGAGCGGAGCCGTGCTCCGCGACGACGGCGATGGTGTCTTCTTCTGCCCGAAGACCGCCGAGGTCTATCGCGAGAGCGACGGAATCCTCCGCCCCGCATGACCCCGGCAACTCCCCACCGCCGCATCTCCCCGCGCCACGTCATCGTGGCCGGGCTCATCGCCGCGGCCGTTGTGCTTGCCGCAGCGATCAGTTTCTCCGTCCTCCCCGGTGCGTCCACCACGCCAGTGGCCGCACCGACCCCGGCCATGACGACCAAGCCGGTGCCCGTCTCCACGACGCGGCCGACGAATCCCGACTCGACCGTGGCCCCGGGGGCGCAGTCCCTGCCCGGTGGCACCGGCAATGACACGACCCGCACGTCGACAGAGGTAGAGGGCTCCGGAGCATCGATCTCTCGCGCCAATCCGGCATCGTCCGCAGTCGCCCCGCTCTTGAGCGGCCCCGCCCCGAAGACGGCGTCGAAGAGCGGATCCCTCGTCGACGGCTTCCCCTCCAGGATCCCGGTGGCCCACGCCTCCACGATCGCCAATTCCGCCGTCGCATCAAGCGGCGACAACGTGCAGGCGACCCTCGTGGCGAAGACCACGATGTCGGCCGCCGACCTGCTCTACTTCTACCAGTCGGCCTTCGCGAAGATCGGGCTCATCGCCACCGAGGTCCCCGCGGTCGGCGGATCGACGGCCTTCTCGTTCACGCACTCTAACGACACCGTCACCCTCACCGTGACGTCCACGAAGTCCGGCGCGAACTATTCGCTCTACGCCGTGCTTCGCGCGACACCCTGATCGCCCCCTAAGGTCGATTTCATGTACATCTCGCTCAACGAGCGCGGCGATGCCGAGCAGCCCTCGGAGGCAACCGCGCAGGTGAAGCGCCGCGTCTCCTCCGTGGTGATCACGCTCGGCATCGTGAGCATGTTGACGGATGTCTCGTCGGAGTCCGTCGCCGCGATCCTCCCGCTGTACATCACGAGCGCCATGGGCCTCTCGACCATCGCCTACGGCTTCATCGACGGCCTCTACCAGGGCGTGAGCGCCGTGGTGCGGATCGGCGGCGGCTGGGCATCCGATCGCGCCGACCAGCCCAAATGGATCGCGTTCTTCGGGTATGGGATCTCGGCCCTCGCGAAGGTCTGGTTGTTGTTCGCCGGCGGGTTCGCCATGATCATCGCTGTCGTCACCGTCGACCGGCTGGGCAAGGGGGTGCGCACCGCCCCGCGCGATGCGCTCATCACCGCATCGTCGGATCCGTCCAACCTCGGGCGGTCATTCGGCGTCCATCGAATGCTCGACACGATCGGGGCGGCGGTGGGGCCCCTCCTCGCCTTCGTGATCCTCTATTTCATACCCACCGGCTACACCACCGTGTTCGTGGTGTCGCTCGCGTTCGCGATAGTCGGGGTCATCCTTCTCGGCCTCCTCGTTCCCAACCGGCGGCCCCGTTCGGAGCGCGCCGCCGCCAGTTCCGAACCCCGCCGGCCGTTCCGCTGGCGCAATCTCAACGACCCGCGCCTGCGCCGACTGATGCTCGCCGCGGGCGTGCTCGGGCTGCTCACCGTCGGCGACGGATTCATCTATCTTGTGCTGCAGGCACGGGGCTCCTTCGCCGCGCAGTGGTTCCCGCTGCTCTATGTCGGCACCAACGTCGCCTTCTTCGTGTTCGCCGTGCCCCTCGGCAGGCTCGCGGACCGGTTCGGCCGGGTACGGATCTTCGTGATCGGCCACGGCGCCCTCCTCTCCGCGTATGCCCTCACCGCCCTGCCCGTCGGCGGAGCGACGATCACGATCCTCTGCATGGTGCTCCTCGGCTTCTTCTACGCCGCGACGGATGGGGTGCTCGCCGCTCTCGCCGCCCAGTTCTCGCCCCCCGGCAACACCGCAAGCGGCATCGCCGCGACCCAGACCGTGGTCGCGGTGGCCCGGCTGATCGCCTCGACCGGCTTTGGCGTCCTCTGGTTCGCCATCGGACGAGTGGATGCGATGCTCATCGTCGCGGCGGTGCTCGCGCTCGCCATCCCGGCCGTCGTCGTCATCCTTCGCCCCCTGCTCACCGTGGCGAAGACCGCATGACCTCTCGCCTGAGGCTCGTCATCGCGGCCGTGTTGACGATTGTGCTGCTCGGCGGGGCCACGGTCTACGGAATCATCGCGTTCTCCGGCTACCAGGCCAGGCTGGATGCGCCGAGCCAGGTTGACACCACCACGGCGCCGGCGGTCGACACCGGCTCCCGGATCGTGTTCCGCAATACCGCGACCGGCGCGGGCTACGGCCTGGAGTCGAGCGTGCCACTGTCCGATCCGAAAGGAACCCGCGCCATCGGCACCGTCGCCTGCGACCGGATCTACTCGACGGCGAAATACTCAATGTGTCTTCGCATCGACCGTGGCGTGCTCACCACCTTCAGCGCGACCCTCTACGACGCGAAGTGGCAGGCGAAGAAGGCGTGGGCCCTTCCCGGCATCCCGAGCCGCACCCGCATCTCGGCCGACTCCAAGCTCGTCGCGTTCACCTCCTTCGTCACCGGAGAGTCCTACGGCACCGTCGGTTTCGCCACCGCGACCCAGATCTCCAGCACCGATGGCACCGACTATGGAAACCTGGAGGCCTTCGCGTTGATGATCGACGGACAGCGCAACACCGCCGCCGACCGCAACTTCTGGGGAGTGACCTTCAGCACGGACGACAACGTCTTTTATGCGACGGCCTCCACCGGGGGCCGCACCTGGCTGGTGAAGGGCGATCTTGCGGCCCGCACGCTCACGACGGTGACACAGACCGCAGAATGCCCGTCCCTCTCCCCGGATGGCACCCGTGTCGCCTACAAGAAGAACGTGTCGACCTCCACGACCGCCTACTGGTCGATCGCCGTGCTCGATCTGGCCACCGGGGTGGAGAAGCTGCTCCCCGAGAAGCGCAGCGTCGACGACCAGGTCGATTGGCTCGACGACTCGACGCTGCTCTACGGGATGCCGAGAATCGACTCCCCGGGAGACAGCGACATCTGGTCCATCCCCTTCGCCGGAACGGCGGCGGGCTCCCGGTTCATCCAGCACGCCTGGTCGCCCTCGGTGGTGCGCGAATGAGCGACGCACGGGCATCGTTCGCCGCCGCAGGCGAACACGCCGAAATCGCGCTCGTTGTCGTCACCTACAACAACGCCGATCATGTCGCCGGCCTGCTCGAGAGCCTCCGGGCGGAAGCGGTGCAGGTGGGCATCCGCCTTATTGTGACCGATAACGCCTCGGCCGACGACACGGTCGCGCTGCTCTCCACGGAGCCGAATGTGATCGTCGTGCAGACCGGCGGCAACCTCGGATACGCGGGGGGTGTGAACGCCGCATCCGCCCATCTCGGTGCAGCGGATGCCGTGCTCGTGCTCAACCCGGACCTCGCAGTCGAGCCCGGCTGCCTGCGGGCGATGCTCGACAGGCTCGAGATATCCGGAGCCGGCGTGGTCGTGCCGAGACTCGTCGGAACGGATGGCGCGACCTCCCTCTCCCTTCGCCGGGAGCCGACCATCGTCAACTCCCTCGGCGACGCCCTGTTCGGCGCGCACCTCGCGGCTCGACCGGCCGCCCTCTCCGAGACGGTGCTCTCCCCGGGCAGTTACGAGAGCGCCCATCCGGTCGAGTGGTCTACCGGGGCGGCCGTGCTCACGCGGCGGGACATCGCCGATGCCATCGGCGACTGGGACGAACGGTTCTTCCTCTACTCGGAAGAGGTCGACTACCTCCGGCGAGCCCGCGAGCGTGGAGCGTCGATCTGGTTCGAACCGTCGGCACGGATGCGACACGACGAGGGCGGATCGGGCGCGTCGGTACGCCTCAAGAGCCTCATGGCGGTCAACCGGGTGCGATACGTGCGCAAGTACCACTCGGCAGGCTATGCCGCGGCCTTCCATGCGACGGTGATCCTGCACGCGGTGATGCGCAGCTACAGCGCCGCTCACCGGCAGATCATGAAGACCCTGCTCGACCAGCGGTCGTGGCGCGATCTCCCGCGGGCGACCCGGACTTCTCGCTAGGGAGTGCTTTCGACCCCGGGGCGCCCGCGGTCACGCAAGAACGCCGTGTATCGGATCTCGTCGTCGAGGTCCACGTGTTGGCGGTTCGGTAAGAGCACACCAGCGTCTGCCGTGAATGGCCAGCTCGCCTGCCGGGCCTCGTCGACGCGGCGACCGAGCACCTCGTCGAACACGCCCACGTAGGCCTTGGCCTGCTCCTGCCAGTCCAACTCCGTCGCGACGCGCTCGCGGGCGGCTCGGCCGAGCCTCTCCCGGGCATCCGGATCGTCGAGGAGTCCTTCGATCGCGTCGGCGAATCCCTCGAAGTCGCCGGAGGGAACGTAGATCGCCGCGTCACCCCCCGAGACCCTGGTCTCGACAAGGTCGAAGGAGACGGAGGGTAGCGCATAGGCCATGTACTCCATGGTCTTGTTCATCGTGGATACATTGTTGAGCGGAGTGTTCTGGTCGGGACCGAGGCCGATCGCTGCCGCGCTCAGATAGGTCGCGATGACGTCCAGCCCGACGCGCCCGGTGAAATGGACGTGATCGTCGAGGCCGAGGGAGGTCGACTGCGCCCGAAGGTCTTCGAGACAGTCCCCGAAGCCCATCAGTACCGCCCGGACTTCCGTGCGTCCGCGCCGGTGGACGAGCTCGTCCATTACGGTGAGCACCGTGTCCACGCCATCCTGGGGACCCATGATGCCGAGATAGACGAGGATCGGCCCCGGGCCGATCCCCTCCGCGGCCTCGGCGTAGATCGGGCGCATCACCCGGGTATCCGGTCCGCTGCGCACCACGGTGACCGACGACGACGCACGCTTCCCGCGACGCATGGCCACAGCCTTGTATGAGCCGTTGGTCGAGATGACATGGTCGGCGGCACGGTAGGTCTGGCGCTCTAGCCAGCGAAGAAAGCCGTATTGCAGACGCGCTCCTGCCGACTTGGGCTCACCGAATCGGGAGAGAAACAGCTCGGGATTGAGGTCGTGCTGGTCGAAGACGAACCGCACCGAACGGATGCGCCAGAGCCGGGCAAGAAGCCAGTAGGTGTCCGGCGGGTTGCAGGCCTGGATCACATCGAACCCGTGCTCGCGCCACACGCGCAGCGAGAGTGCGGCAGTTCGAAGCCAGGAATAGGCGAACTCCACCGCGAAACCGAGAACACCCTTTGCCTCAGGCGCCGGACGGTACTTGTAGATCGAGATACCGTCGATCGTCTGGCGCGCCGGATCCCCCGGTCCTTTGGGACAGATAACCGAGACTTCGTAACCCTGGGCCTTCAGCGCCTGGCATTCGAGCCAGACCCGACGATCGAGCGGAACAGGCAGGTTCTGCACTATGACGAGAACGTGGTTTCGGGTTCGCGAACCTTCTCGCATTACTGGGTACTCCGATCGCAGTGCTCGAGGATCCGGGGGCGGTGGGTGAAACCGGCCGGTCGACAGCTCCGATGGTATCTGGATATGCTCACTTCATGTGCGGAATAGCGGGCATCCACCGGTTCGATGGCCGTCCGATAGACCGTGCGGCTCTCGTCGCCATGGGCGATACTCTCGCTCATCGCGGACCGGATGCGTCGGGCTTCTGGCAGTCCGAAACGGTGGGTTTCGCGCACACCAGACTGTCGATCATCGACCTCGCCAGCTCCTCTCAGCCCATGACGAGCGCCGACGAGCGCTGGGTGCTCTGCTTCAACGGTGAGATCTTCAACTACCGCGAATTGCGCGCAACTCTCGACTACCCGTTCCACACCGACGGAGACACCGAGGTCATCCTGGCCGGAATCGTGCAGCACGGCATCGGATTCGTCGAGCGACTCGTCGGACAGTTCGCCTTCGCCATCCACGACACCCAGACCGGCACCACCCATCTCGTTCGCGATCGACTCGGCATCCTCCCCCTCAACTACACGGTTTCGGCCGAAGGGCTGGTTTTCGGCTCGGAGATCAAGGCGATTCTCGCGGCGATACCCACCGTGCCGAGCGTCGACCTCCAGAGTCTCGACTCCTACCTCTCTGGCCGCTCGGTGCCCTCGCCGAACACTCTCTTCGCAGGAATCTCCAAGCTGAGGCCGGCTCATCGTGCCGAGGTCACGCGCGACGGTACGATCGCCATCACGCGCTACTGGCAACCCCCCGAAGAAGATCCGAGCGGCACCTGGACGCCTGCTACCGCCGTCGAGGCCGTCGACGCCGCGATCACGACCGCCGTCGATTCAGCCCTCGTCGCCGACGTGCCGGTCGGGGCCTATCTCAGCGGCGGGGTGGACAGCAGCCTCATCGTGGCGAAGATCGCTTCACTTCGTCCCGATCGTCGTGTGCAGACCTTCGCGGCCGGCTTCGGTGACGCGCGAACCGACGAGCTGCAGTGGGCGCGAAAGGTGAGCGAACATGTCGGCACCGATCATCGGGAGGTGATGGTCGATGCCACGAATTTCGAGTCCCTGTGGCCCACGATGACCTGGCATCGCGACGCGCCGATTTCCGAGCCGGCCGACATCGCCGTGTTCCGGCTCGCGCAGGCGGCCCGCGAATCGGTGCGGGTTATCCTCTCTGGAGAGGGCGGCGACGAGCTTTTCGCCGGCTACCCCAAGTACCGGGCGGCTCGCGCCGTCGCAGCGGCGTCTTCCGCGCCCGGCTGGCTGCGCTCGGGAGCCGCCAACTTCTTCGAACCACGGATGTCGGGCCGGTTCTCCCGTGCACGGATCGCCGTGCGTGCGGCCGGCGCGGTCGATCGCGAGGAACAGTTCCGCACCTGGTTCGCCCCGTTCACGAAGCGCGAACGCGAGTCACTCCTCGGCTCGCTCCCCCGGCGCACTGGCGGGGTCTCGACCAAGCGTGAGGGGGACGTCATCCGGCAGATGCTTCTCGCCGACCTCGAGAGCTGGCTGCCCGACAATCTCCTCGAACGCGGTGACCGGATGTCCATGGCCGCGTCGTTGGAACTCCGGCCGCCGTTGCTCGATCACCGACTCGTCGAACTCGCCTTCCGTCTCCCTTCAAACGTGAAAGTGCGAAATGGCACGACGAAGTGGGTGCTCAAGGAGGTCGCGCGCCGCTATATCCCCGCCGAAATCGTCGACCGCAAGAAGGTGGGCTTCCGGGTTCCCCTTGAATCGTGGTTCCGATCGGATCTCAGAGACTCGATGTGGGATCGACTCACCGGTACCGACTCATTCGTCGCACAGAACTTCGACCGCACGGCGGTTCGCGAGCTACTCACGCGCCACGAGTCTGGCCAGTTCAACGAGGAGAGCCGGATCTGGACGCTCATGAGCCTCGAGATCTGGCACGAGACCTTCTTCGGTGCCGGTTCGCTCGTGACTCGCCCGTAAAGCGCTGCGACCGCGCGACGCTCTTACGAGCTAATCACATAAGAGAGAGAGGCCCTTCGCGCGGTGGGTCGGGCCGCTCTCTCATTGTGAATCACAATCGTCGAGGCGAGGTGGTTTTAGCCCCGTCCAGGGGTGTCGACTGCCGCACCGGACTGCATGACATTGCCAGTCCACTGGTTGCCATTGCCGGGGTCATACGCGACCGCAGGGCCGTACCAGCCGCAGCGCGGGCTGTACTTGGTGCCGAACGTGTTATTGATGAACTTGGTGTTGCTCGCGCCGTACGAGCCACCGAGTCCGGCGTAGAGGCAGTACCCGCCACCGTCGAGCAGGTTGCCCTGAACAAGAACGTTCTTGTAGGCCTCCCACTGGCTGTACAGGGCCAATGATGCGGACGCGTTAGGAGAGTCTCCGGCATCGAGACGGTTGTTCAGAATCGTAAGGTTTGTTCCACCGAGGCTCAGGATCGCTTCATTGTGACTGCCCCCGTTGGCCGGATCGCCGAAGACCACAATGTCGTGAACCCACGAGTTTTTGATCATGACGTCGGCGCTCATGCCGAAGCCCTTGCCCCAGCCCCGCACGTTGCAGCCGTCACAGGTGTAGCCGGTAAAACCCACCGCCGCCACGCCGTTGTCGGAGGCACCGTCATACGGACCGATGACTTCTACCCGCTGGATGAGGGTGTTGTGGTAGGCGTTCTGGTCTCCGTTGTCGATCTTGCCGCGCACCCTGGAGTTCTTGATCGTCACGTTCGACGCTCGGATCACGACGTCACCGTTGATGTCGAGGCCGCTGATCACGGTTCCCTCCCTGGTGATGGTGAGACCCGGAGAGGCCGTAAGTGCCAAGCCCGCCGGAACACCAGTGTTCGAGCTATCCGGCCAGCCCGTGCTGGCTGCCGGAGGGGTGACGGAAGTGGTTGGCGGAGCCGGCACGATGACCGCTACGGTGGCCGGGGGAGTGATCGGGGGAACCGGAACCGGAACTGGTACCGGAACCGGAACCGGGGCCGGAGCCGGTGCCGGTGCTGCGACCGGCGGTGTCTTGACGGTGACGCCGTACTTCTTGACGCCGTGCTTTTTAACGCCGAGCTTCTTGGCGCCGAGCTTCTTGACGCCGTGCTGGTTGCTCGAGGCGGTGTGTCCCGGCCGGTGATCAGCACCGGATCCGCTGTGCGCGGCGGCAACCGAGGGGCCGCCGACGGCGACGAGATAGGCGAGGGCGACGATGAGGACGTTGCGCCTCCAGCCTGTGATAGACAGACGAGACAGTAATTTCTTCAAACGGAAAACCTCCTGTCGCAGGCGACAGGAGGTCACCGACGAAGTTCCATCCGTGAGGCTGCGTCACACCCGAAGTCAGACATCTACACCCACGAATCGTTGCAATCGTATAACGACTGCCCCCCAGTAAAACTCCACGCTAGAGCATCCTCATTCAATCGTCGAGGTATCCGATGTCCCCAATCCGGGGGAGAAATGCTGGTAAAACAGCTTTCTCGGCGATTTTTCCGATTGGTAGGCTGCTGGGGTGACCATGCGAAAAACTGCACTCCGAGGAGTTGTGGTGATCGCCGCCCACAACGAATCGGCGGTCATCGCCCGCTGTCTCGACGCCCTCGCGCCCCTCATCGGGCATGGCAGCGCGAGCGTCATCGTCGCGGCGAACGGATGCACGGACGACACCGTCGAGATCGCCTCGAAGCGCGCCGGCATTACTGTGCTCGACCTCCCGGTGGCCTCGAAAGTTGGCGCGCTCCGCGCCGCCGACCACGTGGCATCCCCCGGTCCACGCATCTACCTTGATGCCGATGTGGTGCTCACGGCGCGGGCCGCCCTGGCCATCTTCGACACCCTCACTCCGGGGCGCACCCCGGGGAGCGAGGAGCCGGGTGCCGACGTACTGGCGGCGCGGCCCCCGATCCATTTCGAGTCGACCAGGGCGAGCCTCGCTGTTCGGCTCTGGTACCGGATCCGCGGCCAGCTACCCTCGATCCAGCAACGACTGTGGGGCGCCGGCACATATGCCCTGTCCGTCGCGGGGCGGTCGCGATTCGACGAGTTCCCCGACATCGTGTCTGACGACCTCTTCATCGACACCCTTTTCTCGACCGCGGAGACCGCGATC
>JACMNE010000176.1 GCA_014378715.1 Microbacteriaceae bacterium
AGCGCTGTGGCACCCCGCCGGTAGACTGCTGGGTGTGCCAATCACCGTAGCCGAGGTCAACGCCGCGATCGAGGCGTTGTGGCCGCTCGACGGCGCCTCCGCCTGGGATGCCCCCGGGCTCCTCTCCGGGGACCCGGGCGCCCCCGTGTCCCGCGTGCATTTCGCGGTCGACGCCGTCTCCGAATCGGTCGACGAGGCTATCGGCCTCTCTGCCGACCTGCTGCTCGTGCACCATCCACTGCTGCTCCGCGGCGTCACCACCGTCGCCGAGGACCGCTATAAAGGCGCGATGCTCGCCCGGCTGATCCGCGCCGGCTGCGCCCTCGTCTCCGCCCATACGAACGCCGACGTCGTGGACTCCGGCACATCGGGGGTCTTCGCCCGATTGCTCTCCCTCACCGACATCCGCCCGATCGTCGGCGCACGGAACGGGCGCGGCGGGACCGGGCGCGTCGGCACCCTGCCCACCGCGACGACCCTCGGCCGCCTGGCCAGGCAGCTCGCCGACCTGCTGCCGGCGACGGCGACGGGCGTGCGCGTCTCGGGCGACTACGAGCTGCCCGTGTCGACCGTCGCGCTGTGCGGCGGGGCGGGTGACTCCCTGCTCAGCGAGCCGCTGGTGCGGGGGGCCGACGTCTACATCACGTCCGACCTGCGGCACCACCCGGCGTCGGAGGCGCGCGAGAACGCGCGGGCGGGCGGCGGGCCGGCGCTGATCGACGTCTCCCACTGGGCGAGCGAGTGGCTGTGGCTCGACCAGGGGGCGACCGAGCTGAGGGCGGCCCTGCCGTCACTCGCGATCACCGTGAGCGAGCTGCGCACCGACCCCTGGGATTTCGTCGTCACGCAGTGACGCCGGCCACGCGACATCCGCTTCACCTGTCCAGACCCCACCCGACCCCGATGAATGAGGCACCATGGCCCTGAAAGCCAGCCCCGCCGACCAGGCACTGCTGCTCGATCTGCAGGCCCTCGACACGAAGCTGCAACAACTCGACCACCGCTCGAAGGCGCTGCCGGAGCTCGCCGCGATCGCCAAGCTGCAGGTTGAGGCCGACCGCCTTCGGCTTGCCCGCACGACCGAGTCCGGGGTCGTGGACGACACCACCACCGAGCTGCGTCGGATCGAAGCGGATGTTGTGGTCGTCGAGGCCCGCATCGCGCGGGACGACGCCCGCCTGCAGGCGTCCACCTCGGTGAAGGACGTCGCCGGTCTCGAGAGCGAGCTCGCCGGGCTGCGTCGCCGCCGCGACGAGCTGGAGGAGATCGAGCTGGCCGTCATGGAGAAGCTCGAGACGCTGGAGAACGCGGCACAGATCACTGCCGCCGAGCATGCCGACGTGCTCGCGCAGATCCAGACCATTGCTGCCGAACGCGACGAGAGCCTCGGAGCCCTCACGACCGAGCGCGGCAACGTGGTCGCCGACCGCGCGGCGATCTCCGGCCGGTTGCCCGCCGACCTCGTCGCACTCTACGAACGCCAGCGCTCCCGCTACGGTTACGGCGCGTCGCACCTGCGCGGCGGGGTATCGAGCGCGAGCGGCGTGAAGCTGCTCGAGAACGAGATGGCGATCGTGCGCTCCGCCGCCCCCGACGACGTGCTCATCTGCCCGGACAGCCAGGCCGTGCTCATCCGCACCGCCGAGTCGGGCCTCACACCGAAGACACCGGCCGCCTGAACCGTTCGCGGTGCTGCGGCGTGCGGCGCCGGACTGCCGGTAGTCTTGTCCGCAGCGAATGGGTCGGCAAGACGGTCGCGTCATCTGCTCTCGGGCGGATGCCGAGGAACGTCCGGGCTCCACAGGGCAGGGCGGTGGGTAATCCCCACCCGGAGTGATCCGCGAGACAGTGCAACAGAGAGTAAACCGCCACGGGCGGGCGCCTTCGGGCGGGCGGCCGGGGTAAGGGTGAAACGGTGGTGTAAGAGACCACCAGCGATTCGGGTGACCGGTCGGCTAGGTAAACCTCGCCCGGAGCAAGGTCAGACAGGGAATGTTCGAGGCGGCCCGCCGAGTTCCCGGGTAGACCGCTAGAGGGCTGCGGCAACGTAGTCCCGAGATAGATGGCCGTCCAGCGTCGACAGCGCAAGCTGGGAACGGGGACAGAACCCGGCGTACCAGCCGGCCCATTCGCATAATCTCAGAGCATGTTCGAAGACCACTTCCGCGACCGGGTTGTCGAGGCGGCGGAGCGGGTGGCCGGGCGCACCGGGATCGATCCGCTCGACGTTCGCCGATCGATGGCGGTGACGACCGACGCGCGGCTGGAGCTGCTGCCAGGGTCGATCGGCATCGGGCTCGCGGCGATGGCCGTCGCAGTCACGATCGCCTGCGTCGGGTTCCTCGTCGATCCGCGCACGGGACCCGGGTACGGGCTCGTCGGGGTGTTCGCGATCCTCGACGCCCTGCTCGCCTGCGGGGCGGCCGCGTGCGTTGTGGTGGCCCGCTCGGCCAGGACCCGTCGGGCGGAGAACAGCCGCTACGAGGACGCCTGGGCGCGGCTCGCGATCGAGATCTGGCCGTCGCCGCGCTACCAGTCCTGGGACGGCACACTGGGCTCGGCCTCCGGCTCGCCCTACTCACGCACCGAGTTCCTCATCGCCCTCCGCGACTACGACAGCCTCGAGAACTTCCTCACCCGCGCGCCCTTCACGCGGATGCCCTGACCCGGTGATCATTCAGGAGTCCGGGCCGCCCGGCGACGGCCCCCACGTCGATCGTCGCCTCCGCACGCGATCGCACCCTGCAGCGGTCGGGCTGGATCGCCTCCGGGTTCGCGGTCACCATCGCGAGCGTCGCCACCGCCGTCCTGCTCGGCACGCGCACCCTTTAGCCGGGGGAGAAGCGGTAGCCCATCCCCGGCTCGGTCAGCAGGTACCGCGGCCGCGACGGCTCCGGCTCGAGCTTCTTCCTCAGCTGCGCGAGGTACAGCCGCAGGTATCCCCCCTCGGTCGTGTACGCCGGTCCCCACACGGTCGTCAGCATCTGCTGCCGCGTCACGAGCCGGTCCGGGTTGCGCAGCAGTAGCTCGAGCACCTTCCACTCCGTGGGGGTCAGGGCCAGCGGATGTGGCGTGCCCGCGTCATCCGCTCGTGACACGGTCCTACGGGCGAGATCCACCGTCACCGGCCCGAACACCACTACCGGGGCCTCGGCCTCGTGCGGGGCGCGGCGCGTGAGCGCGCGGATGCGGGCGAGCAGCTCGTCGATGGCGAACGGCTTGGTCACGTAGTCGTCGGCGCCGGCGTCGAGGGCGTCGACCTTGTCGGCCGAGTCAGAGCGGCCGCTGACCACGAGAATCGGCACCTCGGTCCACCCGCGCAGGCCCGCGATCACGTCGAGGCCGCCGATGCCGGGCAGGCCAAGGTCGAGCACCACGAGGTCGGGGGTCGTGGATCCGGCGACAACGAGCGCCTCCGGGCCGGACCGGGCGATCGACACCTCGTAGCCGCGCGCGGCAAGGTTGATGCGCAGCGCTCGGAGGATCTGGTCGTCGTCGTCGACGATGAGCACCCGCATCAGGGGCCAACCTCAGGTGTGGCGGGCGCCGCCGGCAGTGACACCACGAGGGTGGGCCCTCCGCCGGGGGTGTCCTCCGCGTCGAGGCGGCCGCCCATGGCCTCGACGAACCCCTTCGACAGGGCGAGGCCGAGCCCGACCCCGGTGGTGTTGTCGGTGTCACCGAGTCGCTGGAACGGCTGGAACGCAGTCGCCAGCACGTCGCGGGGGATGCCGGGCCCGTGGTCGGTCACCCGCAGCTCGACCCGGTCGGCGAAGCTGCTCGCCGAGACGTGAGCCGGGTCACTGGCCGGCGAGTACCGCACGGCGTTCGCGACGAGATTCACGATGACCCGCTGCAGCAGCACGGGGTCGCAGCGGGCGGCCGGCAGCTCCGACGGCACGTCGATCACGACATCGGCGGCCCGCTGGCCGAGCTCGTCGAGCGCGAGCGGCACGACCTCGTCGAGACCGACGTCGCTCAGTGCGACTGCGAGCACCCCCGCTTCGAGGCGGCTCACGTCGAGCAGGTTGTCGACGAGCGCGGCGAGCCGGTGCAGCGACTCCTCGGCCGTCGCCAGCAGCTCGCCCCGGTCATCGTCCGTCCACTGCACATCGGTGCTGCGCAGGCTCGACACCGCTGCGGTCGCCGAGGAGAGCGGGGTGCGCAGGTCGTGGCCGACCGCCGCGAGCAGCGCCGTGCGCAGTCGGTCCGCCTCCTCGAGTGGGCGCAGACTCTCGGCCGCCGCACGCAGGTCGCGCTGCTCGAGCGCCGCCTCGAGCTGCGCTGTGAAGGCGTCGGCGATCCGACGGTCCGCGGCCGCCAGCGCCCGCCCGCGCAGCACGATGCTGCCCGGCCCGCCGAGCTCGATCACGGTCGGCTCCGCGATGTCCGCCCGCGGGCTCGACGCTGCCCCCACAGCCGGCGATGTCCCGCCCGGGGTCGGAGCGGGCGCGACCGACTCGAACAGCACCTCGCCACGGGAGGTGAGTGTGACGCTGCGCATGCCGAAGGCCTCGCGCATCCGGCCGACGAGCGCCTCGATGGCGCTCTCGCCGCGGATGATGCTCCCCGCGACCGTCGCCAGGGTCTCGGCCTCGGCGGGCGAGCGTCGGGCGGCCCGCGAACGTCTGGCGGCCCCGTCGACGACGAAGCTCACGAGGATCGCGACCACGAGGAACACGATCAGGGCGACAAGGTGGAGGGGCTCCCCGATGGTGACGGTGTACAGCGGGTCGACGAAGAAGTAGTCGAGGGAAAAACCCGCCGCCAGAGCGGCGACGAGTGCCGGCCAGATGCCCCCGACCAGTGCGATGACCACCACGAAGAGCTGGAACAGCAGCACGTCGCTGGTCATCGACTCGTCGGAGCGGAACGAGGCGAGCAACCAGGTCAGCGCAGGGAGGGCGGCGGCCGTCAGCGCGAAACCGAGCGCCCGGCGACCTCTCCCGAGCCCGCCGCGGCGCAGGCGTCCCGGTCGGGGCGGCAGAGCGCGGCCCGCCGCGTCGTGCGAGACGATGTGCACGTCGATGTCGCCGGACCGGCGAATAACCGTGGCCCCGTTGCCCTGCCCGGTGACGAACGCGGTGAGCCGACTGCGGCGGCTCACGCCAATCACGAGCTGGGTCGCGTTCATCGACCGGGCGAAGTCGACGAGGGCCTCGGGGGTGCTGTCGCCGACGACCTGGTGGTAACTGCCGCCGAGACTCTCGACCAGGGTGCGCTGCGCGGCGAGGGCGCCGGGGTGCGGTTCGGTCATGCCATCCTGGCTGGTGACGTGCACCGCGAGGAGGGCGCCACCACTTGCCCCGCCCGAGCGCGCCGCGATGCGCGCGCCGCGGCGGACGAGCGTCTCGCCCTCCGGGCCGCCCGGCAGAGCGACGACGACCCGCTCGCGCGCCTCCCATTTGCTGTCGATCCCGTGCTCGGTGCGATAGGCCAGCAGTGCGACGTCGACCTCGTCGGCCAGCCAGAGCAGCGCGAGTTCGCGGAGGGCGGTGAGGTTGCCGAGCCGGAAGTAGTTCGACAACGCGGCGTCGATGCGGGTCGCCGGATAAACGAAGCCGTCGGCGAGGCGGTCGCGCAGCGCCTGCGGGGCCAGGTCGACGAGCGCGATCTGGTCGGCAGACCGCAGAACGCTGTCGGGGATCGTCTCGCGCTGCGGCACCCCGGTGATCTGCCGCACCACGTCGTTCAGCGACTCGATGTGCTGGATGTTCACGGTCGAGACGACATCGATGCCGGCGTCGAGGAGTTCGGCGACGTCCCGCCAGCGCTTGTCGTTGCGGGAGCCCGGCGCATTGGTGTGGGCGAGTTCGTCGACGAGGGCGGTCTGCGGATGCCGGGCGATCACCGAATCGAGGTCCATCTCCTCGAGGGTGACGCCCCGGTAGCCGACGCTAGCCCGCGGCACCACCTCGAGGCCCTCGAGCATCGCCGCGGTGGCCGGCCGGTCGTGGGTCTCGACGACCGCGACGATGACATCCCGGCCGCCAGCAGCCAGGCGGTGGCCCTCGTCGAGCATGGAGAATGTCTTGCCGACCCCGGGGGCGGCGCCCAGCATGACCCGGAGCGAGCCCTTCACCATCCGTTTCCCTAATTCGTGCCGAGTGCCGCGACGGCGAGGTTGAGGCGCAGCACGTTGACGGTCTCCTCGCCGAGGAATCCGAGATCCCGCCCCTGAATCATAGACGCGACGAGCGCCCGCAACTGCTGCTCGTCGAGGCCACGCGCCGCGGAAACCCTCGGCACCTGCAGGAGGGCGTAGTCGGGACTGATCTGGGGGTCGAGGCCGGAGCCTGAGGCCGTCAGCGCATCGGCAGGGATCGCGGTCGCGCCGTCGAGCGCGGTGATTGCGGCGCGCCTCTCGGCGATCGCGGCGGTCAGGTCGGAGCTGTTCGGACCGAGGTTGCTTCCACTCGAGGCTCCACCGTCATAACCGGTGGTCGAGGGCCGCGACTGGAACCACTCGGGCAGCGCAGCCCCGTCGGCGTCGGTGAACGACTGCCCGATGAGGCTCGACCCGACGACCTGCCCGTCGCGGCTGAGCAGGGAGCCGTTCGCCTGGGCGGGCAGGAGCAGAGCTGCGCCGGTGACCAGCAGCGGGTAGCCGACGCCGACGAGCACAGTGAGCACGAGCATGGCGCGGATGGCGACGAGGTACGGGCGGGTGGTTCCGCGGGGTATGGACACGGTTTCTCCTAGAATCCGGGGATGAGGCTCACGACGAGGTCGATGAGCTTGATGCCGATGAAGGGCACGATGATCCCGCCAAGCCCGTAAACGAATAGATTGCGCTGCAGGATCGTGCTGGCGCCCGCCGCCCGGTAGCGCACGCCGCGAAGGGCGAGCGGGATCAGGCAGACGATGATCACGGCGTTGAAGACAATGGCCGAGACGATGGCGGAGGCGGGGGAGTGCAGCGCCATCACATTGAGGGCCTCGAGCCCCGGGAACACCCCGGCGAACATGGCCGGGATGATGGCGAAGTACTTGGCGATGTCGTTGGCGATGGAGAACGTCGTCAGGGAGCCGCGGGTGATCAGCAGCTGCTTGCCGATCCGGACGATGTCGATGAGCTTCGTCGGGTCGGAGTCGAGGTCGACCATGTTGCCGGCCTCCTTCGCGGCGGAGGTCCCCGTGTTCATCGCCACGCCGACATCCGCCTGGGCGAGCGCCGGCGCGTCGTTGGTGCCGTCGCCGGTCATCGCCACGAGATGCCCACCCCGCTGCTCCTCGCGGATCAGGGCGAGTTTGTCCTCCGGCGTCGCCTCGGCGAGGAAGTCGTCGACCCCGGCCTCCCCGGGGGGGCCGGCCCCCGGCGGCCGGGTTGCCCCGGTGGTCCTCCACCTGCGGCGTGCCACCCCCCCCCG